>CACYGL010000053.1 GCA_902773995.1 uncultured Coriobacteriaceae bacterium | reverse complement strand
GGCGGAAGCGTCTTTGTGTGGGTGCTGCCGCAGAACGGCCAGCCCTGCGTGCGCGTGAGCGACACGGGCATAGGCATTCCGCAGGAGGACCAGGCCAAGGTCTTCGAGCGCTTTTATCGCGTTGACAAGGGGCGCAGTCGCGAGAAGGGCGGAACCGGTCTGGGGCTTGCAATCGTGAAGCACGCCGCCGCCTTCCATGACGCGACGATTGACCTCAAGAGCGAGCTGGGCAAGGGCACCCAAATCACCGTAACGTTTCCGTGAGACAAAGGGACAGTCCCTTTGTCTCATTAAGAGGCCCCTCGGCGAATTATTGTCGCCGAGGGGCCATGGGTTGCCATTTGCATCAACAGCAGCCTTCGGGCGAACTCCAACGATGAGACAAAGGGACTGTCCCTTTGTCTCACTGCGCCACGCGCACGGTGGTGCCGTGCTCGCTCGCGCGCAGCGTGCGAACCCAAAGCGTTGGCATGGCCTCGCTCACCGCGCGAGCAACGCTTGCCGCGCGCTCGTCACCGTCGGCAATCGCCATCATCGTGGCACCCGAGCCCGAGATGAGGAACGTGCATGCGCCGTTCTCGTGCGCCACGTCGTGCAGCATCTGGTAGTCGGGGATGAGCGGCGCACGGTATGGCTCGTGGATGCGGTCGTGGCAGCAGGCGCGAATGGCGTCGGGGTCACCCTTGGCCATGGCGCTCACCATGGCAAGGCAGCGACCCACCTGCCAGGAGACGGTGCTGGTGGGGACCATGGCGGGCAGCGCTCGCCGCGCGTCGCGCGTGAGAACGCGGTAGGGGGGAGCCATGCAGACAAAGCGCAGGTTGTCGGCAACAACCCAGCGCGTGGTGACCGTCGTTTGCCCCTCGACGTAGGAGCTCACGAGACCGCCCATCACGGCAGGGGCAACGTTGTCCGGGTGGCCCTCGATGGCAGTGGCGAGAGAAAGCGTGCGCTCGCGGTCGAGCGGCAGGCCCGCAAGCGCCTGGGCTGCCGCGATGCCCGCAACCACGCATGTGGAGCTGGACCCAAGCCCGCCGGATGCGGGAATGGTGCAGGACTCCGTGATGTGGAGCGGTTGCGGCTCAAGGCCAAACTCCCTGCAGCCGCAGAGGTAGGAGGTCCAGACCAGGTTGTCCTCGCCGGCAAGCTCCGGCGCGCATCCGTCGATCTTCAGGGAGTCTGCGGGTTCGAAGGAAAACTCGGCAGAGAGGTCAAGCGCAAGCCCCAGCACGTCAAAGCCCACGCCCAGGTTTGCCGAGGTTGCGGGGACGCTTACACGCACGGTACCAATCATGCCTGCCTGCCCCTTCTCGGTCGCGCTCACAGGAAGATCCTTGCGCACGCGGACTCCAAGAAGGCGCCCATCTTGTCCCGGTCGCACACGTCGTCGTGGAGGCTCTCGGCGTCGCGCAGGCTCGAGAGCTGTACGGGGGCGGTGGTGCCGGTTATGTGCTCGAGCGAGTCCATGCTCGCAAAGCCGTTCATGCCCGAGGCGTCTACACCCAGCGCTCCCAGCACGTCTGCCGGGAACTTGTACGGGCTTGCCGTGGAGAGGCACACCCGCGCCGAGCCGTCCTGGGGCAGCGCGTCCATGACGTGCTTTGCAACGGCCGTGTGCGGGTCGATGAGCTTGTGGCTCTGCTCCCAGGTGGTGCGGATCGTCTCGCGCGCCATCTCGTCGTCTGCGCGGCCGCAACCAAAGGTCTCCTGTATGCTAGCGAGAAGCGTCGCTGGCACGGTGTAGGCGCCCTTCTCGGCGAGGTCTGTCATGAGAGACGAGACAAGCTCAACATCCCCGTTGGAGGCAAAGTAGAGCAGGCGCTCCAGGTTGGAGGAGACCAGGATGTCCATGGAGGGCGAGATGGTCTTCACAAACGGGCGGCGCTTGTCGTACGTGCCCGTGGTGAGGAAGTCCGTGAGGACGTCGTTGGCGTTCGAGGCCACGACCAGCCTGCGCACGGGCAGACCCATGCGCTTGGCGTAGTAGCCGGCCAGGACGTCGCCAAAGTTGCCCGTGGGGACAACGTAGGTGACCTCATCGCCCTGCTCGATGGCACCCGTGCGCACGAGCTGCGCGTACGAGTCGAAGTAGTACGTCACCTGCGGCGCAAGGCGGCCAACGTTGATGGAGTTGGCGCTCGAGAGCACCACGTTGCGCGCTGAGAGGCGCTCTGCGAGGCTGTGGTCCGAGAAGATGCGCTTGACCTCGGACTGCGCGTCGTCGAAGTTGCCGCGGATGGCGCATACGGCAACGTTTCCACCAATCTGCGTGACCATCTGGAGGCGCTGGATGTCAGAGACCTTGCCCCAGGGATAGAAGACGCAGACGCCCGTGTGGGGCACGCCCGAGAAGCCATCGAGCGCCGCCTTGCCGGTGTCGCCCGAGGTGGCCGTCACGATCATCACGTCATGGCCGTCGCCCTCGCGCGCAACGCCCATGAGCTGCGGCAGCATCTGCAGGGCAACGTCCTTGAAGGCGCAGGTGGGGCCATGGAAGAGCTCGAGGAGCCAGTCAGTGCCCAAGGGCGTGACGGGGCACACGGCCGGGGTGTCCCACTGGGCGCCGTAGGCCGCGCTCACGCAGCCGGCAAGCTCCTCTGCCGTGTAGTCGGGCAGGAGCGTCCCAAGCACTCGCTCGGCAGTCTGGGTGAAGCTGCTGGCGCACACCTGGGCAAGATCGAGCTTTTCCGCACCAAGCGCGTCGGAGACGTAGAGGCCTCCGTCAGGCGCCAGGCCGGCGAGAATTGCTTGCTTGCTTGTTACCAATTCCCCGCGCGAACGGGTGCTGTGGTAGAACGTTTCCACGGTCGGCTCCTTGCGTCGTTAGGCCTTGTATCGTGTCCAGCACGTATGATAGCTGGTACCGCGCATGGCAGTGCGTCGCACGGCAAGCGCCGACACACAGTTGAAAGAGATTGGAAGCCGATGAAGATAGCCATCCTGGGGTACGGCACCGTTGGCCGTGGCGTTGCGCAGATCATCGAGGAGCGCGTGCCCGAGGTCGAGGTAGCCCGCATCCTCGAGCTGCCCGACCGTCTCACCGACCCGCGCATGACCCCCAACTATCAGGACATTGTCGATGATCCTGCCATCGAGCTCGTGGTGGAGTGCATGGGCGGCATCGAGCCCGCCCGCACCTTCATCCTGCAGGCGCTCAACGCCGGCAAGCACGTGGTGACGTCGAACAAGGCCGTTGTTGCGGCCCACTTCGCCGAGTTCGCCGAGGCCGCCTCAAAGTCAGGCGTTGGCCTTCTCATCGAGGCGTCGGTGGGCGGCGGCATCCCCTGGATCGCGAGCATCGAGAAGGTGCGCCGCATCGAGGACGTCCAGTCCTTCTCGGGCATCATGAACGGGACCACCAACTACATTGTCTACTCCATGCTCAAGGACGGCGCGGACTTTGCCGAGGTCCTGAGCAAGGCCCAGGAGCTGGGCTTTGCCGAGAGGGACCCCACCGCCGACATCGATGGCATCGACGTGCGCAACAAGACCATCATCTCGGCATCCGTGGCGTTTGACGTCGCCTGCACGCAGGATCTTCCCGTCTCGGGCATCAGGAACCTTACCAAGTACGACCTCAGCCTCTTTGGTAGCCGCGGTCTCACGGTCAAGCTCATCGGCCGCGGCGTCCAGGCGGACGGCCGCTACGCCGTCTCGGTCGAGCCGGTGGCCGTGAGCACCTCGACGCTCGAGGCCAACGTGCCCACCAACTTCAACCTCGTGACGCTCGACGCGCCCTCCATTGGCGAGCTCAAGTTCTACGGCCAGGGCGCGGGAAGCCTTCCCACGGGCAATGCCATCGTCCAGGACATTCTCGACTGCGTGGCGGGCAGGCGGCCTACCTATGACTTCTCGCGCGGCCTCACGTACGACCCCGCCATGCTCCATGGGCCCTACGTCTTCCGCACCGAGGCCACCATCCCTGGCGCCACGTTCTACGAGCCCGGTGCCGTCATCGTGGACGACCTCACCGCAACTCAGGCGCGCGCCCTTCTCGACGATGCCCTGAAGTCTGACCCAACCACATTCATGGCGGCCGTGTCCGCGAACAGCTAGGAGAGGATCACATGATCAAGATCTGCAAGTTCGGGGGCTCCAGCGTCGCTACCGCTGACCAGTTCCGCAAGGTCAAGTCCATCGTCGAGGCAGACCCCGACCGCCGCTTTGTGGTGGTCTCTGCCGTGGGCAAGCGCTTCTCGGGGGACAACAAGATCACGGATCTTCTGCTCCTGGTGAACGCGCACATCGAGTACCACGTGGACTGCACCTCGCTTCTCGCCGACATCGAGCAGCGCTTTGTCGACATCGCGGACGAGCTGGGCGTCAAGTGGCCCGTGGCCGAGAAGTTCGAGACCTTCGCCGCCAACATCAAGAAGCACTCGCCCGAGTACGTGGTCTCGCGTGGTGAGTGGTTCACCGCAAACATCATGGCCGAGTACCTTGGCCTTCCCTTTGTGGACGCGGCTGACGTGATCGTGTTCCACCATGACGGCAACGTGGACATGGAGCGCACCGCCGCGCGTCTCAAGGACTTTGCGCACAGGAATGGCGCCTTTGTGCTTCCCGGCTTCTACGGAGCCACCGTCGACGGCGCCATCAAGCTCTTCCAGCGCGGCGGCGGCGACATCACGGGTGCCATCGCGGCACGCTGCCTTGACGCCGACGTCTACGAGAACTGGACGGATGTCTCGGGCTTCCTCTCCGCAGACCCCAGGATCGTCGAGAACCCCCGCTCCATCCGCCGCATCACCTTCGACGAGATGCGCGAGCTCTCCTACATGGGCGCCTCGGTGCTCCAGGAGGAGGCCATCTTCCCGGTGCGCGAGGTCAACATCCCCATCAAGATCATGAACACCAACCGTCCCCAGGACGCGGGCACAACCATCCGCGAGACCGCTGAGGCTGGTGCCGACGAGCACCTGATCACGGGTATTGCCGGTCGCAAGGACTTCATGGCCGTGCACGTCAAGAAGGCCCACATGTCCAACGAGGTGGGCGTCATTTCTCGCGCGCTCTCCATCTTCGAGCGCTACGGCGTCTCCATCGAGCACATCCCCACGGGCGTCGACTCGTTTGGCGTCGTGGTGGCCGCCGCTGACGTCAAGGACAAGATTTACTCGATCGTCAACGACATCCGCCGCGAGATCAAGCCCGACGACATCGTGATGGTGGACAAGCTGGCCCTCATCTCCGTTGTTGGCCGCAACATGTCCAGGCGCTCCGGCACCTCGGGCAAGATCTTCGGCGCGCTCGGCGACGCGGGCATCAACATTCGCATGATCACCCAGAGCTCGGAGGAGATCTCCATCATCGTGGGTGTTGACAACACCGACTTCGAGCGCGCAATTAAGGTCATCTACGAGCGCTTTGTTCGCAACGAGATGGTCTCGGCCGAGAAGGCCTAGCTTCCCTAACACCCGCCCGCACGGGCATAGAGAGAGGAAACCAATACCATGGCAGACAAGACCGTCGCCATTCTCGGCGCCACGGGCGTCGTTGGTACGCAGATGATCCAGTGCCTCGAGGAGAGGAACTTCCCCGTGGGCAAGCTCGTGCCTTTGGCGAGTGCCCGCTCCGTTGGTAAGACCGTCTCCTTTAACGGCGAGGACGTGCCCGTGGTTGAGGCCACGCCCGAGGCGTTCGAGGGCGCAGACATCGTCCTGGGCGCTGCTGGGGACGCAACCGCAAAGGCGCTGCTCCCCGAGGCGGCAAAGCGCGGCGCCGTGTGCGTGGACAACTCTCACGCCTTCCGCCTGGAGCCCGACGTGCCGCTGGTCATCCCCGAGATCAACGCGGCAGACATCGCCAACCACCCGCGCAACATCATCGCGAACCCCAACTGCGCCACGATCATCGGGCTCGTGCCCACCTGGCCGCTCCACAAGCTCGCCGGCCTGCGCCGCCTGATTGTCTCCACCTACCATGTTGCCAATGGCGGCGAGATGGGCGACACGAGCCCCTTTGCCTACCAGCTGGCGGCTAACCTCATCCCGCAGATCGGCTCCTTCAAGGACGAGGGCTATACCTCGGAGGAGTGGAAGATGCAGAACGAGGGTCGCAAGATCATGCACCTTCCCGAGGTCCGCGTGAACTGCACCTGCGTGCGCGTCCCTGTCATGCGTTCGCACTCCGAGTCCATCACGGCCGAGTTCGACCGTCCCATCTCGCCCGTCGAGGCGCGCGAGGCGCTTGCGGCTGCGCCTGGCGTCAAGGTTGTGGACGATCCGGCTAACCTGCGCTACCCCATGCCGCTCGACACCTCCGACCAGGACCTTGTCTACGTTGGCCGCATCCGTCGCGACCTCTCGGCCCCTGACGGCGTGAACTCCCTCACGTTCTGGTGCTGCGGCGACCAGATTCGCAAGGGCGCTGCCACTAACGCCGTCCAGATCGCAGAGTACCTGCTCTAGGGCGGGGGAGTGCCATGCCACTGCTTTCCAGCTGCTACCTTCCCGGCATCTACGCCGAGGACCACTCCATCGATGTGCCGCTCGACTGGCGGGGCACCAGCCCTGCAGCCCTTGCCGGTGCGGAGCAGGGCGAGCCTTCCGCGCTTGCCATGGAGGGTGCTGCCGAGAAACCCAACCCCGCCTTTGTCGGGAAGAGCATCAAGCTCTTCTACCGCGTGCTCTGCTCGCCGGAGAACGTGGGCCGCGACCTGCCGCTCATTGTGTTTCTCCAGGGCGGCCCCGGTGGCGCGTGCCCGCGTCCCCTCTCACCCCAGAGCGACGGGTGGATCGAGGAGGCGCTGAGACACTTCCGCGTGGTCTTGCCCGACCAGCGCGGATGCGGTCGCTCCTCTCGCGTGGATGGTGCTTGCATTGCTGCCGTGGGTGCCGAGGCTGCCGCGCAGGGCGCGGACCCGGCACGTCTCCAGGCGGACTACCTCAAGCGATTCCTTGCGGACTCGATCATCAGGGATTTCGAGTACCTGCGACTTACGGAGTTTGGCGGTCGCAAGTGGGTGACGCTGGGCCAAAGCTATGGCGGGTTTCTCACCCTGGCAAACCTCTCCACCTTCCCGGAGGGCGTTGCTGCGAGCTTTACCTGCGGCGGCATTCCTCATGTGCCGGCAAGCGCCGCCGAGGTCTATGCGCACACGTTCCCGCGCATGGCTGCCAAGACCCGCGCCTACTACGAGCGCTACCCCCAGGACGAGAAGCGCGTGTCGCTCGTGGCAGACCGCCTTGCCGCAGGTGACGTGGCCCTGCCTGATGGCTCACCCTTCTCGGTGAGGCGTCTGCAGCTGGTGGGTGGCGGCCTTGGCATGAAGCCCGCGCCGGAGCGCCTGCACTCCCTCTTTGACGTTGCCTTTGCCGATGGCGACGGCTCTTGTGACGATGCCCTTGCCGCGGTGGGCGGAGACGCCTCCCATGTGCGTCTCTTTGGCGGCTTCCTCGACCAGGTGCAGTCAATGACCTCCTCGTACGCAAGCCCGCTCTATTGGACGCTTCAGGAGTTCATCTACGCGGACGGCACGCTTGACGAGCCCATTGGGTGGGCGGCCGCGCGCGAGGCGGCAGCGAGGCCGGAGTTCTCCGAGGGCGCGCGTCCCCTCATGCTCTTTGCCGAGGCGATGTTCCCCTGGATGTTCGAGGAGGACCCGTCGCTTACGCCGTTTGCCCCCGCAATGGACGTCCTCATGGCCGACACCGAGTTTGGACACCTGTACGACCAGGACCAGCTGGCGAGAAACGAGGTTCCGCTCCAGGCGGCCGTCTACTTCGACGATGCCTACGTGGACTCGGGCCTTCAGCTAGACACGCTTTCTCGCGTGGGCGCGAGCCACGCTTGGGTGACCAACGAGTTCGAGCACGACGGCCTGCATGGCAGCGTTGTCTTTAAGCACCTTTACGAGGAGGCACTCAACCGTGGCGACTTGGCTGGCGTGAAGTAGGGGGAGAGATCTTCAGCACTCCTGCCTGAGGGGCCGTCACGGCGCTTCAAAGAAAAAGCCCAGGGCACTTATCGTGCTCTGGGCTTGTCTTTTCTGGTGCTCCCTGGGGGATTCGAACCCTCGACATTCGGATTAGAAGTCCGCTACTCTATCCAGCTGAGTTAAGGGAGCGTTGCCTGTGCGGCTCTGACATTCTAGCGCAAGTCGCCCGCTGGCTCATCGCCGAGAAGCGCTCGTGCGGCAAGAACCCCCGCGACGGTCTTCCCGTCTTGGATGAGTCCTGCAGAGATTGCGTGCATGACCTCGTCCAACGGAATCCAAACCACGCGGACGACCTCGCCCTCGTCGGGGCGGGAGATCCCAGCACGGTTGCCAGGTGCACGAGCTTCTCGGCTCGAAGGCCGGTCTCCTCGACAAGCTCTCGTGCGGCGCAGCTCTCGCCCTGCTCGCCCCCCTCGAGCTTGCCGGCCGGGATCTCGAGCGTTACTCGGCCAAGCACCACCCGGTACTGACGCACCAGGCACACCCTGCCGCTTTGTATGGCCACGACTCCCGCGCCGCCGTGGTGGTGCACGACCTCGCGCCACGCATGCGAGCCGTCCGCGAGCTCTACCTCGAGGTGGTCCACGGAGAAGATCTTGCCTTGCCAGACATGCTCGTTTCTGGTCACGCGTTCCAGAAGCGAGGGCTCTAGCTCGAGCGCCCTGCGAACCTCGTCAAGGCCGGTGTCATTCTCGCCAAGTCCCTGGGCCATGCTGTTCATGCGCTCCTCCTTGGTCGCCTGCCTTCTCCGCTCCATACCATAGTCGGTTTTCTTTGCGGGTCCAACGGTGGAGTTGCGCCATCGCCTTGCGGCCGCTGAACTGCACACGGTCGCGATTCAGGTTTGTGGAGTGCTGGGCGTTTGCTCGCCTTGACCCTTACCGTGCGTAGTTTGGACAACTGTCAGACCGTTGGGCATGCCGTGCGTGGTCGCCCTTCTCGTGCGCTGTTGAGGAGAATATCGGCGTTTCATGTGCTTCGTTCTGAAACTCCGGTAAACCTCCTCAACAGTGCCGCCGGCGGCAGGCTCCAATTGTTAAGCAAAGGATGCATGGCAGCTGAAAGTGTTGAACGTGGGCCATGTCGCGGCTATTCTGTACACCTGTACTCTACCGCACTAAAGCGCCGCGCGTAATTTTGTACGTCTTTTCCGCAGATGGGAGCAACCATGTCCAACGCCACGCTCAACCGCCGCCAGTTCATCACAGCCGCTCTGGGAATCACGGGTGCCCTTGGCCTTGCCGCCTGCGGCTCTTCCGCAACCGCCAGCAGCTCCAGCACAACTTCCAGCTCGGCCGATGCGTCCTCGTCCTCTACCACCTCCTTCGACGGCAACTTTGTCCTGGGCTTTGACCAGGACTTCCCGCCCTATGGCTACGTTGGCGACGACGGCTCCTACACCGGCTTCGACATCGACCTCGCCCAGGCCGTCTGCGACCGCGAGGGCTGGAAGCTCGTGCCCACGCCCATCTCCTGGGACGCCAAGGACACGCTGCTCAACTCCGGCCAGATCACCTGCATCTGGAACGGCTTCACCATCGAGGGCCGTGAGGACGGCTACGCCTTCACCGACCCGTATATGGAGAACCGCCAGGTCATCGTTGTGCCTGCCTCCTCCGACGTGCAGCAGCTCTCGGACCTCGCCGGCAAGAACGTCATTACCCAGGCGGACTCTGCCGCGCTCGACGTCCTCTCCGAGGGCGGCTCGCAGGAAGAGCTTGGCAAGAGCTTTGGCAACCTCCAGACCATCGACAACTACAACACCGCCTTCATGATGCTCGAGAGCGGTCAGGTGGATGCCATCGCCATCGACTACCCCGTTGCCGTCTTCAACATTGGTGACAAGACCTCGGAGTTCCGCATCCTGGACGAGAACCTCAACTCCGAGCACTTTGGCGTTGGCTTTGCCAAGACGGACGACGGCGCCCAGCTCGCCAAGACCGTCGAGGCCGACCTCCAGGCGCTCGACTCCGAGGGCACCGTCAAGGAGCTTTGCGAGAAGTACGTCGACCAGGGCGTCTCCTACGACCTCTGGTGCCTGCCCAAGGCGTAGGCGCAACTGCGCAATCACGACAACAACAGCGCACGCAACGGTGCGGCAAGGGAGCTGGTAAGGTGGACTTTGGAACGATGATGGGGATGCTCCTCTCGGGGTATCGAATATCGATGATTATTTTTGCGGTGACGCTCGTGGGGTCCATTCCCCTGGGCATGCTGGTGGCGTTGGGACGCCTCTCCAAGTTCAAGCCGCTCTCGCTGCTCATGCAGCTCTTCATTTCGGTGCTGCGCGGCACGCCCCTGATGCTTCAGATGTTCGCTGTCTCCTTCATGCCGTATTACGTGTTTGGCCTCAAGACCGATGCGAACTTCCCCATGATCGCGGTGCTCATCTCGTTTGTCATCAACTATGCGGCATACTTCGCTGAGATCTACCGCTCGGGTATCCAGTCCATTCCGCGCGGCCAGTACGAGGCCGCCGAGGTCCTTGGCTACTCCAGCCGCCAGACCTTCCAGCGCATCGTTCTGCCGCAGGTGGTCAAGCGCGTGCTTCCCGCCATGGGCAACGAGGTGGTCACGCTCGTCAAGGACACCTCGCTGGCCTTCTCGCTGGGCGTCCTCGAGATGTTCACGCAGGCGCGCGCCATCGTCACGAGCCAGCGCACCATGGCTGCCTTCGCCGTGGCCGCGCTCATCTACTGGGTCACCTGCCTCATCATCGAGTACATCATGAGGCGCATCGAGAAGAAGCTGGACTACTACCATGACTAACGCCGAGAAGCACGACGCCCGCGCGTCTCGTCACCAGATTCCCGTGCCCGACGCCTCCGTCTCGCAGATTCTGGGCCTGCCTGCCGTCTACGTGAAGGGCGCACGCAAGTCCTTCTCGGGCCGAGAGGTGCTCCACGACGTGTCGCTCTCTATCGCGCGTGGCGAGGTCGTCTCGGTCATTGGTCCCTCGGGCGCCGGCAAGTCCACGCTTCTGCGCTGCCTCACGCTGCTTGACACCTTTGATGCGGGCGAGCTCTACTACGGCAGCCTCCGCGTGACCGAGCGGGACGAGAACGGCAGGGCCAGCTACTCCAAGGATGCCAGCGCAAAGGCTCGCATGCAGTTTGGCATTGTGTTCCAGAACTACAACCTCTTCCCGCACTTCACCGTCATGCGCAACGTCTGCGACGCCCCTATTGCGGTGCAGGGGAGAGACCCTGCCAAGGTCGAGGCAGAGGCCAAGCAGATCCTTGAGCGCTTGGGCCTTGCGGAGCATGCCGAGAAGGTACCCAACCAGCTCTCAGGAGGCCAGCAGCAGCGTGTGGCCATCGCGCGTGCGCTTGCCATGCACCCCAAGGTGCTCTATTTCGACGAGGCAACCTCGGCGCTTGACCCCAGGCTCACGGCAGACATGCGCCGCATCATCCGTGAGCTTGCCGCTGACGGCATGGCTATAGGCATCGTGACCCACGAGATGGGCTTTGCTCGTGACGTCTCGGACCGCGTGGCGTTTCTCCTCGACGGGAGGATTGTGGAGGAGGGGCCTGCCGAGGAGGTCATGGAGAACCCAACGGATGCTCGCGTGCGGGAGTTCTTAGCCACGGCCGAGGACTAGAAGTAGGTCCGGAATCTCTTTTTGAAGGTCCTGTGTTGAGGCAGTGGGCGTGTGACCTGGTCTTTTGCGAAATTGGTGCCATTCGAATGTGATTCTCGAAAAAGTTCTTCAAGAAAGTGCTTGCATCCGTCTGATTCTTTGTCATAATAAACGAGCGCTTCACGAGGTGGGCCAAATGGTGGGTGTAGCTCAGTTGAATATGGGTCGTTAGCTCAGTTGGTAGAGCAGGGGACTCTTAATCCCAAGGTCGAGGGTTCGACCCCCTCACGACCCACCACGAATCCGCAGCCCAGGGCACGTGTCGCCCTGGGCTTTTTTCGTGGCGCGAATCGCCCGGCCAGCTTCTTCTCGCTTTCGATTGGCTCTTGCCCACACACTTTTGAAAGCCGTTCGTCATGGCCTCGTTTTGTACGTGGGAGCAAGGTTTCGATACGGTACACTTGGTGTTAAATTACGCCGGCGCAGGCGCTGCATGGGGTTTGCGGGGTGAGAACGACTCCACCTCCCTCGTTGCCCAATTGCGGCATACTGTACCTTGCCGAGGTAACCCGCTGGAAGGAGCTTGCGTTGATTTACACCATGACCCTGAACCCCGCGCTTGACTACGTTATGCACCCCCTCACGCTGGATATGGGCTACACCAACCGTTCTTCGAGCGAGGAGCTCTACTGCGGTGGCAATGGCATTAACATCTCCACGCTTCTTAACGAGCTCGACGTGGTCAACGTTGCCATGGGCATCGTAGCGGGCTTCACGGGTGAGTACCTCATCAACGAGCTCCAGGAGGCTGGTATCGCCAGCAACTTCGTGAAGCTGGACCGTGGCTACACGCGCATCAACGTCAAACTCAACGGCATCGTCATGACCATGGTCAACGGCATGGGCCCCAAGATTCCGCAGAAGAAGGTCGACGAGCTTCTCGACCGCATGGACGTCCTCCAGTCCGGCGATACCCTCGTGCTTACGGGCTCTATCCCCAACTCCCTGCCTGAGGACATGTACAACCAGATCATGGCCCGCCTCTCCGGCCGTGGTATCCAGTTTGTGGTCGATGCCCCCGGCCAGCTCCTCATGGAGTCCATCAAAGCTCACCCCTTCCTCATCAAGCCCAACAACCACGAGGTCGGCCGCATCTTCAAGGCCGATCCCATGCCCGAGACGCCCGAGGACTGCCTCCCGTATGCCAAGAAGCTCCAGGAGGGCGGTGCCCGCAACGTTATCGTCTCCTGTGGTGGCAACGGCTCACTCCTGCTCGACGAGTACGGCACCGAGCACATGGTGCCCACGGCACGCGTGCGTCTCGTGAACGCAACCGGCGCCGGTGACTCCATGGTCGCGGGCTTCCTTGCCAAGGTTACCCGTGGCATGGACTACGAGAACGCTCTCATCTACGCTTCCGCCTGCGGTACGGCAACCGCTGCCAGCAAGGGCATCGCCAAGCGCTCGACCATCGACCGCGTGGTTACCGCTCTCTACAAGAAGATGGGTCGCGAGATGCCGGCGAGCATCGCGGACGATATCAAAAACGAAAAGGCGCGCGCTGAGGCTCAGGATCTTGCTGCCGAGGGAAACGATGGGGAGAAGCAGTCCCTCGAGGACGAGTAACGCGTTAAACTGTGTTCGGCTCTTTAGCGTCCCACCCGGGGCGCTTGGCATTCTGGGAGGTGGCCGCATGGCGGCCGGTTATGAGGGGGATTGCAATGTATGAGGGAGTAAACGCATCTGATGGCATCGGCATTGGCGTGGCCCGTGTAGCCGTCGAGCCTGACCTCTCGTTCACGCCGCATGCGCCGGAGGATCCGGAGGCCGAGAAGGCCCGCTATGCTGCTGCTGTCGAGAAGTTTGTCGAGCAGACCAACGCCCAGATCGACCGCATGAAGCAGACGGTTGGCGAGGACGCAGCCGCCATCATGGGTGCTCACATCGAGTTTGCCGAGGACGAGGGCATCCGTGAGATGGTCACGGGCTCCATCGACTCCGGCATGTGCGCCGAGCAGGCCGTGAGCGAGGCTTACGGCACCTTCTACACCATGTATGCCAACATGGACGACGAGCTCTTCCGCGAGCGCGCGGCCGACGTCGCAGACGTTAAGACTGGTCTTCTTGCCGACCTTCTGGGCAAGGAGGTTGTCGACCTGTCCACGCTGCCCGAGAACTCCATCGTCGTGGTGCACGAGCTCACGCCGTCCATGACCGCCGACATCGACAAGGAGAACGTCGCGGGCATCGTCACCGAGACCGGTGGCCGTACGTCCCACTCCGCCATCATCGCCCGCGCGCTCGAGATCCCTGCGGTTCTCTCCGTTGCGGATGCCACCGTCAACATCAAGACCGGTGACATGGTTGTCGTCGACGGCACCAACGGCAAGGTCATTTCTCAGCCTTCCGACCACGACCTCGAGCACTACCGTGCCAAGGCCAAGGCGTTCGCCGAGGAGAAGGCCGCCCTCGAGGCCTACCGCGGCAAGGAGACCGTGACCGGTGACGGCGACAAGAAGCTGCTGGTTGCCAACATTGGTAACCCCGATGACGCCAACGCCGCACTCGAGCACGACGCCGAGGGCGTGGGCCTCTTTCGCTCCGAGTTCCTGTTCATGGACGCCAAGGAGCTCCCCAGCGAGGACGAGCAGTTCGCCGCGTACCAGAAGGTCGCCCTCCGCATGAAGGACAAGCCGGTCATCATCCGCACGCTGGATGTGGGCGGCGACAAGGAGATCCCCTATCTGCACCTGCAGAAGGAGGAGAACCCCTTCATGGGCTTCCGCGCCGTGCGCTACTGCCTGAACAACCCCGACCAGTACAAGGTCCAGCTCACCGCCCTGCTGCGCGCGTCCGCCTTTGGTGACATCAAGATCATGCTGCCGCTCGTCACCACCATCGACGAGGTGCGCCAGGCAAAGGCCCTCATCGAGGAGTGCAAGCACGACCTCGACGAGCGCGGTGTTGCGTACAACAAGAACATCGAGGTTGGCACCATGATCGAGACGCCTGCCGCCTCGCTCATAGCCGACGACCTCGCCGCCGAGTGCGACTTCTTCTCCATTGGCACCAACGACCTTATCGGCTACACCATGTGCGCCGATCGCGGCAACGATCGCGTGAGCTACCTCTACCAGGTGTACCAGCCGGCGGTTCTGCGCTCGCTCCAGCGCATCATCGGCGAGGGCAACAAGGCTGGCATCATGGTCGGCATGTGCGGCGAGGCCGCGGCAGACCCGCTGCTCATCCCCATCCTCATGTCCTTTGGCCTGGACGAGTACTCCGTCTCCGCTCCCTCCATCCTGCGCACGAGGAGGATCCTCTCCCTCTGGACCAAGGAGGAGGCCGACGCTCTGGCCGAGAAGGTCATGGCACTCAAGACCGCGACCGAGGTCAAGGCTATGCTCCAGGCGGCTGCCAAGTAGGAGAGTGCAGGCACGCTGCAAAGGGCTTCGAAACGAAGGGTCCCGACGCTCTGGCGCCGGGACCCTTTTGAGACAAGGGGAGTTTCCCTTTGTCTTATCGCACGTTAACTGCCGTAAGATATTTCAGTTGTGCTCCATGGTGTGACATTGTCGCAAATTTATTGCATCGAAGTGGCCTACCTTACACATCTAAACACTCCAATGCATCGAACTCGCCTACATTACATGAGTTTTTGGCTCTCCTGTAAGTAGCCCATTAAAGTGTTGGGAAAAGATCCGCAGCTCAGCCTCTATATCAAGTTTGCAATTACCTGTTATTCTTGAATCAAATCAAGAAAAAGTAGTGTAACAGAAGGGCTTTCAGCGCAAATTCTTGGCGAAACGTGCAACGAAGGCCACTTCGATGCAAGTTGTGAGCGTCATGCGAACTGTTGCCTAGCCCCGTTGGGTATCCAGTTTGAGACCACTACGGCACGATGACGCGGAGCGCCTTAGGCACCACGTCGACCTCGAAGTGCGTTCCGCAGAGCTCCTCGCCATCTACCTGGCAGGGCGGTTGCGTCTCGAAGTCGATCGTTGCATGGGTGAACTTAAGCAGGTTCACACAGCTCGAGCCCGTATGATGGCCAAACCTCGCAAGTCCCAAGAGGGAAAGCAGCCATGGGCGGCTTGGAATCTTGACGTTGTAGCACACGTCGAGAAGCCCGTCGGATGGATCGGCGTCGGGGCAAATGGTAAAGCCGCCGCCATAGGTGGGACCAACCTGCACCGCAAAGATTACGGTTGGTAGCGTTACCTCGGGCCTCTCGTCAAAGCGCGCCCGACAAGGCCAGCCCTTGGACCCCTCGGAGAAGATGCGGATGCCAGACGTAATGAAGAGCCCCTCGCCGTGCTGGGATGTCGTTTCTTCTTGGCGACGCCTCACAGTGTCGAGCGCGATTGCCGCGTCCATGCCAAACGAGAGTGTCTCCATGAAGTGCACGCCATTTACGCGGCCAACTTCTAGCGGCGTGACGTGGCCACGGACAAGTTGAGCCAAGGCACGAGATGGATCGTTGATTGCCATCCCCAGGGTCCGTGCGTAGTCGTTGCCGGACCCCATGGGAACGATGCCCAGCTGAGGCCGGTCGTTCTCGTCGCGATCCATGAGGCCGTTCACTACCTCGTGGATAACGCCATCGCCACCAAGGGCAATGACGGAGTCGAAGTCCCGGGCCTCGCGAGCGAGGTTCTGCGCGTCGCCCGCCGCCTTGGTAAGAATGACCTTGTGCGACGTGGTTGCGCCACGATAGGAGTCAAGGAACCGCTGCACAAATGCGGCGCCCTCTGCACCCTCGCCCCGGTTGGCGGCGGGGTTTGCAATGACAAGCGTGCGGCCGAGCGGAGACGTGCCCATCCAATACCTCCCAAATCGCGTTGCTGCATCATTGTACGGTAAGAGGTACGGTACGGTTTGGTTTGAAGCCTGCCATTGCGACAGATATAAAAAGCCCAGGGCTCGAAGACCCTGGGCTGCAATGGCATGGAGCGGCGGACGGGACTCGAACCCGCAACAATCAGCTTGGAAGGCTGACGCTCTACCAATTGAACTACCGCCGCAGAGCAAGGGAGAGTATACAACAAGATTGGTGATTGCGGGAGGCGTGGCAGTATGCCTATAGCAGCACAACGTACTGGCATTCGTTGTTTCCGCAACACACGCGCTCCATTGCGCGTGCCACAGTGGAGCCAGCAACATTGAGGCAGGAGGCCCTTCCATGACAGGTACTCAAGCAGATTTCGACAATATCTTCCAGGCAATTCGCGCAGACGAGCAGAACGGGGAGTTCACGCGGCAGGGGATTGACCCCCTCTACACGGCCTCTGCAACTTCTCGGTTGGTGATTATCGGCCAGGCTCCCGGCAGGGTTGCGCAGGAGACACGCATTCCCTGGAACGACAAGAGCGGCGACCGCCTGCGCGACTGGCTGGGCATCGACCGCGCCACGTTCTACGACCCCTCCGCCGTCGCCCTTCTCCCCATGGACTTCTACTACCCCGGCAAGGGCAAGTCTGGCGACCTTCCGCCTCGTCGTGGGTTTGCGGAGAAGTGGCACCCCGTGCTTCTCGGCATGATGCCCCAGGTGCGGCTCACCGTGCTGGTGGGCTCCTACGCCACCCGGCGCTACCTCGAGCTCTCCTCGTCAGCAAAGCTCACCGACGTAGTCCGCAACTATGCCGACTACCTGCCGCGCTTCTTCCCGCTTGTGCATCCCTCTCCCAGAAACCAGCTCTGGATGAGCCGGAACCCCTGGTTCGAGACGGACGTCCTGCCGCGCCTTCGCAGCGAGGTCGCATCGGCGCTGCGCGGATAGGGGAGAGGGCCCGCTATCGCCTGGCTGCCACCACGGGAAGCGAGAAGTGACGGCGGTTTGCCGTGAGCTTGCCTTCTCGCTCAAGCTCGCCGATCACGGAGCAGAGCGCGCACCTGTCAACTCCCAGGTAGTCGGCAAGCTGCTGGCGCGTGAACGGAATGTCAAACTCGCTCGACCCCGCAAGCTTCGATTGTGTTGAGAGGTACGCGAGCAGTTTACCCTTGATTGACTTTGGGGCAGCGTCGCGAATCCTTCGGGTAAGGCGCACGTTCTTGCGCGCAACGGATGCCAGGAGGTTCTCGGCAACCCGCGCGTGGTAGGCACATGCCCTCGGGCAGCTGTGCATGATGTGGGTGACGTCGATGAAGAGCACTCGCGTGGGTGTCTTTGTTGCCACCACATTGGTGAGCAGCGGCTCACCCGGAAGTGCCGCGAAGGCCTCGCCAAAGAGCTCGCCCACAGCAAAGCTTCCCATCACGCTGGCGTTGCCCCAGACGTCCGCGCCCTCCACGCGCACGCCGCCCTCAAGGACAATTCCCACGCTGGTCACGGGGCTGCCTTCCACCCAGACGAACTCGCCCTTCTCGTATGTCTTGGGACGCGCGGCAAGGCATCCCAGCATCTCGGTCACCTCTTGGGGCGTCACGCCCGCAAAGAGAGGCGTCTTGCAAAGGAACTCGGCATCTACTCCACGCATGTGTCACCACCAAATATCGAAAATGTTGTGACCACAACATAGCACTTCCTACCCAGCGAGCAAACTTGTTCTCGACGAACCACCCAAAGAGAGAGGAAACCAATGGACGAGAAGATGTTCTGCTTCCAGTGTGAGCAGACGGCGAAGTGCACCGCGTGCACCGGCAAGGCGGGCGTCTGCGGCAAGCCGTTCGACGTCGCGCTTGCCCAGGATGAGCTCACGGGTGCGCTCGTGGGTCTCGCCTGCACCTGCAAGCAGGCCGGCACTCGCAGCGAGCTTGCCGACAAGCTCATCGTTAGCGGGCTCTTCACCTGCATCACCAACGTCAACTTCTCCAAGGACACCGTCGACGCTATCACGGTGAACGTGCGTGCTGAGAAGGAGCGCATTGCCGCGGCAGCGGGCGTCGAGGCTGCCCAGGACCTCCTCCTTGGTCACGTCTGGTCTGACAATGAGGACGTGCGTTCTCTGAAGTCGCTCATTCTCTTTGGGCTGCGTGGAGCTGCTGCCTACGCGTATCACGCTCGCATGCTCGGTTCCGTGAGCGACGAGGCGCAGCAGGCCTTCGTCGATTGCCTTGCCACCCTTGCCACCGAGAGCGACCTCAACAAGCTTCTCGCTGTCTCCATGCAGGTGGGCAAGCTCAGCCACGACGTGATGGGCCTTCTCGACGCAGCCAACACCGGCGCCTATGGCATGCCCGAGCCCACCGAGGTCTCGCTCAAGATCGAGAAGGGCCCCTTCATCGTCATCTCCGGCCACGATCTCCACGACCTCAAGCTGCTCCTCGAGCAGACCGAGGGCACGGGTGTCAACGTCTACACGCACGGCGAGATGCTGCCCGCCAATGCCTATCCCGAGCTCAAGCGCTATCCGCAACTCAAGGGCAACTTTGGTACCGCATGGCAGAACCAGCAGAAGGAGTTCGCAAACGTCCCCGCTGCCTTTGTGTTCACCACGAACTGCCTCATGCC
This sequence comes from uncultured Coriobacteriaceae bacterium, assembly GCA_902773995.1. Lineage (GTDB taxonomy): Bacteria > Actinomycetota > Coriobacteriia > Coriobacteriales > Atopobiaceae > Tractidigestivibacter. The sequence goes on along the minus strand of CACYGL010000053.1, from coordinate 9,467 downwards.
TCCTCGCCCCAGCTACGCAGATCGCGTCTTCACGACTGAGGTTGTCTCCTATCCTGAGCGAAGGACTTCACCCCGGTCATCGAGAAGGCCAAGGAGCTTGGTGGCTACGACGAGGATGTGCAGCTCACGGGCATTAACGGCGGCACCAAGGTCGTGACTGGCTTCGCTCGCGCGGCGGTGCTCTCGGTTGCCGACAAGGTTGTCGACGCCGTCAAGGCTGGCAAGATCAAGCACTTCTTCCTCGTTGGCGGCTGCGACGGCGCCAAGCCCGGCCGTAACTACTACACCGAGCTCGTCAAGCAGGCTCCCAAGGACACGGTCATCCTCACCCTTGCGTGTGGCAAGTACCGCTTCAACGACCTTGACCTGGGCGACATTGACGGTATCCCCAGGCTTCTCGACATCGGCCAGTGCAACGACGCCTACAGCGCCGTCGAGATTGCCCTGGCTCTTGCGGATGCCTTCGACTGTGGCGTGAATGACCTGCCGCTCTCGATCGTGCTCTCCTGGTACGAGCAGAAGGCTGTTGCAGACCTGCTTGCCCTTCTCTACCTGGGCATCAAGGACATCAAGCTTGGGCCTACGCTCCCTGCTTTCGTGAGCCCCAACGTCCTTGACATTCTGGTGCGCGAGTTTGGCATTTCTCCCATCTCGACGCCCGAGGAGGACTATCGAAGGCGCCTTTTGTGTTGCTGCGGCCTCGCCTAAACCTCACACGTGTTGTTTCTATTCTTATCTGTTGCGAGAAAATCCCTGTTAGTCTGCTGGCAAAATCAAATAAGAAACAACACGTGTGAGGTTTCGGAGAAGAGGCAATCTGTGCCTCCTTGTGGGCGACGACGGCCGGTTCAGCAACGGCCTGCGCTACCCGGGCGACCCAACGGGGCCGGCCTCCGAGGTGTGGAACTGCCGCTGCACGCTGGTGGCCTCCGTGCCGGGCTACGACGCCTTCGAGGACCGCAACGCGAGCAAGCTTGAGACCAGCTACGAGGACTGGAAGGCCGGGAGGGACCCGAAGAGGCCCAAGCCAAGCGGGCGAAGCCTCAAGGAGTTCATGGACACGCCAGCCATGGGCATGGCCGCGAGCAGGGCCGGCATGAGCAAGGCGCAGCTGCGAAGGCGCATAGTGTCACAGCTCAACTCCGACGGCAGGACCGGCCGCGACTTCCCGTCGATGACCAGGGCAGAGCAGCAGGAGGCGCTAAAGGAAGCCGTCGAGCTTACGAGGAAGCAGGACAAGCCACGCCGCAATGTGAGGGTCGTCAACGATGCCCTTTACAACTCCCAGAAGAACTACGTCGAAAGACACGGCGGAGTTGTCAAGAGGGACGCCGAGGCGGAGGAGCATCTTGACAAGCTCGGAGCCGGCGCCTCAAGCCTAGATGACGCGGTGCTTCTTAGACCCGACGCAAGCACGTCGGAGGTGCTGGAGGAGGTCTTTCACTTTAAGCAGAACCTGCGAGGAGACTACTCCGACGCGCCGGTCGACGAAATGGTGACAAGGAGGGAGATAGACGCCCAGAAGTTCCTTCTGAGTGTCGCTGAACGGTATAATATTCCCAGATCAGAGACTGAGCTGACGAAAAGGAACCTTGCCAGATACGAGTCGGACCTGAGAAAAATCCTGGAGCAGAGGAGGGGCGGGCATGAAAGTGAATGAAAGCATCCCGCTCGATTTTGGTGACAGCAAGTCATACACGGTTCTCGTGCTCGACGGCAGGGTCCCAGACACTCGGTTCACATCCGTCCTGTGCGGTGCTGAGACGATAAAAACCGTTTTCATGTCTGGTGGCAGGCTCGACGCGGTGGCAGTCGAGGGAATACATGACTTCACAGGCAGGGAGGTCACGTTCGCATGAGGTGCGAGGGGCGACCGTTCGACGTGGCGGCGGTGAGCCCGGAGGCCCTGGGCGTCAGCGAGGAGCAGCGCGACGTGCTGGCGTGCAAGCTCCAGCGCGCCGGCAAGGTGGGCGGCCTCATGACAACCGAGGACATCGACGGCGCGTCCCTGCGCGTGCTGTGGGCGCAGTCGGCGCCAGAGGTCACGATGGAAGGCCTGGAGTACATGGCCACCTGCGAGCCGCTAAGGAGCGCCGCGCGCGATGTCATGGGCGTGTCGGCGGCGGTCTCCGCCACGGCGGCCGCGCTCGACGCGATGCTGTAGCCCAACCCAAAACCCAGGCATGGCTCAGGCCCCCGCCACCACGGCGGGGGCCTTTCTCTTGCCGCGTGATCCCTCCGCGACCATGGCCGCGAGGTGATGCGGGATGGCGAACAACGTTGACGTGAGCGACCACACGCAGGAGTGGCTATCGGCGCTCGCGCCGGCGCTCTCGCGCGGCCTGGAGCAGGTGGGCCTTGCGGCCGAGGGCCACGCGAAGGTCAAGTGGCCAGTCGACACGGGCAGGCCGCGCAACTCCATAACCCACGCGCAGCTGGACAACTGCGTCAAAGCGTCTGACAAGTAGTTGGTGTGTCTTTCGATAGGAAAAACAAAAAATGGGGCGGGAATCACCCCGCCCCACCTGCGATTCTCTGGTCGGGGCGACTGGATTCGAACCAGCGACCCTCTGCTCCCAAAGCAGATGCGCTACCAAGCTGCGCTACGCCCCGAACGTTGTGAAGTATAGGGTAGTTCCGGCTGCGGTTCAACGGTTCCATCTTGCCTGATCAGTCGGACGCTGCCATTCGCCCGTATATGAACGGCGTTCGGTTACTGGCACATTTCTATCGTGTCTCTAGCGAGGCATAGATCGTTTTCAACTCGTTCCTAACTCTATGATGTTCTGCGATGTGCGCGTTCGGGGAAATCACCGCGCGTCTGGAAAGGGTCCAGAAGATCGAGGAACAGGAGACTTCATGACGTATTCCGAGAGGGTCATTGCACAGCTGGAGGAGCGCTACTCCGACCAGCCCGAGTTCATCCAGGCCGCCAAGGAGGTCCTCACCACGCTTCAGCCGGCGCTCGATGCTCACCCCGAGTATGAGCGCGCCGCGCTTCTCGAGCGTCTTGTCGAGCCCGAGCGCATCGTGATGTTCCGCGTGCCCTGGGTTGACGACGAGGGCAAGGTCCAGGTGAACCGCGGCTACCGCGTCGAGTTCAACTCTGCCATTGGCCCCTACAAGGGCGGCCTGCGCTTCCACCCGTCCGTGAACCTCTCGATCCTCAAGTTCCTGGGCTTCGAGCAGATCTTCAAGAATTCCCTTACCACGCTGCCCATGGGCGGCGGCAAGGGCGGCTCGGACTTCGACCCCAAGGGCAAGTCCGACCGCGAGGTCATGGCGTTCTGCCAGAGCTTCATGACCGAGCTCTGCCGCCATATTGGCCCCGACACCGACGTCCCCGCCGGTGACATTGGCGTTGGTGGCCGCGAGATTGGCTACATGTTTGGCCAGTACAAGCGCGTCCGCAACGAGTGGTCCAGCGTCCTCACGGGCAAGGGCATCCCGTACGGCGGTTCTCTCGCCCGTACCGAGGCCACGGGCTACGGCGCTGTCTACTTCCTCGAGAACATGGTCACCGAGAAGGGCGAGGAGCTTGCGGGCAAGACCGTCTGCATCTCCGGCTCCGGCAACGTTGCCCAGTACGCAATCCAGAAGGCCGAGCAGCTTGGCGCCCACGTGGTGACTGCCTCCGACTCCAACGGCTACGTCTATGATCCCGAGGGAATCGACTTCGACCTTCTCTGCCAGATCAAGGTCGTCGAGCGCGGCCGCATCAAGGAGTACGCGGAGCGCAAGCCCGGCTCCGTCTATCACGATGGCGAGCGTCCCTGGGGCGAGAAGTGCGACATCGCGATGCCTTGCGCCACGCAGAACGAGCTTGACCTCGATGACGCCAAGAAGCTCGTGGCCAACGGCTGCGCGTACGTGGTTGAGGGTGCCAACATGCCCACTACCACCGACGCGACCACGTTCCTCATCGAGAACGGCGTGTACTTCGCTCCCGGCAAGGCGGCCAACGCCGGCGGCGTCGCTGTCTCTGGCCTCGAGATGAGCCAGAACCACGAGCACCTCTCCTGGTCCTTCGACGAGGTGGACGAGAAGCTCAAGGGGATCATGAACTCCATCTACAGCGCCGCTGCCTCCGCTGCGCGCGAGTACGGCCATGAGGGCAACCTCGTGTTTGGTGCCAACATCGCCGGCTTCCTCAAGGTTGCCGACGCCATGATGGCCCAGGGCGTGTGCTAGCCCGCTGAGCTGCGTTTTTCTCGGCAAGTGATTGGTCTGGCCCTCCGGCGGCGTGACGTCTCCGGAGGGCCTTTGTGTTTTCACCTTCAGAAGCGGCCCGCTCGCGATACTTGTAATGCCGCTCCTCTTGGACGTTTTAGGTGCCCTAACCGTCCAAATTCCGCGGAACAACTTTCATGCCGCCAAAATTCGACGTTTAAGTGGGCTTAAACGTCCGGAATCAGCGCCTTGATGAGAAGGCAGCTGGCGGCTGGCCCACAGTGCCGTCCACCGGCACCAAACAATATGTTTGGTATCCACACAAGTATTCATATCCATGCCAAACCATAGGGGATTGTTGCAGACTTGTTGAATTCGCTCAACGAAACATGCATGCCCCGTATACTTGCAACGACCTTTAACGAGCGGTACGAGATACCGAGAAGGCGTCCATAGCGCAGAATCCGGCCCAGCCTCTCGGGAGCACGCGCACGCTGCGCGCGGCTCCTTTTTTATGGCACGTCGGCGGCGCTGCACGCGGAAAGGACGGTGTTGCTGTGAACCTCTTGGTCGATGGCGGCAGGCATCGGGAGGCCCTCCTGGCGCTTGAGGACGGCACGGCCCTCAGAGGCCGAAGCGTTGGCGCGGAGGGCGAGACCTTCGGCGAGATCGTGTTCAACACGTCCATGGTGGGCTACCAGGAGATCGTGAGTGACCCGTCATATGCGGGTCAGATTGTCACCTTCACCTATCCCCAGCTGGGCAACTACGGCGTCAACGAGAAGGACATGCAGGCAGACGCACTGCACCTCAAGGGCTTTGTGTGCCATGACGCCTGCTACACGCCAAGCAACTGGCAGAGCGTCGTGAGCCTGCCGGACTTCCTTGCGTCCCGTGGTGTCGTGGGCATCGAGGGCGTGGACACCCGCGCGGTCACCCTGGCCATTCGCGAGGGCGGCGCCATGCGCGCGGCAATCTCGACCACGGACCTCGACCCCAAGAGCCTCGTCCGCCGCGTCCGCGAGTCCCCGCACATTGAGGAACACAACTACGTCGCCGACGTCTCCTGCAAGGAGCCGCACGTCGTGAGGCCCAAGGGCGAGGTGCACCACCGCGTGGTTGCCGTGGATTGCGGCGAGAAGGCCGGCATTGTGCGCCGCATGGCCGAGGTGGGCATCGAGGTCACGGTTGTCCCCTGGGACACGCCTGCCGAGAAGATCCTTGCCATGGAGCCCGACGGCGTCTTCTTCTCCAACGGCCCTGGCGACCCCGACACCGTGCCCACCGTGCCCGAGACCGTGCGCGCCATTCTCGGCAAGCTCCCCGTCTTTGGCATCTGCCTGGGCAATCAGATGATCACCCTGGCTGCGGGCGCCCGCGTTGAGAAGCTTCCCTACGGCCACCACGGCGGCAACGAGCCTGTGATGAACCTTCTCACCGGCAAGGTCGAGATTACGGCGCAGAACCACAACTACGGCCCGGTCTTCTCGACCTTTGGCCCGCTTGTCCCCGAGCTCTCCGGCGGCCTCACTGAGCATCCCGAGAGCCTCCTTACCTGGAGCCGCATGCACGTTGCCCCCGTCGCCATGAACGAGCGCTACGGCCGCATCCGCCTTACGCACGTGAACCTCAACGACGGCACGCCCGAGGGCATCCAGTTCCTTGACCTGCCGGCCTTCTCGATGCAGTACCACCCCGAGGCCAAGCCCGGCCCCAACGACTCGGCGTACATGTTCGAGTCCTTCTCGCGTCTCATGGATGGGCGCGAGGACTACCTTGCCATCGACGTCCGCGAGGGGAGGCGCTTCTAGTTGCCTAAGCGTACCGACATCAAGAAGATCCTCATCATTGGCTCTGGCCCCATCGTCATTGGCCAGGCTTGCGAGTTTGACTACTCCGGCACCCAGGCGTGCAAGGCCCTGCGCGAGGAGGGCTACGAGGTCGTTCTCGTCAACTCCAACCCCGCGACTATCATGACCGACCCCGAGACGGCCGACCGCACCTACGTGGAGCCCATCACGGCCGCCTCGGTTGCTAAGGTCATCGCCAAGGAACGCCCAGACGCGCTGCTGCCCAACATGGGCGGCCAGACGGGTCTCAACTGCGCCGTTGCGCTGGCCGAGCAGGGTGTGCTCGACAAGTACGGCGTGGAGGTCATTGGCTGCGACATCGAGTCCATCCAGACCGGCGAGGACCGCGAGCTCTTTGCCGAGGCCATGCGTGACATTGGCCTGGAGGTCGCCCGCTCCGAGACCGCGCACACGCTCGAGGAGTGCGAGCGCGCGGCGGAAGACATTGGCTACCCTGTGGTGATCCGTCCCGCCTACACGCTGGGAGGCGCGGGCGGCGGCATGGCGTACACCCACGATGACCTGGTGCGTATTGCCCGCGAGGGGCTGGCGCTCTCAGCCAACTCCGAGGTTCTCATCGAGCAGAGCCTCGAGGGCTGGAAAGAGATCGAGATGGAGGTCATGCGCGACTCCGCCGGAAACGGCATCGTGGTGTGCTCCATCGAGAACCTCGACCCCATGGGCGTGCACACCGGCGACTCCATCACCGTGGCGCCCTGCCAGACGCTCAACGACTTCGAGATGCAGCGCCTGCGTGACTACTCGCTTGCCGTGCTCGAGCGCGTGGGCGTTGCCTGCGGCGGCTCCAACGTGCAGTTTGCCGTGAACCCCAACGACGGCCGCGTGATCGTCATCGAGATGAACCCGCGTGTGAGCCGCTCCTCGGCCCTTGCATCCAAGGCCACTGGCTTCCCCATTGCCAAGGAGGCGGCGCTTCTCGCCGTTGGCTACACGCTGGACGAGATTACCAACGACATCACGCAGGCCACGCCAGCCTGCTTCGGCGCATGAAGGCCGTGGGCGAGGTCATGGCCATTGGTTCCACCTTCGAGGAGGCGTTGCAGAAGGCCATGCGCTCGCTCGAGCAGGGCCACGCTGGCCTGGGGGCAGACGGCAACGACTCCTTCGACGAGGAGGCCTTCGAGGAGCGCGTGGCCACGCCCACCCCGCAGCGCATCCTCTACGTGGCCGAGGCACTCCGTCGTGGCTGGGGCGTGGAGCGCGTCTTTGGGCTCACGCACATCGACCGCTGGTTCCTAAACCGCATCGCCGACATCGTCACCGCCGAGCGTGTTATCTCTGAGCTGGGCCTTATTGGCCTCGACCACGACCACATGCTGGCAGCCAAGGAGCTTGGCTTCTCGGACCGCCAGCTCGCGCACCTCACCGGTACGAGCGAGGAGGTCGTGCGCGCCGTGCGCGAGGTCGTGGGCGTGCGCCCGCTCGTGAAGACCGTCGATACCTGCGCAGGCGAGTTTGCCGCCCGCACGAGCTACCACTACTTCACCTACGAGGACGGCGGCGCCACCGAGCGCACGGAGGCCGAGAAACCCCGCGTGGTGATTCTCTCGGCCGGCCCCAACCGCATTGGCCAGGGCATCGAGTTTGATTACTGCTGCGTGCACGCCGCCTATGCCTCTACTTCGAGCCGCTCACCTTTGAGGACGTCATGAACGTCATCGAGGTCGAGAAGCCCGTGGGCGTCATCGTGACGCTGGGCGGCCAGACCCCCATCAACCTCGCCGGCAGGCTCAAGGCGGCAGGCGTCCCCATCATGGGCACCCAGCCCGAGGCCATCGACCTGGCCGAGGATCGTGATCGCTTCGCGAGCCTGCTCGACCGCCTGGAGATTTCCTATCCGCTCTCCTCGACGGCAGAAACAATGGAGGACGCCACCGAGGTCGCGCGTCGCATTGGCTACCCGCTGCTCGTGCGCCCGAGCTACGTGCTGGGCGGTCGTGGCATGGCTATTGTCTACGACCACGACGACCTGCGCACCTACATGGCCGAGGCCACGCGCGTCTCGCCCGATCACCCGGTCTACCTTGACTCCTTCCTCGAGGACGCCATCGAGCTGGACGTTGACGCCCTCTGCGACGGCACCCAGTGCTACGTGGGCTCGGTGCTCGAGCACATCGAGGAGTGCGGCATCCACTCCGGCGACTCCGCCATCGTGGAGCGCGTGCGCGAGATTACCCGCAAGCTTGCGCTTGCGGTGGACATCCACGGCCTTCTCAACATCCAGTTTGCGGTCAAGGACGAGCAGGTCCTGGTCATCGAGCTCAACCCTCGCGCCAGCCGCACGGTGCCCTTCTCGTCAAAGGCAACCGGAGTGCCCCTTGCGCGCTGCGCCGCACGCATCATGTCCGGCGAGACCATTGCCCAGCTGGGGCTTCCGCCCGAGGACCGCACGCCCACGCATTACGCCGTGAAGGAGGCCGTCATGCCCTGGAGCCGCTTCCCGGGTGCCGACGTCCACCTTGGGCCCGAGATGAAGTCCACGGGTGAGGTCATGGGCATCGACACGACGTTCCCCAAGGCTTACGCCAAGACGCGCGAGGCCATTGACTACGAGATTCCCATGTCGGGCAAGGTGTTTGTCTCTGTGTGCGATCGAGATAAGCGCTCCATCGCGCCCGTGGCGCTCTCGCTCACGAACCTGGGCTACGACCTCGTTGCCACGCGCGGCACGGCAAAGACACTGCGTGCAGCTGGTATTCCGTGCGAGGTCGTACGACCCATCAGCGAGGGCAGCCCCAACGTCCTCGACATGATGGCCGCGGGCGAGATTGCGTTCCTCATCAACACCCCGCGCGGCGGGAGCTCGCGCGGCGACGGCGCCAAGATTCGCAGCGAGGCCGTGAACCGCGGCGTCGACATGGCCACGACCATGTCCGGCGCGACGGCGCTCATCCAGGCCATCGCCGCGCTGCGCAAGGGTCCCGTGCGCTTCCGAGCCCTCCGGCGTCACCATGACGCCGGAGGGCTCTTTCATGTGGGGGTCGTCCTGATGGAATGCGCCCTTCGGCGTCGGGGCGACGCCGGGGGTGAGGTTTCGTACGCTTGCTGCCAAGATGCGCCCTCCGGCGCCAATACGACGCCCGAAGCGAGGTTTCATACGTACCTGCTGCGACAATGCACCCTCCGGCGCGGAATTGACGCCCGAAGCGAGGTTTCGTACGTGATTGCTGCGGTGTCCGACATCCCCCCGTTGCCTATACGACAATAAAATCCCAGGTTCATCTACTTGTACGACAGACAGTTGACGGCTTTTGCGAGAAGTTCTTCTCATTGAAGTGGGCGATGGGGCGTTTGTGAGCCAATAGCAGGAGGTCTTGGATGGCGGTTAAGAGAACGCATTGGCGCTATGCGCGATTTTTCCGCGTGCTCCTTCCGTCGCTCGGGGTGTTTGCGGCTACTGCGTTCGTCTCGATCTATCTCACCCTC
>CACYGL010000052.1 GCA_902773995.1 uncultured Coriobacteriaceae bacterium | reverse complement strand
TGGCTTATTCGCCGCGAGGTACCTTGGCACAAGACCCGAAAGGAAACCCATGAGCGAAGCAAAAGACCCCAAGAACACCTGCGTGCTCGTCACCGGCGGCGCCGGCTTCATCGGCAGCCACACGGTGGTGGAACTTCTCCAAGACGGATACAAGGTCGTCATCGTCGACGACCTCTCCAACGCCTCCGAGAAGGTCATGAACGCCGTCTTTGACGAGAACCACATCGACCGCGTGATCCACTTCGCCGGCTTCAAGGCAGTTGGCGAGTCCGTGAGCAAGCCCATCGAGTACTACTCCAACAACCTGGGCAACACCCTCACGCTCGTCGACGTGATGCGCAACCACGGTTGCAAGGACATCATCTTCTCCAGCTCCGCCACGGTCTACGGCGACCCCGACAAGCTCCCGCTCACCGAGGGGAGCCCCAAGAAGCCCGCAACCAACCCCTATGGCTGGACCAAGTGGATGATCGAGCAGATCCTCACCGACCTCCACACGGCAGACCCCGAGTGGAACGTCGTCCTTCTCCGCTACTTCAACCCCATCGGGGCACACCCCTCGGGACTCATGGGCGAGGACCCCAAGGGCATCCCCAACAACCTGCTCCCCTACGTCGCGCAGGTGGCGATCGGCAAGCGCGAGTGCGTACACGTCTTTGGCAACGATTACAACACGCCCGACGGAACCGGTGTGCGTGACTACATCCACGTGTGCGATCTCGCGACTGGCCACGCTGCAGCCCTCAACTGGATGAACGGCCGCACCGGCGTCGAGATCTTCAACCTCGGCACTGGCAAGGGCACCTCGGTCCTCGAGATCGTCAAGGCCTTTGGCAAGGCGTGCGGCAAAGAACTCCCCTACCAGATCGACCCGCGCCGCCCCGGCGACGTCGACGCCAACTACGCCGACTGCTCGAAGGCCAAGCGCGAGATGGGCTGGGAGGCCAAGTTCGACATCGACGACATGTGCCGCGACTCCTGGAATTGGCAGTCGAAGAACCCCAACGGCTACGAGGGCTAGGGAATGGTCGCATCACCACGCAGCGACAATGGCCGCGCCTTCGCGGAATACCTCGCCGAAAAGCGCCCGGTCATCGAGGCGTACCTCGTCGGGCACGCGCCAACGCCCCTGCCCGACGAGACGTTCGCCGGCAACGACCTCTCGCGCTACCTGTATGGCCCCCTTGTGCGCTTCACGCGTTCAGGCGGTAAGCGCACGCGGCCCGCTCTGGTGCTGCTTGGCTGCGAGGCCGTGGGAGGGGACCCTTCGCGCGCGCTTTCGTCTGCCGCTGCAATCGAGGACTTCCAGTCTGCCGCCCTCATCCACGACGACATCGCCGACGAGGGCGAGATGCGCCGCGGCCAGCCCTGCGTGCACCGCACCGAGGGCGTAGGCGTGGCGATCAACGTCGGTGACCTCGGCATCGTTCGAACCTTCGCAGGCGTTCTCGAGGACGAGTCTCTCGACGGAGCGACCAAGCTGCGCGTGCTCGACGAGTTCGCGCAGATGGAGCAGCGCACCGTGGAGGGCCAGGCGCTTGACCTCGGCTGGGCGCGCGACAATCGCTGGGACGTCACCACGGGAGACTACCTCGCCATGGCCGCGCACAAGACCGCGTTCTACTCCGCCGCCTCCCCGCTCTCCATCGGCGCCATCTGTGGCGGCGGCACGGACGCGCAGGTGGATGCGCTCGGCTCCTTTGGCATGGACGCCGGCCTTGCCTTCCAGCTGCAAGACGACCTTCTCAACCTCGTGGGCGACGCCGAGGCGCAGGGCAAGGACTTCAGGAGCGACGTCACGGAGGGCAAACGCACCATGATCGTGTGCTGGGCACTCGAGCACCTTACGGGCACCGATAAGGACGAGCTTCTCGGCATCCTCTCTTCGCACGCGACGGATTCCTCGGCGCACGACCGCGCGGTTGCGCTCATGGATGCCGCAGGCGCCATCGACGCCGTACGGGACTACGCGCACGGTCTTGCGGAAAGCGCGAAGCGAAGCCTCGACGGCGTCGAGCTTGTGGGAGACGCACGCGCCGTCCTCGAATCTATGGCAGACTTCTTTGTGGAACGCAGGGGCTAGTCCGGATGCTGCCTCGTGCCCACGACATCGGGGGGAACTAGGGTATGGAACCTATTCGCGAGGGCGCGTCGGGCGCCGCCGTGGAAGACATCCAGGAGCGCCTGGGCTCGCTGGGATACAAGATCGACGAGGGAGAGACTGCCGAGAAGACCTATGGGCACTCGACCGCAACCGCCGTCGCGCGCTTTAGGCTCGACCACGGCCTGTCGCTCGGCGAGGTAGTCGACACGGCTACCTGGGCGTCTCTCGTAGACGAATGCTACCAGCTCGGAGACCGCACCCTCTACCTTCGCCTCCCCAACTTCCACGGCAACGACGTCCGTCAGCTCCAGGAGCGCCTCAACGTGCTGGGATTCTCGTGCGGCGCGGTCGACGGCCAGTACGGCGCCCACACCGAGGCCGCGGTCAAGCAGTTCCAGGAGAGCGTGGGGCTGCTTGCCGACGGCATGGCCTTCCCGGACACCTTCGACGCCATCGACCGTCTGAAGCACGTCTGGGGCGGAAACCCCGCCGCCGGCCCGCACCCGCAGGGGGGCATGGGATTTGCCCGGGCGGCCGGCGTGCTCGAGGTCGTGAAGCTGTGCATCACCGGCGAGGACCCCATCTCGAGAAACGTCGCCGGGCGCATCTGGAACCTGGCAAGCGCAACGACCAACACCTCTGGCCTCGAGCTTGTTGACACTGCCGCATCCGACGCCTGCAAGGGCGCCCAGGCGGTCCTCGTGCTCTCTGCTGCTCCTCTGCCTGATGGCACCACCACCTCCAACGTGGTGATGGATGACGTGGACACGCTGCCGCTGCGCCTGCGCACGGCCGTCGAGAGCTCGCGCGAGAGCGTCCCCACCGTGCGCATCGAACTGCCTGTTGGCCCCAACTTCGAGGGAACCTTCACCATCAGCGACGCGCAGACCTACGCCGTGCTGCTGCTCGACGCCATCTGCGCCGCCTTCGAGGGGATGTGAGACGAGGGAGTTTCCCTTAATGAGACAAGGGAGGCAGTCCCTATGTCTCATGTCAGCCGTCAGATATAAAACGGCCCCGGGGCAAATTTGCCCGGGGCCGTTGCTGTGAGACAAAGGGAAGCTCCCTTTGTCTAACTACAGGTGCCAGATGTCGTCGTTGTACTGGCGGATGGTACGGTCGGATGAGAATGCGCCGGACTTCGCGATGTTCACCAGCGACTTCTTGCGCCAGGCGTCGCGGTTCTCGTAGTCGGCAAGCACCTGCTCCTTCTTCTGGATGTACTCCTCGATGTCGAGAAGCGCCATGAACCAGTCCTTCCAGGCCATGTCGTCGTGCAGGCGGCGCAGGCGCTCGGCGTTGCCTAGTGCGAGGAAGGCGGGGTTGGTGATGAAGTCCACCAGGAGCTTCACGCCGGGACGCAGGTAGTGCGCATGGGCGTCATAGGCGTGCTCGGCGTACAGGCGCTCGACCTCCTTGGAGGGGGTGCCAAAGGTGTAGATGTTCTCGTCGCCCACGAGGTCCGCGATCTCGACGTTGGCGCCGTCGAGCGTACAGAGGGTCACCGCGCCGTTGAGCATGAACTTCATGTTCGAGGTGCCCGACGCCTCCTTGGAGGCAAGCGAGATCTGCTCGGAGATGTCCGCAGCAGGAATCACGCGCTCCGCCGCGCTCACGTTGTAGTTCTCGATCATGACCACCTGAAGGTGCGGCGAGACAACCGGATCGGCCGCAATCCAACGGGAGAGCAGCAGGATGAGGTGGATAATGTCCTGCGCGATGGTGTAGGCGGGCGCCGCCTTGCCGCCAAAGACGATGGCGAGCGGGCGTGCGGGAACGTTGCCGTTCTTGATGTCGAGGTACTTCCAGATGATGTAGAGCGCGAGCATCTGCTGGCGCTTGTACTCGTGGAGACGCTTCACCTGCACGTCGATGACGGCGTTCTCGGGGACCCGCACGCCCTGCGTCTTCCAGAGGAACTCGCGCATGTTGGCCTTGGCCTGCGACTTGGCATCGTCCAGGCGGGCGAGAACCGCCTCGTCGTCCTTGAAGGCGAGGAGCCCGGTGAGGTCGCAGGTGCTGCGCCAATCAGTGCCCAGAACGTCGTCGAGCACGTCCGAGAGCGCTGGGTTTGCGCCCATGATCCAGCGACGGAAGGTGATGCCGTTTGTCTTGTTGTTGAACTTCTCGGGATAGAGCTCGTAGAAGGGGTGCAGCTCGGTCTCCTCGAGGATCTTGGTGTGGAGCTCCGCCACACCGTTAATCGAGAAGCCATAGTGAATGGCAAGGTGCGCCATGTGCACCACGCCGTCGCGTACGATGGCAACGGCATCGTTGCTGCCATGCTCCTTGCGCTCAAGCTCGTCCAGCTTGACGATGATCTGCGCAACGCGCGGCGCCGCCTCCTGGATAAACGTGAGCGGCCACTTCTCAAGGGCCTCGGCAAGGATGGTGTGGTTGGTGTAGGCAACCATGCTGCGCACGATTGAAACGGCCTCGTCAAACTCGAAACCATGCACATCCACAAGCAGGCGGATAAGTTCGGGGATAACCATCGAGGGGTGTGTGTCGTTAATCTGTATCACCGCGTAGTCGGGCAGGTCGTGCAGGTTGGAGCCACGCTCGACGGCCTCGTCGAGGATGAGCTGGGCCGCATTGGAGACCATGAAGTACTCCTGGTACACGCGGAGCAGCCGGCCAGCATCGTCTGAGTCGTCGGGATAGAGGAAGAGCGTGAGATTCTTTGACAGCGCCCCCTTGTCGAAGTCGATGGAGTTCACCGGGACCAGCGATTCGTCGACGCCCTCAAGATCGAAGAGGCGCAGGCGGTTCTTGGTAGAGCGCCCGTAACCCAGAACGTCGATGTCGTAGAGGCACGACCTCACCGAGAAGCCACCAAACTCCACGGTGTAGGCCTTCTCGTCCCTCACCAACCAGTCCTGGCGGTCCAGCCAGCCATCGGGCTCCGCCGCCTGCTGCAAGTCAACAAAGCGCTGGCGAAAGAGGCCATAGTGATAGTTCAGGCCCACGCCCTCGCCCGGGATGCCCAGCGTGGCAATGGAGTCCATGAAGCACGCGGCGAGACGCCCAAGGCCACCGTTGCCCAGGGACGGCTCGGCCTCGCACTCCTCGACGGCGCCCAGGTCATGGCCGGCAGCAGCCAGCTGCGCCTTGACCTCGTTGTATATGCCAAGCTCGATGAGGTTGTTGGTGAGAAGGCGGCCGATGAGGAACTCTGCGGAGATGTAGTACAGACGGCGCTTACCTTCGATAAGTGGCATGGTTGCCGCGTGCTCTCGGATGAGGCCCTCGAGCATGATGCAGATGGTCGAATCGTCGAGTTCGGCAAGCGGACGGCCGAATTTCTCCTGGGAGCGTGCCTCAAGGTTGATTTCCATGTGATGCAGTACCTCCAAACGTCACGGTGACATGTCCGAGCGCGATGGCCAGGTGGCACACTCGCGCTTCCTATTGGGGCAGCTCGGGATCCTTTGATCCGGGCACCCGATAGTAGGTGATGGTCAGGTCTGAGAGCTCCGCCTCGACCTCGGGCGTCATGGCATCGGGGCGCATGCGCCACCGCCAGTTCTTGCCAACGGTCGACGGGGTGTTGATGCGAGCAGAGTTGTCCAACCCCAGCAGATCCTGCATGCGGAAGATGCAGGTGTCGCTCACCGAAGCAGCAATGGCGCGATTGCAGCCCTGCGCAACGGTCTCGCCAGGCGCAAGCGCGAGGTAGCGCACCGTCTTCTCGCGAGTGTTGGGCGTAGCGGAGTCCTTGAACCAGCCCATGGCCGTCTCGTTGTCGTGGGTCCCCACATACGCCACGGTGTTGGCGTCATAGCGGTGCGGTAGGTCGAAGGAGTCTCCTTCGGCGTCGAGACCAAACTGCAGGATCTTCATGCCCGGGAAGCCAGCGGTCTCGCGCATGGCAACAACCTCGGGCGTCATGAAACCAAGGTCCTCGGCGATGATGGGAAGCTTGCCCAACCTCTTGGCAACGGCATCAAAGACGTCATTGCCAGGGCCCTTGACCCAGCGGCCAAAGCTCGAGTCCGGTGCACCAAAGGGAACGGACCAGTACGACTCGAAGCCACGGAAGTGGTCGATGCGCAGGATGTCGTAGAGCTCAAGGCTTGCACGCAGGCGCTTGGCCCACCAGTCATAGCCCCTATCGGCCATGCCAGTCCAGTCGTAGATGGGATTGCCCCAGTACTGGCCCGTCGAGGAAAACTGGTCGGGCGGCGTGCCGGCGACGCAGGTGGGGTTGCCGGCGGAATCCACGCGGAAGAGTTCCGACGTAGCCCACATCTCGACGGAATCGCGCGAGACGTAGATGGGGATATCGCCGATTAT
Organism: uncultured Coriobacteriaceae bacterium; assembly: GCA_902773995.1. Taxonomy (GTDB): domain Bacteria; phylum Actinomycetota; class Coriobacteriia; order Coriobacteriales; family Atopobiaceae; genus Tractidigestivibacter. The sequence goes on along the minus strand of CACYGL010000052.1, from coordinate 6,836 downwards.
CAGGATGCCGCGCTCGTTGGCGTAGTCCTTGAGCCGCTTCCAGTGCTTGTAGAAGAAGTACTGGGTCATCTGGTGATAGTGCATGCGCTCGGGGAGCTTTGCGCACAGCTCCGCACTCGCCTTGCCGCGGCTGCGATACTCAAGGGGCCACTCGTAGTAGGCCTTAAGGCCAAACTGCTCCTTGATTGACATGAACTCGCAGTAAGGCTCGAGCCAGGCGTCGTTCTTCCCGCAGAACTCGGCAAAATCCGCGGGAGGCGCCGAGAGAAAGCTCGGAAGCGCGCGCTCGAGCAGCGCTCGGTGGCCATGAAAGAGCGTGCCGTAGTCAACGTTCTCCGGATCGTCCCCAAAGGGCAGGACAGCGAGGTCCTCCTCGGAGAGGTAGCCAAGACGAACGAGGTCCTGGACGTCGATAAAGTAGGGGTTTCCCGCAAAGGCCGAGAAGGACTGATAGGGCGAGTCCCCAAAACTCGTGGTGGTAAGGGGCAGAACCTGCCAGTAACGCTGATGGGTGCGGGCAAGGAAGTCGACAAAGTCGTACGCCTCGCGGCCAAAGGTGCCAATGCCCACGCAGCCTGGGAGCGACGAGACGGGCATGAGCACACCGCTTGCTCTCTCCATGTATGTCTCCTCCTCTCGTTCTGCGCTCTCGCGCAGGTTGTAACCGTCATAGCCCCCGCAAAAGGGCCCCGACCCGTCCGAGAAAGCAGGCCGGGGCCGCACCAAGCCGATGTCGCGGGAGGGAGGGAAGGCTACGGCTTGATGATGTTCTTGCCGGACGCCTTGTCAAAGAAGTGGACAGCGTTCGGCTCGAACTTAAAGGAGATGGGTACGCCGTCGGCAAAGGACCTGCCAAGGGCGCCGTCGAAGTCGATGGTGGGAATGACCAGGACAAAGTCGTAGCCCTTGACGCTGGCGTGGACGTGCACCGTGGAGCCCATGAGCTCGGAGACGTCGATGGTGCCGGAGATGGCACCGGGCTCGTCCGCGTTCGCAAGCTGGATCTGCTCGGGACGCACGCCAGCGGTAACGTCGAGCTCGGTGACACCGGCGGCCTCGAGGTCCTGGCACGCCGATGAAGCCGGCGACGAAGAGGTTCGCAGGCTCGTTGAAGACCTCCTGCGGGGTGCCCACCTGCTGGACCACGCCGTCCTTCATGATCACGATGCGGTCGCCGAGGGTCATGGCCTCGGTCTGGTCGTGCGTGACATAGACGAAGGTGGCGTTGATGCGCTTGCGGAGCTTGATGATCTCGGCGCGCATCTGGTTCCTGAGCTTGGCGTCCAGGTTGGAGAGGGGCTCGTCCATGAGAAGGACCTTGGGGTCACGCACGATGGCGCGGCCGATGGCCACGCGCTGGCGCTGGCCGCCGGAGAGGGCCTTGGGCTTGCGGTCGAGGTACTGGGTGATGCCATCTGGTCCTCGGGGACCTTGCGGAGCTTCAGGGGGAAGGCCATGTTGTCGTACACGGTCATGTGGGGGTACAGGGCGTAGCTCTGGAAGACCATGGCGATGTCGCGATCCTTGGGGGCGACCTCGTTCATGACCTTGCCGTCGATGGCGAGCTCGCCGCCGGAGATGCTCTCGAGGCCGGCGATCATGCGCAGCGTCGTGGACTTGCCGCAGCCGGAGGGGCCAACGAGGACGACAAACTCGCGGTCTGCGATGTCGAGGTTGAAGTCCTCGACCGCCACGACGCCTTCGTCGGTGACCTTGAGGTTGCTCTTTTTCTTCTCGGGCTCCGCGGCCTTCTTGCCAAAGCGGTGCTTCTTGGTCTTCTCGATGTTCGGATAGATCTTCGTGATGTGCTTCAGGCTGACTTCTGCCATGGTTCTCGGATTCCTTCCATTGGTTGCAGCCGGGGCCCGCGCCCCCGTGGTGAGCTGCGTGTCTTCGAGGAGGTCCCCCTCCGCGGGACCGGGGAGGCCCCGCGGAGAGAGTGGGAAAGAGGGGACGAACTCAGACGAGCCTGGGTCTTTGGCCTAGCCCTTGACGGCGCCGGCCGCAACGCCCTTGATGATGTACTTCTGGCAGGAGAGGTAGAAGACGATGACGGGGATGATGGCCATGAGGATGATTGCCATGGTCGCACCGAGGTCGACCGTTCCATAGCTGCCCTTGAGGTACTGGATCTGAATGGGGATCGTGCGGTACTGGTTGATGTCCAGGACCAGGTACGGCAGGAGGTAGTCGTTCCAGACCCACATGATCTCGAGGATGCCGACGGAGATGAGCGTGGGCTTGAGCATGGGGAGCACCACCAGGAAGAAGGTGCGCACCGGGCCGCAGCCGTCGATTGCGGCGGCCTCCTCGATCTCCAGCGGGATTGACTTCACGAAGCCGACGAACATGAAGATGGCGAGGCCGGCACCAAAGGAGCGTGAACATGACCATCTGGAAGGGCACGACCATCGAGAAGATGCAGAGCGTGTAGATGACCTTGCAGAACTTGGAGTTCACGCGGGCGATGTACCACGCCGCCATCGAGCAGCAGATGAGGATCAGCGCCGTGGAGAGCACGGTGATGAGGGCGCTGTAGCCAAACGCGCTCCAGAACGGGTAGTTGCCGAAGGTCATGCCGGTGATGAAGTTGGACCACCCGGCGAAGCTCTCCTCGGTGGGGAGGGCGAAGGTCTCGGTCTTGACGAAGGTGTTCAGCTTGAAGGAGTTGACCGCCACGCACACGACCGGCAGGACCCAGCAGATGATGGTGAAGACGATGGTCAGGATCTTCTTGTGACGCGCCTCGGATGCGAGCGTCTGTGGCTGGTTTGCCATTACTGCTGCACCTCCCTCTTACGGGTGTACGAGAGCTGCGCGAGTCCCATGGCAGCGACAAGGACGAAGAATATGACTGCCTTCGCCTGGGCGACGCCTCGCGACGCGCCGGTACCCGAGTAGAACGTGTTGTAGATGTTCAGGGCCATCATCTCGGTCGTGTTGATGGTCTTGCCGTCGGCGAGCTGCTCGTACGGCAGGCCGCCAGTAAGTGCGAGGTTCTGGTCGAAGAGCTTGAAGCCGTTGGTGAGCGAGAGGAACGTGCAGATCGTGATCGAGGGCATCACGTTGGGGATGATCACCTTGAAGAGGGTCTGCGCCTTGGTCGCGCCGTCGATCTTGGCGGCCTCGATCATGTCCTCGGGGACAGCCTGGATGCCGGCGATGTAGATGATCATCATGTAGCCGATCTGCTGCCAGCACATGAGGATGATCAGGCCCCAGAAGCCGTACTTGGTCTCGAGGACCACCGAGGTGCCGTACTGCTGGAGGATGCCGTCGAAGATCATCGACCAGATGTAGCCGAGGACGATGCCGCCGATCAGGTTTGGCGCGAAGAAGATCGTGCGGAAGATGTTCGAGCCCTTGATGCCCTGCGTGAGCGCGTAGGCCACGGCAAACGCGATCACGTTGATGAGGACGAGGCACACGATGGCGGTCAGTGCCGTGTACCAGAAGGAGTGCTGGAAGGACTCGTCCGCGAAGGCGGAGGCATAGTTGGAAAGGCCAATGAACTTAGCGCTCGAAATGGTCTTGAATTTGCAGAAGGAAAGGTAGATGCCCTGGATGAACGGCCAAACGAAGCCGATGGTGAAGGCGGCCGTCACGGGCAGGAGGAAGAGCCACCAGAAGTGTCTCGTTGACTTTATCTGGGAGCTCTGCTTGATGGCTTTGCTTTTCATGCTTTTCCACTCCCGCGTGAGAAAAGAACGGGGGCCAGGCGCCGTATGAACGCCCGGCCCCCAAATGCCAGTCAGAGGTCAGATGGAACTAGGCGTTCTCGACCTTGTAGTTCTGGGCCCAGCCGTCGACGAACGCGGTCTTGAAGGTCTCCCAGTTGGCGTCGGACTGATCCGCCGTGTAGGAGTTGAGGGCAGAGACCAGGCCCTTGCGGTACTGGTCGATGTTGGGCTGGTAGTTGGTAGCCCAGTCCATGGTGTAGTTGCCGGCCTTGGAGAGCTCCTCGGCCTTGTTGAGGTAGCCGTTGTCGCCCTTGGCGGCGTCGGTGTAGGGAAGGACGCCAAGCTGAGCGACCATTTCCTTGGAGGCCTCGGGGTCGGTGACGAGCCAGAGCCAGAAGTCCATGGTGGCCTTCTTGTCCTCATCGGAGGCAGCGTCGTTGATGGCGAGGCGGTTCTCGGTGCCGCTGTTGAGGCCGGCCTTCTCCTCGCCGGACACGCCGCAGTAGTACGGGATCATCGTGGTGTTCTTCTGGGCGGCAGAGATGGTGGCGTAGTCCCAGGAGCCGGTGAAGAAGAACGCAGCCTTGCCAGAGGTGAACTCGGTCGCGGGGTCGTGGCCGCCGGTGGAGAGGGTCGTGGGATCCTCGGCGGAGTTGTTGATGGCCAGGTCGAAGATCTTCTTGTAGTTGGGGAGGTAGGTGCCCTTGATGGTGGCGGGGGTTGCGTCCCAGCCGCCGTCGTCCTTCTCCTCGTAGTAGTACTCGAGGTTGGCAAGGTGGCCGGTCACGCGCCAGGACGAGGAGTCGTCGAGGTCGGTTGCGGCGAAGGCGTCAAAGCCCAGCGTGGCGGCATTCTTGTGGATGTCCTCGACGACGGTCTTCAGGGAGTCGAAGTCCTTGATGTCGTCGACGCTGTGTCCGGCCTTCTCGACCAGGTCGGCGTTCACGACGATGCCGTAGGTCTCATAGCAGAGGCCGGCGCAGACCAGACGGCCGTCGGAGTCCTTGTAGGTGTAGTCGGTGGTGGAGAGGGCCTTCTCGATGTCGGTGCCGGAGAGGTCCATGGCGTTGGAGCCCCACTCCTTGACGCCGGCGGTGGTGCCGATGTTGAAGAGCGTGGGGGCGTCGGTCTTGTCCATCTCGGAGGTCAGGGTCTGCTCATAGGTGCCGGACGCGGCGGTCTGGACCTTGACCTTGACGTTGGGGTACTTCTCCATGTAGCTCTTGGCGAGCTTCTGGGCAGTCTCGTCAAGCTCGGGCTTGAAGTTGAGCCAGTAGACGTTCCCGGAGCGGTCGTCGCTGTTGGAGCTGCTGGTGCTAGAAGAGCTGGAGCTGTCGGAGCTGGAGCTGCCACCGCAGCCGGCGAGGCCAAGGACGGCCGCCGACGCTGCGCCGAGCGTGATGAACTGCTTCCTCGAAATGTTCCCCATCGTGATCCTCCCGTTGCTTCCTGTCTGAACGACGCCTTCCGTCGTCCTTGCCCTATCACGGAGCCGCTACGCGGGCTTTCCCGGGTAATGCCCCGTCTCTTGGTTACGACAATAACCTTGCGCGTCTCTTGTTCAAACAAGTATCGACTGAGCGGTACCTTATTCGTGGTGAACGGTAGGCACGAGTAATGCTCGTTTTACTGTTTACGCAGGTACATAGGCTGTGCTTTCTTAACGGTCACCGGTTACTCGTCCAAACGGCTTTCAGGAGTTCTAGGATATCTGGTACCACACATGTTCCGCACCTGTCGTCCCTTCAAGGTCCGACGGTCCGCAAGCTAGGAGAGACCACATGCCTAAGGCGATCTTTGAGGGCATCTACCGCGACCTCAAGGGAAAGATCCAGGAAGGAACCTACTCCTACCAGGAGCTTCTTCCCTCCGAGGGAGAACTCACGGCGGAGTACGGATGCTCGCGCAACACCCTCAGGCGCGCGGTCTCCATGCTGGCTGACGATGCCTACGTGCAGCCGATGCACGGCCGGGGGGTGCGGGTCATCTGGCAGCGAGAGGCACACAGCGCCCAGGGCTCGCTTGAGGGCGTCGAGTCCTTTGGCGAGTATGCACGGAGAAACGGCCTGGTTCCCGGCACACACGTCAAGTCGTTTGAACGCGTTACCTGCGGCGCCGGGCTCGCGCGTCGTACGGGCTTCGCCGAGGGCGTCGAGCTGGTGCGCGTGGTGCGCGTGCGCACGCTGGACGACGTCGCACGCCAAGTCGATCACGACTATTTCCTGGCCTCCGCGGTTCCTGGCCTCACTGCCGAGCAGGCGGAGAAGTCCGTCTACAGCTATCTCGAGAATGACCTAGGGATGCGCATCCTCACGAGCCGTCGCCGCATCACGGTGCAGCTTGCGACCGACGAGGACTGCAGCTACATGGACCTTGACCCCTACAACTGCGTGGCGGTGGTCGAGAGCCAGTCCTACAACTCCGACGGGGTGATGTTCGAGTACACGCAGGTGCGCCACCATCCGGAGCTCTTCTGCTTCACGACTGTGTCGAGGAGGTAGCCGCAGGCACCTCGCTGCGGGAACACGCCCTCTGGCGAGGAAACGGCGCCATACGAGGGCTTCCGTACGTCTCCGTTGCAATAACGATCGCCCTCCGGCGAGAAAACGGCGCCGGAGGGTGCCTTTCGTACGGAATCCCGTCGGGAGCCCACGCTCCGGCGCCTATTTCTCGCCGATAGGCGCGTTCCCGCAGCGATGGCGGAGCAAATCCTTGTCCCGGCGTCATTTTCTCGCCGGAGGGCGCATCTCGTACGGAATCCCGTCCAAAGCGCCACCTTCGGCGTCAATTATGCGCCGGAACAGCGATTATCTCCTCTTCGGCCGTCGGAAATCTTGTCTCGGGCGTCACCTATGCCCAGTGCCCTCGCTCCCCTACAGCCATCCCGAGAGCAGGGCGGCAACAGTGGCAACGCCAAGAACGAGAAGCACGCCGTCCACGATGCCGCCAGCCTTGCACAGCCCCAGCGCCTGACCTCTCGAAACGGGCCAGAAGAGCCGTTCGGGCTTCTTGTTGAGCAGGTCAACCACCAGGTGCGAGAAGTACCCCACCGCCATTGCCAGGGCAATCTCCGGCACCGCAAGGTACGCGCCGGCAAAGAAGAGCGCCGCAGCTACAAGCGAGTGCGAGAAGCCCCTGTGCCCAGATGCCCGTCCG
>CACYGL010000051.1 GCA_902773995.1 uncultured Coriobacteriaceae bacterium | reverse complement strand
AGCATCGAGGTCCATCTAGATCCCGGGCGCGATGGTTCGGCCCCGGACACAGACCACAGGACACCCGATTGCCCTCCCATGCCTCTGGGGACCAAAACAAGACGTCAATGAGATACCGGCCCGTGGCGATTCTGTGACACGGATACCGCGGGATACCTACAGATACTTCGACACCTCCGCTCCCAACGTCGATACCCCCGTGCGGCATATAAACGCCTCATCCGCGGTCACGCGAGTCCCCTCTGGGGCATGCGCGTCCACGGCAGTCCACCTGATTGACGGAGGCGCATGCCCCAGAGGGGACAGGCGCGTGAACGGTCCGTTAACAAGCGTGAAGAGTGTGTTACCAGCAAAAGAAAGAATGCGAACAGACAAAATTTCAGCTTTTAGCTGCGCAAATAGGCTATTCACTTCGTACATAATGCCCCCTATACGCGTTGCGCTGCAGCGTGTGACACGCACTCCGATATCGATGGGGGTCCCTATGGAGAGCCTGGTGTCTCATACCGCCCGTATCAACGATCAGTTGGCACGCTATGGCGTCAAGTTCGGCATCTACAAGAACGGGGTCTTCAACGAGCGGCTGTTCCCCTTCGACGCCATCGCCCGCGTCATCTCGGCAGATGAGTGGCGCGGACTCGAGCGGGGGCTCATCCAACGGGTGGATGCCCTCAACGCGTTCCTGAAGGATGTGTACGGGCCTCAGGAGATCATTCACGATGGCGTGGTTCCCGAGGACTTCGTTCTCTCCTCGCCGGGATACCTGGCTTCGTGCATAGGGCTCATGCCCCCCAAAGGCATCTACAGCCACATCTCTGGCATCGATCTGGTGCAGTCGCGCGAAGGTGAGTGGTTCGTGCTGGAGGACAACCTGCGCGTGCCGTCTGGCGCTTCGTATCCGTTGATCGCCCGCGCCCTTTGTCGCCGGTGCAGCCCCGATACCTATCGTCAGAACGATATCGTGGACAACCGCGGCTACGGCAGCATGCTTCGTGAGGTCGTGGACAACGTGAACTGCGGCGGCATTAACGTCATATTCACGCCAGGTCGTTACAACGCCGCCTATTTCGAGCACTCCTTTCTTGCCGAGCAGACTGGCGCCGTACTGGCGGAAGCGGGTGACCTGTACGTCGAGAATGAATACGTCTATTACCGTGGGTTCGAGAAGGACCAGCGTGTCGGAGCCATCTATCGCCGCATCTCCGACGAATACCTGGACCCCACCACATTCCTGCCCGAGAGCGTCATCGGCATCCCGAACGTGATGAGCGCCTATCGGGCGGGCAATGTGGCGATCATCAATGCCCCGGGCAACGGTGCGGCCGACGACAAGGGCATCTACTACTTCGTGCCCAAAATGGTCGAATACTACTTGGGCGAGAAGGCCCTGCTGCAAAACGCCCCCACATATCTGCCCTTCTATCCAGACGATCTGGCATACGTGATGGACAACTTCGAGAGGCTTGTCATCAAGGACACGGCCGAGGCCGGCGGCTACGGCGTCGTGTTCGCATCGAACATGGATTCTGAGGCGCGCGAGGAGCTGCGCCAGAAGGTCCTCACCAACCCGCGACGCTGGATTGCACAGGAGATCGTCGACTTTACCGAGCTGCCTGTGCATCTGGCGGAGGGCGATGTGCTGCGCAAGGCCGACCTGCGCGTCTTTGTGCTGACGGGCCATGAAACCAGCGTCTGGCCAAGCGGCCTGACGCGCTACTCACGAGAGGCGGGCAACGCCATCGTCAATTCGAGCCAAGGAGGGGGGTTCAAGGACACATGGATTCTATCGCACTGAGCAAGCTGGACCGTCTGTTCTGGTTGGGCCGCTATATCGAACGCACGCTTATCGAGATCGACATCATGCAGGATGCCTACGATCAGTCCATCGATGGGCCCGCATTCGACTATGTCGAGTTCTGCCAGCGGCTGGAGATTCCCAACGCATATGAGGGCGTCGACGACTTCATCAAGAAGTTCCTGTTCGACCGCAAGGACCCGTATTCGGTCATCTCCAACCTGAACTACGCCTATGACAACGCCATCGTGCTGCGCGAGAGCATCTCATCAGCCGCGCTCTCCTACATTCAGATGGCTGTGAACATCATGGAAGCTGCGGCTAAGGGTGTGGCGCCCATGCTTGAGCTGCAGTCCGTCACCGACATGCTGTATGCGTTCCGCAGCTGCAGCGATGACTCCATTCTGGATATGGACAGTCGCTACACATTGAAGTGCGGCTATAGCGTCGAGCGCATCGACATGTATGTGCGGCTCGGGCACCATCTCGAGAACCTCCGCCGGGAGTTTTCGCGTCTGAACCACCGCATGCAGTGCACGCCACTGCGTCGAGACGGAGAGAAGCTCATGCTGCTTCTGGGGCTGGCCCCGAATCCCGACCCTGAGAACAACCGCAAGATCCTGTTGGAGTGCATCGAAGGACTGTTCGTTGACGTCTAGGGAGTTTGGCGCGTGCGAGGACTCCTCCTGCGCGCCCTGAGGGAGGGACGGGCGCTTTGAAACTGCTTGACTACTCATTTTCGACAACGATAGATTTCAGCTCTCCCGTACGCGACCATTACTTCGTGCTGCGCTGCATGCCCTCGCCCTCGCACACGTTGCGTGTGCTGGCATCCAATCTGGTCATCGAGCCAGAGATGCGCTATGTGCGACAGACTGACAGCTACGGCAACCTCATGGCTGTCGGTCGCAAGGCGGAGGAGCATGCCCGCATCGGCTACCACAGCTCGGGAACGGTTCGGATCGACTTCAACTGGGCCCAGCCCGACGTGCCGCATCCCATATTCAGGCATTCGACTCCCTTGACCGAGCCTGATACAGCGCTCTTTGCGTTTGCCGACCACCTGGGAACGGTTGAAGACCCGTACGACGTGAACGCGGTAGACAACTTCTGCCTGCACGCCATGTCGGGGGTGCATGAGACCATGGTCTATGCACCGGGTACGACCACGATTGCCACGACGGCTGCGGAAGCCTTTGCGGCAGGACGCGGTGTCTGTCAGGACTTCAGTCACATTCTTATCGCTGCGCTGCGCCAGGCGGGTGTTGCCGCCCGCTATGTCAGCGGCCTGGCGCTTGGCGAGGGCCAGACCCATGCGTGGGTGGAGGCGAGCGTCGACAACTTCTGGTACGGCTATGACCCTACGCGCAATCAGGCTGTGGACGAGACCTACATTCCGCTGGCACGTGGGCGGGACTGGTCGGATTGCCCTGTCGAGCGCGGGTCCTTCGTGGGACTGGTCGATCAGATCCAAACCGTGCACATGAGTGTGAAGGAGCATGTTGAACAATGATTCAGACCGTTTCGAGTTACCAGATGGCGGTCGACGAGGACCTCGAGGTGGTCAAGAATCGCCTGACGCCCGCAGGGGTCACGCACGAAGACTTGGAGGCGCTGCCACGAATTGCGGTGGTGAGCGGCATTCATGGTGACGAGCTGGAGGGCCAGTTCACTTGCTACGAGGTGGCTCGTCGCGTGAACGAACACCCTGAGTTCCTGACGGGCATAGTGGATATCTACCCAGCCCTGAACCCACTGGGTGTGGGCGCCCTATCCCGGGGAATCCCTCAGTTCGACCTCGACATGAACCGCGTGTTCCCCGGCAATAATAGCGCCTCGCCCTTTGAGTCCATGGCAGCCGACATCGTCGCCGACATCGCCGGAGCCACCATCAGCCTCGACATCCATGCGAGCAACGTCTATCTGCGCGAGCTGCCGCAGATCCGCATCAACGAGATCTCCGAAGAGGCGCTCATGCCGTGGGCACTGGAGAGCAACGTCGACTTCGTGTGGGTGCACGGCAACGCCACGGTGCTCAAGGGTACGCTGGCCTACAGCCTCAACGACCTAGGAACGCCTTGCCTGGTGGTCGAGATGGGGGTTGGCATGCGCCTGACCAGGGAATATGGCGAGCAGCTGGCCGACGGAATCTTCAACCTGATGCGCAGGGCTGGCATATGGTCGGGTCCTGTCCGCGAGGTCCGACGTCCCATCGTGAGCTCGGACGGCGAAGTCGGGTTTGTCAACGCGGATGTGGCGGGCGTGTTCATGCCAGCAGTGCAACACAACTGGGACGTAAGAAAGGATCAGGTCATTGGGCATATATGGGACGCGCTGACCGGTGAGGTTCTACAGGAGCTGAAAAGTCCCGCAGATGGCCTGCTCTTCACGCTCAGGGAGTATCCCATCGTGTACCCGGGTTCGCTCATTGCCCGCGTCCTGGGAACTGAGACCGATGGGGAGGTGGACTAGCATGCGCGAGGAAACCCTGTTCAGCATAGCGATGCCCTATCGCCAGGATATGAAGGTCAAGTCCTTCTCCTTTGGTGTGACTTCGGATGGTCGTACGCTCGGCGCTGACGGCGATGCGGGTGCGCGCGTAGACGAGTTCGAAAACGCTGCCTGCTTCGTGGCCGGCGTGCGCGGCAACGAGATACAGCAGACCTATATCTGTGCACGTATCGTGCGCAAACTGCGGAAGCTGGAGACGGAGGGGGTCTTGACGCCCGGCCAACGCATCATGGTGGTGCCTTGCGTGAACCCAGCTTCCATGAACAATCGCAAGCGCTTCTGGGTCGGGGACAACACCGACGTGAACCGCATGATGCCTGGCTACGACCTAGGCGAGACTACCCAGCGCATAGCGGGAGCGCTCTTCGAGCACGTGAAGGGCTTCCGGTACGGCATCCACTTCTCCAGCTTCTACCTGGAGGGTGACTTCATGGACCATGTCCGCGTCATGAGCGGGCCGGGCATACAGACCGACAACGGGGCCGACTTCGGGCTGGCGTATGTCTCCCGACACGTTCCTGGCTCCTTCGATACCACGACGCTGCACTACAACTGGCGCCTGTGGGACACCGAGGCCTATACGCTCTACACCAAGGAAACGGATCTGGTCGATGAGGAGTCGGCCGCTTCGATGGTGCGCGCCTGTCTGCGATTCCTCGATGCCCGCGGACTCATTGACCGTCCCTGCCATGGCGGCATGCGCGCCACGGTCTTTGCCGAGCGTGGGCTAACGCCGGTGTCGGTGAGCTGCGGTGGCGTGTTCAGGAGGATTGCCCAGCTGGGAGACACTGTGAGTGCGGGGCAGCTGCTCGCAGAGGTCATCGATCCTTTGCGTGGCGAGGTGCTGGAAGAGGTGAGAGCGCCTCAGGGCGGCGTGGTCTTCTTCGTGTGCCGGACGCCCCTAGTCAACGAGCAGACGCTGGCGTTCCAGCTCGTTCCCCGCAGAATTCGGCAGGAGCAGCTCCTCGAGCGGGGCAACTTCCTCGACCCCGAGGCGTAGCAGAGCTTCGTCACATCTGACCGCACGAACGTGTTTCACATACAAAGGAGGATCATCGCATGGATATCACACAGACCGAGGTGTATAACGAACAGGTGGCCGCCCAGCGCGCGCAACGCGACGCGGACTATGCCGAGTACGAGGCTGCGGGGCGCATCTGGGGCCTCGTTCCGCGCGAGCGCATCACCAAGATCAAGTTCGATCGTGTTTCCAAGGAGATCATCGATGGATTCCTTTCCATGGAGGATATGACGACCACCGTCAGCGACGTGCTCGATGGGTATGGCATCGATGGTGCCATACCCGGCAGCTATCTGAAGCCGCTCAAACCCGGTAGCAAGATTTGCGGGCCCGCCGTGACTATCCGCAACATTCCTGTCCGCAAGACCGCGACGCAGGGTTCCCACGACCACGACTTTATCGCCATGTCCACGCGTGACATCTATTACATCAGTGAACCGGGTGATGTGCTGGTGAGCGACTTTGGGGGCAATCTCGAGGTTTCCAACATGGGCGGCCAAAGCTGCACGGTGGCCAAGGCCTGCGGGCTGGCTGGCAACATCGTGAACGGCTGCTGCCGCGACGCGTCCTCCATCATGGAGAGTGGTTATCCTGTCTTCAGCTGTGGCGTGACGCAGATCACGGGCAAGTACCGCATGGAGTGCGTGGAGATGAATGGTCCGGTAACGCTGTGCGGCAAGCTGGTGGAGCCAGGGGACCTCATGCTGGCTGATGACTCTGGCGTCTGCATCGTTCCGCCTGAGATTGCCGCTGAGGTGCTCGAGGAGAGCCTCAAGATCGCGGCTGCCGAGGAGCGCATGCGTCAGCTCATCGAGAGCAAGGCTCCCATCAGTGAGCTGCGGCCGCTGTTCCGCAGTCGCTACAAGTAGGTGAGGCGGCGGGAGTAGTAGGGGCGTGGATCACCTGCAGCGTGAGTACGCTCGGGTTCCGGGTTATAGGACAAAATGTGTGTCCGACTAGTCCCAGTCTCGTCTCCATGGCGTTGACCTGTGGAGCTCCTCCCACACCAGCCCGTCACCCCACTTCTGCGGGCCCGTTCCCGCCCTCGTCTCGTAGCTTATCGCTCTCATCTCCCGGGCGATGCCCTGGTCCGTGGGCATGACCCTGAGGATCTCCGCCGCCGGCAGCGGGCACTCCGTGTGCATGTAGCACCACCAGTAGACGGCCTTGATGCGGCGCTCGAGAGAGAGGCCCCTGTGCTCCCTCAGCATGGCCCTGAGCTGGCCGTTCAGGCTCTCCACGGCGTTGTTGGTGGCGGGGAGCGCGCCGAGCCTCTCGGTGAGGTCGGGATCCACGTAGGTGAAGTTCACAGCGCTGCGCCTCGAGCGCCCCCTCTTCGGGCACCGGCCTGAGCGCCTGAGGCACGCCCATGGCCGTCCGCGCGATCACCTCGGAGTCCCGCTCGTCGGTCTTCGCGTCGCCCGGGAACAGCGACGACGCCCTGTTGGCGGCGATGCCAGGCAGGTAGGCGACCTCGACCCCGGCGGCCCTCGCGCGCCTCACGACCGTCGTGCCGATGTTGCGGCGCTGGTCGACCACGGCGAGCGCCCAGCCGTGCGCCGCGGCCTCGGCGAGCACGCGGTCGATTGCGGCCTCGTCGTTGGCCACGCCGACGTTGAAGGCGACCGCGCCGCCAGCGAGCACGCAGCAGGCGCGGTGGGAGAGCTTGCCCACGTCGAAGCCCACGCAGGCGTCGTACGGCCCCTCGAATGACTGCATGGTGTATCCTCCTAGCCAAGTCGGCCGTCCGGAGGCCAGCCAGCGACACCCACATTACCGAGCCGCGAAGGGATTCCGGCAGGTTCCTATCAGTCGCCTCAGGCGGGCCGTCCTCCCTCCGGTGGCAACACCCCCGGGCCTTCGGCAGAGGCAGGGGCAGAGGGCCATCCGGGGGAGGCCGGTCGGCGGCCCCGCAGGGCTGACAAGAAGATAGCCCCAGCCGTCGCCGGGGCTATCGGTCAGCCTTCGGAAGCCATCTCTGACTGTAATGGGCGAGTTCGAGGAAGTCTATAACGGCCCCGGCGCCATGGTCTGGGAGGCAGCAGGCAAGCCCATGAAGAATGGTCAACGGCAAATCTCCCTCTCGAAGCTGCGGGCACTCAACCTGATTGTCAAACAAGAGGATTGTATCGAAGAGGGGGTGGTACCGCTTTTCCGTACCGTTCTCGCTAGGCTGCAAGGGCTAGGCTTTGCCTGTATGCCAAGGGGCTCATCGAGCCCAGCGAGCGCCTGATC
>CACYGL010000050.1 GCA_902773995.1 uncultured Coriobacteriaceae bacterium | reverse complement strand
TAACCGCGAGCGCCAGGGCGCCATCACCACCGAGCTGACCGAGATCATTGGCGGTGCGGCTGCATTGGAGGACAGCTACTAATGGCAGAAACCACCGAAAAGGTGCGCACCCCCCTTGAGGAGGCCACCTACAACAAGCTCAACAAGAGCGTCGGCGAGGGACGCATCGTCCGTATCGTCGGACCTGTTGTCGACGTCAAGTTTGACAACAAGGTTCCGTCAATCTATACGGCACTTCTCGTCGACGATGACACGCCCATCGGGCGCGTGAAGACGGTGCTCGAGGTCGAGTCCCAGCTTGCCGACGACGTCGTCCGCACCGTTGCTATGTCCTCGACCGACGGCCTGCAGCGCGGGCTTCGCGTCAAGGACACCGGGCACCCCATGATGATGCCCGTTGGTCCCTCGACGCTGGGCCGCGTGTGGAACGTCATGGGTGAGCCCGTCGACGGGAAGCCTGTCCCCGATGACGTGCAGTATTACCCCATCCACCACCCCGCTCCCGCCTTCGACGAGCTCACCACGCAGACCGAGATCTTCGAGACTGGCATCAAGGCCATCGACCTTCTCGAGCCCTACGTCCGTGGCGGCAAGACTGGCCTCTTTGGGGGCGCCGGCGTTGGCAAGACGGTCCTCATCCAGGAGCTCATCAACAACCTTGCCCAGCAGCACGGTGGTACTTCCGTGTTCACCGGCGTTGGCGAGCGTACTCGTGAGGGCACCGATCTCTACCTCGAGATGAGCGAGTCTGGCGTCATCAACAAGACTTGCCTGGTCTACGGTCAGATGAACGAGCCGCCTGGAGCGCGTATGCGCGTTGCCCTCGCCGGCCTCACCACCGCCGAGTACTTCCGCGACCAGGGCCAGGACGTCCTGCTCTTCATCGACAACATCTTCCGCTTCTCTCAGGCGGGTTCCGAGGTCTCGGCCCTTCTCGGCCGCATGCCCTCCGCAGTTGGCTACCAGCCCACGCTGGCAACAGAGATGGGCGAGCTGCAGGAGCGCATCACCTCCACCAAGGAGGGCTCCATCACCTCGGTTCAGGCTGTCTACGTCCCCGCAGACGACCTTACCGACCCCGCCCCTGCCACTACGTTCACGCACCTGGACGCTACTACGGTCCTTTCGCGTTCCATCACCGAGCTGGGCATCTATCCGGCCGTGGACCCGCTGGCAAGCTCGAGCTCCGCGCTCGACCCGTCCATCGTGGGTGAGGAGCACTACCGCGTGGCAATGAAGGTGCAGGAGATTCTGCAGGAGTACTCCGACCTTCAGGACATCATCGCCATCCTGGGTATGGACGAGCTCTCCGAGGAGCAGCAGCTCACGGTCTCTCGTGCTCGCAAGGTGCAGCAGTTCCTCTCGCAGAACTTCCACGTGGCGCAGAAGTTCACCGGCGTTCCTGGTGTCTACTGCACCGTCGAGGAGACTGTTCGCTCCTTCGCCCAGATCATCGACGGCAAGTGCGACGACATCCCCGAGCAGGCGTTCCGCTTTGCTGGTAACATCGATGACGTGCGTGCGCGCGCCAAGAAGATGCAGCAGGCTACGGCCGAGAAGTCAGAGGGCTAGGAAGACACATGGCCGAGCTCAATTGTCAGTTCGTCCGCCCGGACAGGCTTCTCTACCAGGGGCCTGTTGCGAGCCTCGTCCTTGTTGCCCACTCTGGCGAGCTGGGCGTGTGGCCTGGTCACGCGCCAGAGATCTGCTCGTTGGGCGACGGCGTGGTTCGCCTGCACCTCCGCGAGGAGGACGGCGGTGGCACAACCAAGGTCGTTATCTCGGGCGGCTATGCCCAGATCGACGAGAAGGGCGTCATCATCCTCGCCGACCACGCGCGTCTCACCGATGACATCGAGCCAGACGTTGTCCGCGAGACCCGTGACACCGCCCTCGATACGCTAAACGGTCTCGATGAGGCGGACGGGCGCCGCGCGTATTGGGAGAACAAGGTAAAGTGGTGTAATCTACTGCTCAAAGAAGCGGCGGAGCACAAGTAGAACTAAATCCCAGGCGGCCCCGCGAAAGCGGGGCCGCTTGCTATATGCAGGAGGAATATGGACGTCATCAAGGTTGAGGGCGGTCACGCAATAACTGGTGAGGTCACGGTCGAGGGCGCAAAGAACTCGGCGCTCAAGCTCATGGCGGCAACCATCATGGCGCCGGGTGTCACCACGCTGAAGAACGTCCCCAACATCGCGGACGTCCACGTCATGGGCAAGGTGCTCAAGCGCCTGGGTGCAACCATTGATGTGCTCGACAAGCACACACTGGTCATTGACACCACGAACGTCGACAAATGGGAGACGCCCTACGAGCTGGTTGCCCAGATGCGTGCCTCGACGGCGGTTCTCGGGCCGCTCATCTCCCGCTTTGGCAAGGCCGTCGTTGCCATGCCGGGCGGCTGCAACATCGGCGCGCGCAAGATTGACATGCATATCCTCGGGCTTGAGGAGCTGGGCGTCCAGTTTGACGTGAAGCATGGCAACATCCATGCAACTACACCCAACGGCATCACGGGTAACACGGTCACGCTTGCCTTCGCGAGCGTGGGTGCCACCGAGAACCTCATGATGGCCTCGGTCCACGCCAAGGGCACCACCATCATCGACAACGCCGCGCGTGAGCCAGAGATTGTCGATTTGGCTAACATGCTCAACGAGATGGGCGCCAACATTCGTGGTGCCGGCTCGCCCGTTATCGAGGTTGAGGGCGTGGGGGAGCTCCATCCCGTCACGCACACCGTGGTGGGGGACCGCATTGAGGCGGGCACCTTCCTCGCCATTGGCGGTCTCTGCGGAGAGCCGGTTACGGTAAACGGTTTCGACCCCGTTCACCTTGGTCTCGTGCTTAAGAAGTTCGAGAAGATGGGCATCACCGTTCAGCGCGACGTACATGGCTGCACGGTCTGGCGCGAGGGCCCCATACTTCCCACGGATATCCAGACGCTGCCCTTCCCGGGGTTCCCCACCGATATGCAGGCACAGACCATGTGCCTTCTCGCGCTTGCCAAGGGCTCGTGCGTGATTACCGAGAATGTCTTCGAGAACCGGTTCATGTTTGCGAGCGAGCTGCAGCGCATGGGTGCCGACATCACCATCGAGGGGCACCACGCCATCGTGCACGGCGTTCCGGGCTTCTCGGGCACGCAGGTGAAGTCGCCTGATCTTCGTGGCGGTGCGGCGCTGGTTATGGCTGGTCTTGTGGCCGATGGGGTCACAACGGTGTCCGCCATCCACCACATTGAGCGCGGCTATGAGGGCTTTGTGAGCAAGCTTGTCTCGTTGGGCGCCAAGGCGGAGCGGGACACGATTCCCGATGACGAGGATGCGATTAGGGACTAGGTCCCTTCTCGCGGATAGAATGCGGAGCGGCTGATGAGCAAGCACATGAAGACCGAGGAGAACGGCTCCGGTGTCGATGCGCCTGACGAGTACAGCCGCGACAACGTCGAGCGCTACAGCAGCAAGCGCAAGAAGCATGCAACTCGCAGGAACGTCGTGCGGGGGATTGTTATTGCGCTCGTGGCGGTCCTTGTCGGCGGGGGAACAGCCTTTGCCTTGTGGATTAACAACGTCCAGGCTCGCATGAACAACAGCCAGGTCATTACCCCCGAGCTTCAGCAGAGCCTGGCGAGCTCGACCGAGGACGATACCCCCGCAACGCCAAATGATCCCTACTACGTGCTGCTCCTTGGAACCGACGGCCGGCCTGGCGAGACGGACTACCGTGCCGATACCATCATGCTTGCCCGCATCGACCCGCCCAACAAGCGCGTGACACTCCTCTCGATTCCTCGTGACACCATGGTCGAGTGGAAGGGCACGACCATGAAGATCAATGGTGTTCACACCTACGATGGCGCAGCCGGTATGGTGCAGATTGTCAGCGAGAAGTGCGGAGTCAAGATTTCTCACTATGCCGAGATTGCGTTTGATGGGCTCTCGACGCTTACCGACGCCATGGGTGGCGTGACGGTTGACGTTGATCAGCACATAAAGGACACCGAGAACTTCGATGACGTCACCGAGCTCCAGCCCGGTGTCCAGACGCTCAACGGTGCCCAGGCGCTCTTCTACTGCAGGTGTCGCCACTTCCCCGACGGCGATTACACGCGCATGCGCCACCAGCGCACCTTCATCAAGGCCATGCTCAACCAGCTCCTGGCAACCGATGATCCAACCAAGATTGTGAACCTGGTCGACGCCACCGCAGACGTTATCAGTACCGATCTCTCGGTCACCGACATCGTGACGCTCGCCTCCGAAATGGTGGGCATGGATACCGAGAACGACATCTACACGGCTTACGTCCCCTCCGAGCCCAAGGACGTTAACGGTGTCGCATACGTTGTTGCCGACTGGGATGCGCTCGCCGAGATGATGAAGGTCATCGATGCGGGCGAGGACCCCTCTTCCTTTGACGTGGACCAATACGGCTACACCGCCGACGGTACTTCTTCGGGCTCGGATGCCACGTCTGTTGACTCTTCAAACACCGCTGACGCCACGGCGTCCTCGTCCTCCTCGACGGCAACGACTTCTCAGCAGTCCGCCGAATCCACGGTCTCCTCAGCCACGTCCGCGCCAAAGAATTGATTACTTGGGGATAATGTCTCCAGGACACGCGCCGGGGGCGCGTACAGCAAGATGGGGGAGACTTCTCATGGCTCTAACGGGTGACGGAAATCACGATCACGCCCTTACAAGGGCGGGCGAGGACTACCTCGAGTCGATATACAGGCTGTCCACAGAGTCTGGCGAGCCCGACGGGAGCGTTCGCTCCGTCGACGTTGCCGAGCAGCTTGACGTATCCAAGGCAAGCGTGAACAAGGCGCTTTCGATGCTCAAGGAAGAGGGCATGGTCAACCAGAGCCGCTATGGCAGGGTGACGCTTACGCCAGAGGGCAAGGAGTACGCGGCCATCGTGTGGCGCGCTCACCGTGCCCTGCGCGCATTTCTCGAGACAGACCTTGGCGTCGAGGCAGAGCAGGCAGACGAGGAAGCCTGCCTCATGGAGCATGTTCTTTCTGCCGATACCATGTCGCGCCTCATTGACTATCTCGCTAGGCAGGGCGTGACCATCCCAGATTAGCCTCATGGCAATTTGGTGCGCCCCGTGTGTGCGCCGTGTGATGGTGCCCTGGCTTGTCACCGTGCGTCCGGCGGAGGGCCGCCGCTAAGAGAAGGTAAGGCTATCCGCGCGCACGGGGGGGTATGGTGTGTCTGGCGATTTATGCCCAAACTGCCCACTACCGAAGGGAACATACGCACTATGAAGGCAATTATCCCGGCAGCAGGTCTTGGCACGCGCTTTCTGCCCGCAACGAGGTGCATGCCCAAGGAGCTTCTGCCCGTGCTCGACAAGCCCATCCTCCAGTATGTTGTTGAGGAGGCGCTTGAGCCCGCAGGCGTCGATGGCGTCGTGATCGTAAACTCGCGCGAGAAGCCGCAGATCGAGCAGTACTTTTCTGTCGACGAGGAGTTTGAGTCCATGCTGCGCGAGCGGGGAAAGGGTGAGGCGGCAGATCGCGTGCACGAGGCCTCCACTCTGCCGGTCTCCTTTGTCTACCAGGACAATCCGCGCGGACTCGGCCATGCCGTCCACTGTGCTGCCGACAAGATCGACGGCGAGCCCTTCTTCGTGCTCCTCGGTGACTACTTTGTGCCGGATAAGCAGATGTGCGTGCGCATGGCCCAGGTTTCCCGCGAGCACAACGGCGCCTCGGTCATCGCTGTCGCACCAGTGCCGGCAGACCAGGTGAGCCGCTATGGCATCATTGCTGGCCAGTGCGTTGGCCACCTCGAGGGAGCACAGGCTGGCGAGGAGGACGAGGGCGCCGTCTGGAAGGTGACGGGACTCGTCGAGAAGCCCAAGCCCGAGGATGCCCCCTCGCACCTGTTCATCGTTGGCCGCTATCTCCTCTCGCCCCGCATCATGGAGCTTCTTGCCACGCAGGCACCGGGTGCAGGCAACGAGATTCAGCTGACGGACTCCATGCAGCGACTCCTCGCCGAGGAGGAGATGTACGCACTGGTGGTGGATTCCGCAGAGGGATGTGATACCGGTACTCCCGCTGCCTGGGCCGCAACAAATGCGCGCATGGCCATCAAGAATCCCCAGACCGCAGAGGCGTTCCGCGAAGCTCTTGGTGACGTAACTATTGGATAGGCGTCCTAACATAATTAGATTTGGTGCCGATGGTTGGCAAGCGCGCCTCGACGACGGGTTCGACGAGGCAGGCGTCAGGCGCGTTGCCGACGCGCTTGGCCTTCTCTGGGCCGAGGCTCATCCTGGCGCCACGGTTCTTGTTGGATTCGATACCCGCCACAACTCTGCTGAGTATGCTCGTGTGGCCGCCGGTGTGCTCGCGTCCTTTGGACTGCATGCAATTGTCTCCGACAGGCCGTGCCCCACGCCCTGTGTGTCTTGGTGCTGCTCGAAGAGGGACGACGCCATCGGCGTGGTCATGCTCACGGCAAGCGAGCGTTCTTGCGAGTACGGGGGCCTTATTGTACGTGGCGCGGACGGCGGTCCCGTATCGCGCGAGTTCCTTGATGCGGTCGAGCAGCACATTTCGTTGGAGCCGCCCGTCGATAGCGGAAGCTTTCAAACGGCGAACTTCATTGGGCCGTACCTCGATAATCTAATTACGCTGGTCGATGGTCCGGCCATTGCGGCGGCGGGTCTCAAAGTTGTGGTCGATCCCATGTATGGTGCCGGCGCTAGCGTGCTTGCCTTTGCGCTCGAGCGTCTGGGCTGCAACGTGACGGAGATTCACGCCGACGCATGCGAGGACTTCTGCGGGCTCCATCCCGAGCCTTGCGACCCCTGGGCGGATGAGTGCGAGGAGACAGTCTCCTCAACAGGCGCAAACATAGGGTTTCTCCTCGATGGTGATGGGGACCGTGCGGGCGTGGTTGACGAGAACGGCAATATTCTGCTGCCGCATGAGCTGTCGCCCCTGGTTCTTGGCCATCTTGTTGAGAACCGCGGCGAGTCCGGTCGCGTGGTTGTTACGCTTACGTGCTCGGCGCGCATCGCGCGCCAGGCAGAACGTCTGGGCTGCGGACTCACCTCAGTCCCCGTTGGCTTCTCTCGTATATATAGAGAAATGCGCGAGGGGGACGTGGTGCTGGGCGCCGAGGAATACGGTGGCCTTGCGTTTCCGTCCCACCTTTGTGAGAGAGATGGCCTGCTCGTGTGCTTGCTGGTGGTCGAGCTGGTGGCTAAGAGTGGCAGGAGTTTGCGTCAGCTGGTTAGTGACATGGGTGATAAGATCGGCCACATGCGTTACACGCGGCGAGACGTGCGCCTTGATCCGGCAGCCACGCAGGCCTTCCGCAATGTCCTGCCTGGTCTGAACCCTGGGTCCGTGGCAGGACGTCGTCCCGTGGAGGTCAGCCATGCCGATGGCCTGCGCCTCCAGTTCGATGACGGGTCCTGGGTCCTTATGCGCCCGTCCAGGTCAGACCCGGTGGTGAGGGTATATTCCGAGGCGCCGACTGAGGGCGAGCGCGACCGCCTCCTGGACGCCTCCTGCGGCATGGTGCGCGCGGGCGCATGAGCCCGGTTGTGTAGGAGGTGTGGAGACGCCCCTCGGCCCTTCCCAC
>CACYGL010000049.1 GCA_902773995.1 uncultured Coriobacteriaceae bacterium | reverse complement strand
AGGCAGACGAGAGGAGCCCACATGGCGTCTAACGAGGCGGTCGTTCGCATCCGCAACCTGGTCAAGCGCTACGGGGAGCTGGTGGCCGTGGACCATCTGTCGCTTGACATCGTCCCTGGCGAGGTGTTTGGGCTTCTCGGCCCCAACGGCTCGGGCAAGACCACGACCATCAACTGCATCCTGCAGCTCCTCTCGTACGACCACGGCGAGATTGAGCTCTTTGGCCAGCCCATGCGCCCCACCAGCTACCAGCTCAAGCGCCGCATTGGCGTGGTGCCGCAGGAGGTCGCCGTCTTCGACGAGCTCACCGTGCGCGAGAACGTAGACAGCTTCTGCGCGCTCTACGTGAGCGACCGTGCGCGCCGTCGCGAGCTGGTGGATGCGGCCATCGACTTTGTGGGTCTCCAGAAGTTCGAGGGCTTCCGTCCCAAGAAGCTCTCCGGCGGCCTGCTTAGGCGCCTCAACATCGCCTGCGGCATCGCGCACCGACCGGAGCTCATCATCATGGACGAGCCCACCGTGGCCGTGGACCCGCAGAGTCGCGAGTCCATCCTCTCGGGCATCGAGCGCCTCAACGACGAGGGCGCCACGGTAATCTACACCTCGCACTACATGGAGGAGGTCGAGCGGCTCTGCTCGCGCATCATGATCATGGACCACGGGCGCAGCGTGGCAAGCGGCACCGCCGACGAGCTCAAGGGCATGATTGGGACAGGCGAGAAGATCTCGGTGGAGGTGGGCGAGATGGGCGACGCAACGCTCGAGCGTGTGCGGTCACTCCCCCACGTGCGCGCGGCCGAGATGGACGCGAGCGTGCTGCACGTGCAGTGCACCTCGGGCGCGCACAACCTGGCGGACGTTCTGGGCGTGCTCTCGGGGGCGGGCGTCTCGTACGGGCGCGTGCTCTCCGAGCCGCCCACGCTGAACGACGTCTTCCTCGAGATCACTGGCCGCGCCCTGCGCGACGAGGCCTAGGGGGCAACCATGCTCGCAAGCCTAAGGAACAGCGTGCTCTCGCTCGTGCGCGACAAGGCCCTCCTTGTGTGGGTGCTGGCCTTCCCCATCATCATGACCTGCATCTTCATGGGCATGTTCTCGGGAATCGAAGACGCCTACACCGCAGTGGGCTCCACGCTGGGCGTGGTACGCGACGAGAGCTACACGGCTGCCATCGGACTGGACGAGACAATCCAGGCAATCTCGGACGCCTCATCCGATCAGCACATTTGCGACGTGACCTACTACGAGAGCGCCGCGGAGGCGAAGGCCGCGGCAGACGCGGGCGAGGTTGACGCCTACCTCACGGTGGACGGCGAGGGCACGCCGCGGCTCAACGTTACCCACGCGGGCATCGCCGAGAACGGCAGCCTCCCCACCTCGTTTCTCGTCGAGGTTCTCGACTTCTACCTGCACGCGCGAAACGCCGTCGAGAAGGTCGCGGTCACGCGGCCGGAGCTTCTCGCCACGGGCGATGCCCAAAGCGCCTTTACCGGCAACGCCGTCCAGACGGTGCAGCTCTCCGCAACCAAGAACCCGCCCAGCGCCGACGCACGCTACTACTACGCGCTTCTCGCCATGGCCGCCGGCATGGGAGCCACCGCCGCTATGGACTCGGTGCGCCGGCTTCTCCCCACCGCGGGGCCGCTAGGCGCCCGACAGACGCTCGCCGCCGTGCCTCGCTGGCGCATGCTCGTGGGAGCGCTTCTCGGCGCGTGGCTTTGCCAGCTTGCGTGCCTGCTTGCGGCGACCCTCTTCATGTGGGGCGTTGCGGGCGTTCCCTTTGGCGACAACGTCCCCGGGGTGGTTGGCGCGCTTGCGGCATCGTCGCTCATGGCGTGTGCGGCCGGTGCTCTCTGCGGAACCGTCACGCACATGGAGACGGGCATGATATCCGGCATTACCTGCCTGCTCTCGCTCTTCACGGGCCTCTACGGCACTGCCTCGCAGCAGCTTGCAGACTCTATCGAGGCCACGGCGCCGGCACTTGCGCACGCAAACCCCCTCTGGCAGACAACCAACTGCTTCTACTCGCTGCTGTACTACGACACGCCCAGCGCATTTCTCGAGAGCTTCGTCGCCCTGCTGATAATGGCGCTCGTTTTTCTCGCCCTCGCGTCCATGCGCATGAGGAGGACCTCGTATGACCACCTTTAGGACCTACCTCAAGATCTTTCTCTCCCACCGGGTCTACATAGCCATCTACCTGGTCATGCTTTCGCTCGTAGGCGTGACTATCGGACTCTCCACAAGCTCGGCCGCCACAGGCGAGTTCCAGCCGACCTCCGTGAACGTGGCCGTCATCGACCGCGACGGCTCCGAGCTCTCGGCCGCGCTTGCGAGCCACGTGCTTGCCGGCAACAACCAGGTGGACGTGGCGGACGAGAAGCGCGCCATCCAGGATGCCGTTGCGCGCGACCAGGTGAGCTACCTGCTCGTTATTCCCGCGGGCTGGGGAGAGGGGCTGCTCGACGCGGCACGGCAGGGCACGGAGGCGCCCAACCTCGAGACGTACGTCTCGTACTACTCGGGCGCCGGCAGGCTTGTGGACGTGGAGGCCACCGGCTACGCCGACGGGCTCTACGGCATGGCGGCAACGCTGGGCGGCAGCGGGGCGGACGTGATTGCCGCCACGGACGCGTCATGGGAGGGCTCCACCCGGGTGAGCATGATTGAGCAGGCTGCGGCACCGCTGCCGGCGAGCATCGTCGCAGCCGCGGAGTTCGCCTCGTACCCCATCTTCTCGAGCGCGATGGTCTGCATCGCGGTGCTCATGTCCTCCGTAGGACGCCAGCCCGTGCGCGACCGCAGGCTGGCCTCGCCCGAACCCGCCCATGCGCGCAACCTGGCGCTTCTCGGCGCCTGCGTCACGATTGCGCTTATCGCCTGGGCGTGGAACTTTGGCCTTGAGGTTGCGGTGCTTGGCGGCTCTGCGCTGGCGAGCTCACCCGTGCAGGTGGCGCTTGTGGGGGCAGCGCTTCTCGTCTATGCGCTGGTGTCCGCAAGCGTTGGCTTTCTCGCCGGGCAGCTTGGCGTGAGCGAGAACGCCGCCAACGCGCTTGCGAACATCCTGGGCATGGTGATGTCGTTTCTCGGCGGGGCGTGGACGGGTCTCTCGCTGCTGCCCGACGAGCTTCTCGCCGTGGCGCACTTCACGCCGGCGTACTGGGCGACGCTGGTAATCGATGGCGCGGCGGGCATGGGCGAGGTGAGTGGCGCGACCGTGATGCCGCTCGTGGGAGATCTGGGCGTGTGCGCGCTCTTTGGCGTGGCGGTGGTGCTCGTGGGGCTGGCGCTGGGTCGCAGCCGCGCCCGCGCCCAGGTGGCCTAGCGCCCGCGGGATTAAGTTCCCCGGCAACGGGATTCCATTGCCGGGGAAGAAAATCCCGCTAGAAGGTGACGTTGCCAAACTCCGAGAGGCGCAGGTCTGGGTTGTGCTCGATGGCCCAGTCCAGGTTCCAGTCGCTCGTGAACAGCAGCAGCCGGCCGCCGCGCATGTCCTCCACGCGGCAGGTCTCGCGCGTGAGTTTGAGCGTGCGAACGTCCAGCTCGTCGGGCGAGTTCTGCATCCAGCGGATGATCGAGTACGGCAGCGACGTCCTGCTCACCTCGACGTGGTACTCGCTCTTGAGGCGCTGCTCCAGCACCTCGAACTGCAGCACGCCAACGGCGCCCACAATAACGCTCTCGAGGCCCGTCCCAAGCTCGCGGAAGATCTGGATCGCGCCCTCCTGCGCCAGCTCCTCCATGCCCTTCACGAACTGCTTGCGCTTGAGGGTGTCCACCTGCGTGATGCGGGCGAAGTGCTCCGGCGCAAAGGTGGGGATGGGCGGGTACTGCACGCGCATGCCCGGCGCGCAGATGGTGTCGCCAATCGAGAAGAGGCCCGGGTCGAAGAGGCCCACGATGTCGCCGGCGTACGCCTCGTCCACAGTGGCGCGGTCGTCTGCCATCATCGCCGTACCGGTTGCAAGCTTGATGGTGCGGTCACCTTGCATGTGGTAGGCGTCCATGCCGCGCTCGAACTTCCCCGAGCAGATGCGCACGAAGGCGATGCGGTCGCGGTGGCGGCGGTCCATGTTGGCCTGGATCTTGAAGACAAAGCCCGAGAACTCGTCGCGCGAGGGGTCCACGGCCTCGCCGCTCAACGTGTCGGTGTAGGAGAGCGGCGGCGGGGCCAGGCGCAGGAAGTCCTTGAGGAAGGGCTCCACGCCAAAGTTGGTGAGGGCCGAGCCAAAGAACACCGGCGTCAGGCGGCCGTGGCGAACGGCATTGAGGTCAAACTCGTTGTCCGCGCCATCGAGCAGCTCGATGTCGTCCATCAGGTTCTTGTGGTTCTCCTCGCCGATAAGCTCGTCCAGCGCGGGGTCGCCCAGCTCGGCCTCGATCTCGCCCACCTTCTTGGTGGCGTTTGCGTGGCCGTCTCCCTCGAAGGCAATCACACGGCGAGAGTTGCGGTCGAAGACGCCCTTGAAGTTGCGCCCCGAGCCAATGGGCCAGGTCATGGGATAGGTGCCGATCCCCAGCACGTCCTCGATCTCCTCCATGAGGTCGAAGGGGTCACGCGTGTCGTGGTCGAGCTTGTTCACGAAGGTGAAGATGGGGATGTGGCGCAGGGTGCAGACCTTGAAGAGCTTGATGGTCTGGGCCTCGACGCCCTTCGCGCCGTCGATGACCATGACCGCCGCGTCGGCAGCCATGAGCGTGCGGTAGGTGTCCTCGGAGAAGTCCTGGTGGCCGGGGGTGTCGAGGATGTTCACGCAAGAGCCGTTGTAGGTGAACTGCAGGACCGAGGAGGTAACGGAGATGCCGCGCTCCTTCTCGATGTCCATCCAGTCCGAAACCGCGTGGCGCGCGCTGGCCTTACCCTTGACCGAGCCGGCGGTCTGGATGCTGCCGGTGTAGAGCAGGAGCTTCTCGGTGAGCGTCGTCTTGCCGGCGTCCGGGTGCGAGATTATGGCAAAGGTGCGCCGCGAGGCCACCTGTTCCGCAATGCTTGGCATGTGCTTCCCATCTTGTTTCTATGCAACTGACCTCGCGTATTGTAGCTAACGCCGGGCCACGTGCGCCGCATTGCACAAAATGCCGAGATGGGCGAGTCCAACCGGCAGGCTCACGAACTCGAGAGCATGCGCTTGATTCCCTGGACATCCGAGATCTGGTCGAGCACCGCAAGAATAGCATCCGACTGATAGAACTCTCCGCGCCGTCTGTTTCCCATGGGGCGAATCATCCCGTACTCGCACGCCTTATTCACCAGCGAGGACGCCGCACGAGGTGAAATCGAGAGCTCGCGCGCAACAAAGGCAACGTCCACCACAGGCTGGCGGACGAGCAGAGCTGGCAGCTCTCGTATCCTCGAGCCACGCCGCTCGGTCATCGTGGACTCCCACTCCTCCATCGTGGCATCCAGCTCTCTTGAAGCTCTGTAACCTACTTGGCAGGAGAGCTCTAGCGCATCTGCGAGCTGGGAGACAACCCCTGCGATGTCACCTTGCTGGTAGCCAGCAATTGAATCCAGGTAGGCATCAATGTTATGAAGAAGCCCCGCAGAGACCGGGAGCGTCGCATACGTGAGCGCCCCCTCGTCGCGAAGCACCTTGTGGATGAGGGTGCGACCAGTTCTGCCATTACCATCAATGAACGGGTGAATCGTCTCCAGCTGCGCATGGATAATAGCCGCCTTTGCCACCGGGCCCACATCTCTGCGACTCGCAAACGCCACCAAGTCCTCCAAGAGGCTTGGCACGCGCTCGGCCACAGGCGGGACAAACGTAGCACCATGGGGGCTATACGGCGTTCCTCCAACCCAGACCTGCTCGTCGCGAAGCTGGCCTCCAAATGTCTGCCCACTACGGTTGATCAGGGCCTCGTGAATCGAGAGGATTCCTTCCACGGTGATTCCATCCGGCAGGTCTAGCGCTCTGTTCATGGCTGCGATGTTACCCGCGACGAGGCGTGCATTGGCAGGAGCACTGTCAGATAGCTCGGCGAGAGCTACGTTTCGGGCGCTCGAGGTGAGGCTCTCGATCTGAGAACTGGCCGACGATTCGCTGCGAAGTAACAAGTTTGGAAGTTGATACCCCTTCGCCCGCTGTTCGCCATCAAAGCGGCCGAGAAGGACAAGTACCTCTTGGATGCGGGTCTCAACTTCAGGCGGAAGGGTCACCTCTTGCTCCGCAATGAAGGACGGGACTGCAGCCTGGTACGTGCTGCCAATCTTTCTGCGCGCGCTCTTCGAGACGCCTTCGAGCGCATCTGGGTCAAAATGCCAGGGTGCCGTTTCGTATGTCACGCATGGCCAACTGCTCATGTGCAAACCGCCGTTCGCTTCTTTAAAGAGGAAATAACGGAAGTGAAGTTATGCTCACTTCCGTTATTAGTATATAAAAGAAGCGAATGCAAGGTGTGCCTGATGCATCGAGACCATGGAGCGCTCATCGCGTCCACCGTGTCATACTGGGTCACAGTCCAAGGAGGCACGCATGACGAGAAGCACGAGAATCGCTGACACCACGCGCGAGGAGCGCATCCAGATCGTTGCCGAGGCGCTTGCCTGGGGCGACGACTGCGGGGACTGCTCGCTGGACGCTTGCGGCATCGACAAGTTCTACCAGCCCTACATCGACGGCGAGCTTGAGCTGGCCGAGCTCAACATGGCCCGTGCGAGCACGAAATACGTGCTCGGCGACGCGGACCGCGGCGATCGCGGCATGAGCTGCGTCATGTAGGCAACGCTGGCCGGGGAAGGCGGATCTATGCAGTGGGTCGAGGACAGGCTGCGCGAGCTTGCCGACAAGGACGGCCAGTACCGCGAGTTCAACGCGCGGGTGGTGGCGACGGCCGACCCCGCGACCATGCTTGGCGTGCGGGTTCCCAAGCTGCGCCGGCTGGCGAGGGAGGTCTCCCGCTCGGGCGACCGCGACGCGTTTCTCGGCGAGCTGCCGCATCGCTGGTACGAGGAGTACCTGGTCCACGCCTTCGCGCTCAACGAGACGCGCGAGGTGGAGCCGGCCGTGCGCCTGTTGGACGCACTTCTCCCCTTTGTGGACAACTGGTGCGTGTGCGACGCGCTCAACCCGCGCGCGTTTCATGACGAGAAGGCCCTGAACGGTCGGCAGCGGGAGGCGCTGCTCCCACTCGCCCAGCGCTGGATGGGCTCCGAGCATACCTACACCAGGCGCTTTGGCGTCTCGATGCTCATGCGGGACCTTCTTGGTAAGGGATATGACCCCTCGCAGCTGCGCATGGCGATTGCGGCCGACAACGGCGAGTACTACGTGCGCATGATGATTGCCTGGTACCTTGCCGAGGCGCTTGTCCCCCACGAGGACGATGCACTTGCTGCTATTGCGTCGCCCGAGCTTGACCCGCAGCTTCGGCGCATGGCAATCCGCAAGGGCATCGAGAGCCTGCGCGTGCCCGCTGAGACCAAGGATGCGCTGCGTCGTCTGCGCGGGTAGGTGCGCCGTCCGACGGGCCCGGCGCCCGCTGGCCCGGCGCCCGGTGGCCCGGCGCCCACTGGGGCGATGGCGCATAGATTATCGTTTAAGAAATGGCGATAACCTATGAGGGGCAGAGACCAAATCGCCGGCGGAGAAGGTGCTTTCGCATGCGCTTGCTGCGATAACGTGCCCTCCGGCGAGGATTCAACACCGTCGCGGCAATGAAGCGATACACATTCGCGCTCCGAATGTGTATCGACCTGCGCGGGTCACACATTCGGGTACGAATCTGTATCGGAAGAGGCCTGGGCTGACGCCGGAACGGAGGCTCCCGACGGGATTCCGTACGAGATGCGCCCTCCGGCGAGAAAGCGGCGCCGGAACAGCGACTTTGGACGTAATCGCTGCGAAAACGCATGCTCCGGCGTCGAAATGACGCCGGAGCGAAGGTCTCGTACGCACCTGCTGCGAGAACGCGCCCTCCGGCGAGAAAGCGACGCCGCAACGGGGGTTCCCGACGGGATTCCGCACGAGGTGCGCCCTCCGGCGAGAAAACGACGCCGGAACAGTGACTTTGCACGTAATTGCTGCGAGAACGCGCCCTCCGGCGCCAAACGACGCCGGAGGGGCCCTCGACGTTTACCAGCTGGTCAAGGCTCGCGACGTCATCGTCGCTGAACCACATGAAGCTCTCGACGTACTTCCCAGGCTGGATCGTCTCGACCAGCACGGGGTCCACCATCTTGCCGTCAACCGAGAACGTACCGTACTGGGAGACGGCGGTAATAGCCTTGTCGGACTTGTTCGTGATCTTTACCGTGTAGCCGGGGTCGCCCGCCCAGTCGGCCTTCTTGTCGACGATCTCGATGGTGCAGATGTCGTCATCGGCGATGGTCTGCCCGATGGGAATAGCGGCCTCTTCGCTGGTGCCGGCCGACGTCGTCCCAGCGTCCGTTCCCGTTGCGGTCCCGGTGCTGGTCCCCGTGGTCGCGCTGGTATCGCCACCACCAGCCGCGCCACTGGTCGCAGCGGCACCGCTCGAACTCGTAGACACCGTCCCCTTCTCGAACATCATCTTGGTGCCGCTCTCCTCCAAGCTCAGAACGCCGTTGGCGAGAGTGACGGGAACGCTCTGCCCCTCGACGGTGAACGTGGCCCAGACATCTCCTCGCCCATTACGTTCATCGAGAAGGTCTTGTCCTCCTTGACGCTCATCGTGACGCTCAGGCCCATGTCCTCCATGAGCTTGATGTCATCGGCGCTGGTGGCCTCGCCGTTCTCCTCCATGCCCACGAGCTTCCAGTCGCCAACGTAGTTCTTGGCCGCGTCTCCGCCGCCTGCGCAGCCCGCCAGCACGAGGCAGAGCGCTTCTCCTCTCCAATGGCGCCGTGCGCCACAACTCCCCAAGCCAGATTCCTATGCGCCCATGGCCCCGCCGCAGTACTCGCAGCGGCCGTTGGCGTCCGGAATGGTCGTCGCACCGCAGAACGGGCAGGTACGCGCCGTCTTTGGCGCGGCGGCCGCCGCGACCTTCTCGCGCTCGCCCTCGCGCAGCTGCGTGAGCGCATCGCGAATCTCGCCCGCCTGCCGCTCGGCCTCGCGGAACTCCACCGAGTTGCGCTCCTCAATCCGGTAGTCGTTCACCTTGAAGGTAATCGAGTCGTAGTAGGGCACGTTCACGTGGATGGTCACGTAGACGTCGTAGTCCACGTCATACCGGGGCGGCTCATAGCTGTGCTGCTCGCCGTCCTTGTCCTTCCAGTAAAGCTCGGTGCGGCTCTCGCGCGTCTCGGTGTCGCAGCCCGTGACCTGCGAGAAGTCCAACACGTCCGGATTCGCGTCACGCCAGCGCGAGCCCGACGTCACCAAAAAACGCCCCGCATCCTCATCCAGGAGCACCTTGGTGTCGCAGCCCAGCGTGCGCGTGACATTGAAGGCCGTAACGCGCTCCTTGTTGGCCTCACGCCAGTCAAGCTGCTCGCGGATCTGCTCGACCGTAGAGCGCCGCCTGTCGCTGAAGAACGGCGAGAGCTTCTTGGCGCACTCCTTGCAGAGGTTGCCGTCCTCGAGTTTGCGATTGCCGAGAAGCCCAATCTCGCCGCCGCAGATGCTGCAGGTCTTCTTCTCGAACATCTTTCCGAACAGTCCCATGGTCACTGCTCCTTTCCGCCTCGCACGGTTGTCCCGCGTCCCCCAACGCCCGTCACCTCAGATTGTGTCGTTCGCCCGCAGCGCACAGAAGTGCCCCGCGGCCCATCCAAGGCCACGGGGCATGATGCGACGTCCAAAATGAGACAAAGGGACTGTCCCTTTGTCTCACATCCCGGGGACGATGAGACCGTTGGAGACGGCGTGGACTGCCAGGCGCAGGATGTTGTCGTAGCCGGTCTTGGCGAGAATCTCGGAGATGTGTCGCTTGACCGTTCCCTCGCTCAAGTAGAGTTCCTGGGCAATCTCTTTTCTCGTCTTTGACTCGCACACAAGGCGCAGGATGTCTATCTCCACCGGCGTGAGCTCGACGCCGTCGGGGATGATGCCCCGCTTTGCCAAGGGAAACGTAGAGTAGCCCTCCATCGTCGAGCGAATGATGCCAAGAAGCTCGCTTGTCCCTACGTTCTTGTAGACAAAGCTGTCCACGCCCGCCTCGCGCGCCCGCTCGACAAACGTGATTTCGGGAAGGCCCGTCATCACCACCACCCGAACGTCAGGCAGCTCCTCCTTGATGAGACGCGCCGCCACGATGCCACTCGAGTGCAGGTGGCGCCGGTGCGTCGCGTTGCCTCCAGGGCATCCGCGGCATTGGCGAGAGACGCCACAACCTCCATATCCTGCTGCGCGTTGATGGTGCAGGCGAGCGAGTCCCTAAGCATTGCCTGGTCCTCGACAAGCACGATGCGAATCATGCGCGCCCCCTCTCATCCTGGGTTTCTGAGGTGAATGCCTGGTCCTCTGAGCCGAGCGCGCCGGCCCACGCCTCCGATACCGTGCCATCTTCACTCGCCGGCAACACGACCTCGACGGAGAAGGGTGGCCCAGCGCTCACGTCAAACGAGGCACCCACGGCCGCGGCAATCCGCCGCATGCCGGGAATGCCCGTGCCCTCGACAATTTCCTCTGGCACACAGCCGTCGTTGGTCACACTCAGCGCCGCCGCGCCGCCAGGGCCCCGGCAGATCCTCACGTCCACGCGCCGCTCGTCCGCCGGAAGCTCGCCCACAATGCGGACCTCCACGCCCACAAGCGAGAAGGCGCTTCGGATGGACTCCAAACCAGCGCTCGCTGCAGGCAGGTCCGTCTCGGCAAGGTCGTCCACGATGCCGTTGAGAAGCCCGGTTTTGCGCTCGAGCGACTCCGGGTCGTCTCGGTCGTCCTCGAGGAAGCGATGGAGTATCGAGAGGCGCGAGCCGATGGTGTCGTGCACGCGCGACTTCATGCGCATGATCGCCTCGGCCTCGGCCACCTTGCGGACCTGCATCATCGACGCGCGCAGCTCCTCGTTCGCCGCCTCCAGGAGCCGGTTGACGCTCTCCAGGCGCGCGTTGATCGCCACCTCCTCGGTCACGTCGAACGCCATCACGCGCTCGCAGGGCGTCCTGCGCAGCACCGCCCTGTCGCGCACGAAGAGGCAGGTCATCTCGTTGTCCACGTCAACGAGCAGCTGGTCGACGGCGACCTCGCGGGCCTGCCCCTCGAGTCTCTCCCACAGCCCGTGCGCGTCCGCCAAGTCCGTCGACAGCCCCAGGCGCGTTAGGCTCGCGCGCATGGCGTCGTTCATGAAGAGCACCTCGCACCTCTCGTTCATCCACATCACACCCTCGGGCAGGGCGTCCAGCGCATCGATAACCGAGAGGCGCGAGACCGAGGTCTTGCTGTCACGGATGTCGAGCGCCAGCGTTGCCGGGACGCGCGCTGTGAAGAACGAGACGTCGACGATCAGGAGCAGCGAGGAGCCCTCCCCCATGGCGTCGATGACCGGCGGCGTGCAGCAGGCGAGAAGCACCGACTCGGCCGCCATCCAGGGACGGCGCAGGCGAAAGGCGCAGACGCCGCCCAGGGTGGCGGTGAGGACGTTTGCCCAGAGCAGGGGTTCCACCCGAAGGAGCACAGGATGCAGCCACAGGAGGACGATTCCTTGGTTCTCCATGACCGAGTTCGACACGGTACAGACGAACAGCAGGTGAACGGCGAGCATGGCCTCATACCAGACGCAGAGCCAGTGCGGCCTGCCATCCTGCCGCACCGAGGCAAAGCACGCATGGATGGTCTGGCCCGCGGTAAGCAGGTAGGAGACCCCGCAGATCACGAGGAGCGTCGAGACCCTCATCGAGAAGAGATGGCTCACGTCTCCCCACCCTCCTCCCGCACGTCGCCGCCCACGCTGAGGCGAACAGCCGCGTTGAGCGAGGTTGGGGACAGCTCGAGGGAGAGGCTGCCGTGGGAGCCCGCAAGGTCTTCTCGCAGGCTCGATGCCGCAGCCTCCAGGCGCGCCGCGTCCATCTGCGCCGCGTCAAGCGCCGCCCGCATCTCCACGCCCTTCTCGTCCCCGCTCACGAAGAACATGAGGATGGGGTCGGTGGCAAAGAGCGCAACGGAGGCCACGTCGTACAGGCAGTCGTAGAGCACGCTCACCACGGGCGCCGGAAGCTCGCTCTCCAGGCTCACCATCGCTGCGCAGTCGACGCCAATGGAGCGCAGGTCAGAGGCCGTCTCGTTAAAGACGAGCTGCAGACGGTCGCGGTCGAACTCGGGATTGCTCCTCTCGGAGAGGACGAGTGCGCCCTTTCGCTTGCAGTAGGCCACAAGGAGCTTGACCTCGGTGAGCATGTCTCGCCTTCGCGCCCGGTCGCCTGGCGCCCCCCTTGGAAGCGTGGCGAGAAGCTCGCGCATGTGCCCCACCTTATCCGAGATGGACCCCTCGATGCTCAGGAGCAGGCGCTCCTCGCTCTCGAGGCGCCAGAGCTCGCGGCGGAGGCCGCTCTCGTGCCTAAGGACCTCGTTGCTTCTCCGCAGGCGGTCCTGACGCTCGGTGAGCATGCGGCGCTGCTCGTCCAGAAGCGCCACGTCCTCGGCAAGAAGCGCCGCCCCGCCGCTTACCCCATAGACCTTGAAGAGCGCGTGCGGGATGGCCGAGGTCCTAAACCTCGTGACCCTGTCGCGCGTCCTTGAACGCGCCACCCGCAGCGTGAGGTCGAGGACGGGAGTGGGTACGGGCCCGGCCGAGGCGGTCGAGAAGGCAACCGAGCCGTCCCTCGTGAGGACCTTGAGGTCGAGCGGCAGGCGCGAGAAGGCCTCGCCATACCAGGCATACGAGGGCAGAAGGCCAAAGTCCAGCGCAAGCTCCAGAAGCACCACCACTACCAGGGAATAGTTGAGGGAGAAGTTGGTCTTGATGGCAAACTCGTGGCGCAGGGCGTACATGAGGCCGTAGGCACCAAAGGAAACCGTCGCCATGACGAGAAGCGCGATGACGCCGTGCAGCCTCCGACGCGACGCGGCAAAGAGGAGGACAAAGAAGCCCAGGTACTCCGCCACATAGACCGCAACCGCAAACCAGTAGCCCCAGTTGTAGACGTAGACCTCCTGCCAGTCTGGCCTCGAGATGTCAAACGAGAAGACCTGCAGGTGGAAGGAGTTGGTGAGCACCAGGGCAATGATCGCGATGCTTGTCGCCCAGGCAGCTCGTCGCAGGAGAGGAGCCCACGGCTTGTTGTCGAGCGCCGACGCGCGCAGGGCGCACAGCAGGCAAAGCAGCGGTATGAGCGTCATGGGCACGTAAAAGAGATACCAGAGAAAGGCTGTGAGCTGGGGATTGTTGATGGTGTGACGGTATTTGACAATCACGTCGAGCATCCACAGGCCCACGAGCAGGGCAACGCCCTTGAGGCAGTGGCGAATGTGCGAATCCGAGCACCTCACATGAACCGAGAATCCCCAGACCGCCGTTGCCGGGGCCATGAGGATCATGAGCCCTGAGGTCGAGGAGGGCACCACGCTGTAGGAGCCAGACGGCCAGAAGAAAGACCCGTACAAGAACCTTGCGCTGCCCGGCTCGGGCGGGGGTGTGCTACCAAACGCCTGCATGGCGAGAAAGACCAGGCACAGGAGGGCCCCTCCGGCGCATGCGCCGGCGATGGCCTTTCGCGCAAACGTGTCGTCAGACCTGCTCACGCGGGTGTCCCCTCTCACTCGCGCCCCAATGGCGACCCATACGCCCATTCCCCCAACGGCGGCCCACACGCCCATTCTAGTCACGCCGCACGCGGTGCTTTGGGTCGCGCGGCCAACGTTCGACAGGCGTTTTGGGACGTTCGGTAATTCCACCAGGAGGGCTCACGAATCACCCTGATGGTGAGGGCACGTTGCCCGACGGACATGATGTCGAAGGAGCGTGGACCATGGGACTTCTGAGGGCTGGGATG
>CACYGL010000048.1 GCA_902773995.1 uncultured Coriobacteriaceae bacterium | reverse complement strand
GGTGCGGCGAGCGTGGGCCTTGCTGCCTGCGGCGCACCCACGCGCCAGCAGCAAGACACCAGCTCCGACCAGACCTCCTCGGACACCGTGGCGCCGCCCTCCGACAACGTTGACCTGGGCGAGTTCAAGAGCCTGGCGCTCGACACCTCCGCTTGGAAGTACGACAAGGACAACGACGTCTACTACCAGCTCGGCCTCACGTACTGCCTGAAGCCCGCCACGACCGCCTACGAGTCCCTGGCCATCTTCGTGCCCGGCAAGTTCTTCACGGCCGAGAAGAAGGGCGAGACCTACTCCTGCACCGTGAACGAGAAGGCCGTGGTGGGCGGCTTCACCCCGTCCACGGCGCCGGTCCTTCTCCCCATCAACAGCGGCACGCTCTCCCCGCAGGCGAGCCCCACCAAGTACGGCTACGACGGCCTGGGCACCTTCCTCGATGCCGGCTGCGTCTACGTCTATGCGGGCTTCCGCGGAAGGAGCGCCGGCTACGATTCTTCTACCGGCTCCACCGACCTCTATCCCGGTGGCGCCCCCTGGCCCGTGGTCGACCTCAAGGCGGCCATCCGCTACCTGCGCTACAACAAGGACGCGCTGCCCTGCGACACCTCCCGGGTCTTCTCGTTCGGCTTCTCTGCCGGCGGCGGCGTGAGCGCGCTTCTCGGCTCTGCGGGAGATGCCGAGACTTACAAGCCCTACCTGGACTCCATTGGCGCGATCACGCACGACGCCGAGGGCAACGCCGTCTCTGACGCCGTCTTTGGCAGCGCGTCGTGGTGCCCCGCCACCTCGTTCGACACGGCAGACGCCTCCTACGAGTGGTCGATGGGCCAGTTCTCGACCGCCGGCAACCGTGCGGAAGGCACGTGGACGGGCTCGCTCTCGCAGGGGCTCGCCGCAGACTACGCGAGCTACATCAACGCTATGGACCTGCGCGACTCCGACGACGCCCAGCTCACGCTCGACGAGTCTGAGGGCGGCGTCTACGCGCTCGGCTCCTATGCGAGCCAGCTCCTCTCGATCCTGGACGAGTCGGCGACGAACTTCGTCTCGGACACCACGTTCCCGTACACGTACACGCCACAGCGCATCGACGACCCAAGCTTCCCCGGTGACCCCAACCTCGCGACCACGCGTGCGACCGAGGCTGCCGTTGCTGCGGCAAAGCAGGAAGCCCAGTCCTCCTCGGCGGAGGCGCAGACGGACGGCACCACGGACGCTGCGGGCTCGCACGCAGGTGCAGTCCACCATCTACGACACCGTCCAGAACTACTTCTCGGCGCTCAACTCCGACTACTGGTGGATCAACTACAACGTGAGCCGCCAGACCGTCTCGATCTCGAGCCTGCGCGACTTCTCGACGCATCTCTGCCCCGCCGAGCTTGCGGTTCCCGCGTTCGATGCCGTCGACCGCTCCACGAAGACCAACCAGCTCTTTGGTATTGGCGAGGAGAGCACCCTCCACTTTGACGAGACCGTTGGCAACCGCGTGGCGGCAAGCGCGGACAGCTACGCCTCGCTCGAGGGCTGGGACGACTCCTATGCCACGGCCTGGCAGGACGACCTCGAGAAGACGGACTCCCTCGAGACCGACATGGCCACGCGCGTCTCGATGTTCAACCCGCTGTACTACCTGAGTGGCACCTACGAGGGCTACGGGACCGGCTCGGTTGCGCCCCACTGGCGCGTCAACGAGGGCGTCTTCGACACCACCACCTCGCTTGCGACCTCGGCCAACCTGGTGCTGGCGCTGCGCCACTTCAGCGGTGTCGAGGACGTTGCCTACGTGCCGGTGTGGGGCCAGGGCCACGTGATGGCCGAGCGCTCGGGCACCGCGAACGACAACCTGCTCGCCTGGGTCGTCTCCTGCTGCGAATGAGACAAAGGGAGTTTCCCTTTGTCTCATGAAAGCGCCCCGGCAGGTGGATGCCGGGGCGCTTTTGTATGGCAGCAAGGCTGGGAAAGGGAGGGGGACAGCCTACCTGCCGGTGAAGAAGCTCACGATTGAGTTCCAGATGTCGAGAAGGACGTTGCCCGTGCTTGAGGACGTGGCGTCGCTTGCGCTCGTGGCGGCGTCTGTCGAGGAGCCCGTGGCCGCGCTGGCCTGGGCGGCGTCCGCTGCGTCGGCGTCGGTATTGTCGCCCATCACAAACATGGTGCTCGTGCCGTACTCGGTGTCGAAGGCGCTGCGGTCGATGAGGTCGGCGGCCACGGTGGATGCGCCCGTCCCGTCATACGTGGTGGTGTAGGAGCCCGTCACGGTGACGGTGAGGCTCGAGTCGCCCTGGACCACGGTCTGGCCGTTCGCCACGATGGTCACGGTCTTGCCGCTCTCGTCCACCACGCTCCCGCCCGAGGCCACGTTGAGCGCCGAGACGGTCGAGTCTGCCGTCACCACCCAGGTCGACCCGTCGTCCACGTTCACAGTGATGGGGGAGTCGCTGGTGGAGCCGTTGGCGTTCTCGGTTATGGCGGCTGCACCGGTCCAGGTGCTGTTGTCCGCGAGGTATAGCGCCAGCGACGAGATGGTGTCCACGCTCACGTTGCCCTTGACGTCCTCGTCCGCCAGGGTGAGCGTTGCCGTCCCGCCGTTGGATCCGGCCGTGCCCCAGCTGTTGGAGTCGTTGCCCTCGACCTGGATGAGGTTGGCGTCCGAGGAGTCGTAGTCGAGCGTGGTGCCCTGAAGCAGGATGTTCGCCGTGGTGTTGGTCACGTAGAAGAACGCGCCGGACTGGATGGCGCTCGAGAGCGTGGACCCAACGGCCTGGAAGGTCGCCGCCTCGCCGGTGGTGGATTCGGCGTCGCCCGAGGTGGACTGGTAGATGATTACCGCGTTGGCAACAGGGTCCGAGGCGGTCTTGTCGGTGATGGTGCTCGAGAGGGTCGAGTTGTTGATGAGGATGGTGTTGAGTCCCTCCATGCCGGCAATCTGGCTGCCGGTGGCCGTGCCCGTCACGCCAGAGACCTCGATGTCACCGGTCGAGTAGAGCAGGGGCGAGCCGGAGCCCGCGGTCGAGAGCGTGGAGTTGGTCACCGAGATGTTGCCTCCGCCGCGGTCGGTGGCGATGCTCGCGCTGTGGTCGCCCTGGGTCGAGATGCCCATGTCGTTGGCGATGATGGTGCCGTCGTAGGTGGCGTCAAGCCCGCGCGAGTTGCCGGCCGAGGTGGTGATGGTGTCCCCGTTTGCGTAGACGGTTGCGCCGTCGGTGGCAAAGATCGCGTTGGAGCCCTCGCTTGTGGCGTCGAGCTTGGAGCTCGAGATCTTCGCGGTGCTGCCGTCGCCTGTGGCGAGAAGTATCGAATTCACTCCGTAGAAGTTGCAGTTGTCGCCATTGGTGTCGTCGCCGGACTTCTCGAGTGTGACGCCGGAGAGGGCAAGTGCGCCGCCGTTCTCTGCCAGCGCTGCGTTCACGTCGGCTTCGGTTGCGGTGATGGTCTGGTCCGAGGCCTCCTGGCTGTCTCCGTCTGCCGTGAGCGCGCCGGAGAGCGTGCCCGTGTAGTCGTACGTCATCGTGTTGGCACCACCAGCGCCACCGCCTCCTCCGCCAGGCATGCTGCCGCCGGCGTCACCTGGGGCAGACCCGCCGCCCGAGGGAGGCTCGCCTGCGGGTTGGCTCGTTGCCGTGCTGGTGCCAGAGCTGCTGCTTGTGCCCTCGGCCAGCGCGGGCAGGGGAGACATCGAGATGAGCAGCGCTCCCGTGACAACTGCGACGCCCGCCTTGCGCATGATCGAGTCCCTGCGTTCAAACGCTTCACTTCTCATGGTGTCCCTCCTCGTCTGGAGTTGCTGTTGGCCACAGTATGTCCAGCCGAGAGGGGCCCGTTGGCGTCGCGTGCGCAATGACAACAGGCTGGCATAACGTTGAACTGTTGCTCAAAGCAACCTGCCGTGAGGCTGAAATGAGACAAAGGGAGTTTCCCTTTGTCTCACTCTCGCCCTACGGGCCTTTCACATGTGGCTGGTATGGTGATGGCGCTGACAGATCCCACGACGATTGGCGCACCCATGGACCAGGACAACCAGGATACGTTTGGCGAGAACAACGTACGTACGGCATACGCGGCCATCACAAGGCGCGGCTTCATGGGCCTGGCGCTTGCTGCGGCGTCCTTCTCGCTTGCCGCCTGCGGAGCCTCCTCCAGCGCGAGCGGAGAGGGGAGCGCAAGCACCACCTCGTCCTCTTCGGACACGTCGTCTGACTCCTCGACGAGCAGCGATGCTACGGACACTAGCGACCAGCCCACCGGCCCCTACGCCTCGGGCGTCCACCATGCGACCATCGAGGTCACGGACTACGGCACCATCTCGGTTGCCTTGAACGCCAACGTCGCCCCCATCACCGTGTCCAACTTTGCCGACTTGGTCGAGCAGGGCTTCTACAACGGGCTCACCTTCCACCGTGTGGTGAAGGACTTCATGATCCAGGGCGGCGACCCCAACGGCGACGGTACCGGCGGCTCGGGGACCACCATCAAGGGCGAGTTCTCGGCAAACGGGGTGAAGAACGACATCGCCCACGTGCGCGGCACCATCTCGATGGCGCGCTCGTCGGACTACAACTCGGCCAGCTCGCAGTTCTTCATCGTCCAGAAGACGGCGGCCTCGCTCAACGGCCAGTACGCCGCCTTTGGCAACGTGACGGACGGCATGGACGTGGTTGACGCCATTGTGAATGCGACTGCCGACAAGGGCGATTCCAACGGGATTCTCTCCAAGGAAGATCAGCCCGTCATTGCTTCCATCACGATGGTCGACTAGGGACGTGCTCTAAGGCAGGGACGTCGGCTTATCGCGACTGCCCTGCCTTGCTGTTGCTAGCTTGCGGCGAGGATGTGCATTGCTTTCTCGATTGCCGCATCTCGGATGAACGTTGACTTGTTGACTCCGCTTGCCTCTGCGGCGCGGGCAATGAGCTCTGCACCAGACTTTGGACACTTGAAGGACAAGTTCGCGTTCGTCTCATCCGAGAGACGCGGGCGGCCTGCGCGTATGGTGGCGAGATGCCCATCCCAGCTGCCGTCCTCCCAGGCTTTTGCGCGCTGTTCGATTTCCTCGTCGGTAAGGACGTGGCCATTGGGAAGCTTGTACTCTGCCATGGCTACTCCCTTCTCTCATTTCTTTTGACCTCTGCTTTAACCCTTTTTGATACGGGCGTATTTGCGTGATATATGAGCCAGCCTTGGGTGGTCATTGTTCCTACCATCTCAACCTCTCGCCCGTGTTTATCCCTTCCTATCCAGAGATACTCCGGGAAATTGGGGCTTTCCGGTCGCAAGGCCTCGTAATAGGAGTGCTCCCAAGCGTACCTAACGTCTTCCACGGACAGTTGCGGATGCTCTCTTGTGATGCGGGGATGCACTATTGGTTCATCCAGATGCTATCCCTACTCCTAGTACCCGATTTACTACTACAATATTCTACTACGTTATTATAAATTGGCTGAGCGCGTGACTGCGACGGGGGAGTTGGGATTGGCGTAGGGACAATGGAATCCGCCACGCACCCGCGCCACAACGAAATAAACCAATCAAGATAGTGTGCTTTGCTGCAATAGGCAAGGGCATATACCTAAACGGTATGGAAAACGCCGTTATCGTGCTAAGATAATATACATGAGAAAGGAGTTTTCGCATGTATGAGATTGGTGAGTACGTTGTCCATCCGGGTCAGGGCGTGTGCCGTGTCGAGGATGTGACAGATGGCCCCACCCCTTGCTACCAGCTCATGCCTGTTGGGGAGCGTCACCCCATGCGCATCAGCTACCCCGTCTCCAGCGAGTCTCGCCTGCGCCCGGTCCTCTCGGCAGATGAGGCACGCGCCATCATCGACGAGTACCCCACCATGGAGGTCGAGTCCTATTCCGAGCACAGCGGAACCCTGGAGGAGCAGCACTTCAAGGACGAGATTCGCCGCGGCAGCTGCCAGGATTCCGTTCGCATCGTGAAGACATTTCGCGAGCGCATCGACGAGGTCAAGTCCCGCAACAAGAAGCCGCCCGTGGCCTTTGACCGCATCCTCAAGCTGGCAACGGCCCGCTCGCTCCAGGAGCTCTCCGTCGCGCTCGACACCACGCCCGAGGACGTCCAGGCGCTCTTCGAGGGTGCGCTCGACGCGGCTGCCGAGGAGAACTAGACCACTCGCTTGCACGCATATCTCGCACGCAAAGCCGGCCGCCACGCGCGGTCGGCTTTCTTATCGAAGGCGTTATGCTCACAGCATGCGCCCATCACATTCTTTCCGCTGCGTTGCCATTCTCGCTAAAGCATGGGCAAAGCGCTCGCCTTGGGTAGAATTGGCTCCATACCACGTTATGGCCTCGACCAAGGAGGATTCGTGCCCACCGCAGACGAGACAGACCAGAACCGCGCGATCATCACCGTCCTTGGGCATGACCGCCCGGGCATCGTTGCAGCAGTGTCCACGGAACTCTCCGAGCGTTCCGCAAACATCCTCGACATCTCGCAGACCATCCTCCAGGGCACGTTCACGATGACCATGCTCGTGGACCTGGCCGAGGTGAAGACGGACTTCTCCGAGCTCAAGGGTGCCCTCGACGCGCTCTCTGAGCGCCTGGGCGTCCAGATTCGCATCCAGCGCGAGGAAGTCTTCCACTACATGTACCGCCTGTAGCTCTTCTCAGCGTTAGCCAACGGTCTTCGGCGCGCCCGTCTCGCGTTGCGGGACGGCGAGAAAGGTGTTAGGCCATGCCCCTCTTCAAGTCAAACCGCAGCAGGAACGAGGTCTTCGGGCCCATCCTCTCGACGCTCGACACCTCCGCCATGACGCACGTGGCGGACGCCTACCCCATGCCCTCCAAGGCGCTGGGACGCCCCGCCGTCTCCGACGGCCTCTATGACGGCTACAAGGACGCCGACGTCCTGGACGGCGACCTCTACAGCC
Organism: uncultured Coriobacteriaceae bacterium; assembly: GCA_902773995.1. Taxonomy (GTDB): domain Bacteria; phylum Actinomycetota; class Coriobacteriia; order Coriobacteriales; family Atopobiaceae; genus Tractidigestivibacter. Next base: position 10,350 of record CACYGL010000048.1, on the reverse strand, counting down.
GCTATGACGTGAAGCGCGGCCTGCGCAACGCCGACGGCTCCGGCGTGCTCGTGGGTCTCACCACCATCTCGAACGTCCACGGCTACACCAAGGAGAATGGCGTGGCCGTGCCCGACAAGGGCGACCTCATCCTTCGTGGCTACCACATCGAGGACCTGGTTGCCGGGCCGCAGAGCGAGGACCGCTTTGGCTACGAGGAGGTGGCGTATCTCGTTATCACGGGGCACCTGCCCACGACGGCCGAGCTTGACGACTTCCGCGCGCGCATCGACTCGCGCCGTCAGCTGCCCGATGGCTACCTCTCCATCTTCCCTCGCACCACCTACAGCCACTCGATCATGAACGTGCTGCAGCGCGCGACGCTCCTGCTCTACGCCTTCGACCCCACGCCGGACGACACCTCGCCCGAGCACGAGATCGACGTTGCCCTCTCGCTTCTCGGCCGCTGGCCGCGCACGGCAGCCGTGGCGCACGCCGCAAGCGTGGCCGCGATGAACGAGGACCGCCTGGTGGTGCCGCCCGCGCGCGAGGGCTTCTCGATGGCCGAGACGGTGCTCGACGTACTTCGCGGCGACGAGGGCTTCACGCACGAGGAGGCCATGATGCTCGACGTGATGCTCATGCTCCACGTCGAGCATGGCGGCGGAAACAACTCCACGTTCACCACGCGCGTGCTCTCGTCCTCGGGGACCGACGCCTACTCTGCCTACGCGGCGGCGCTGGGCTCGCTCAAGGGACCCAAGCACGGCGGCGCCAACTTCAAGGTTGGCCAGATGATCGACGACATCGGCTCCCACGTTGCCGACTGGACCAACGACGACGAGGTGGCGGGCTATCTCGAGAAGATCGTCCGTGGCGAGGCCTTCGACCAGACCGGCCTCATCTACGGCCTCGGCCATGCGGTCTACACGATCTCCGACCCTCGCGCGCAGCTGGTCAAGCGCTATGCTCGCAAGCTGGCGCACCAGAAGGGCGCCGAGAACAAGCTCGACCTCATCGAGAGCATCGAGCGCCTTGGGCCCGAGGTCATGCGCGACGTCAAGGGCACCAAGAAGCCCATCTGCGCCAACATCGACATGTACACGGGCTTCGTGTACTCCATGCTGGGGGTGCCCAAGGACCTCTACACGCCCATCTTCGCGATGGCGCGCGTCGCCGGCTGGGCGGCGCACCGCATGGAGGAGCTCTACGGCGCGGGCCGCATCATCAGGCCGGCATACCGCTCGGTCTTCGACATGCGCGAGTACGTCCCGCTGGGGGAGCGCGACGCTGCGGCGGGTACGGCTGGCGAGAAGGACGCCGGTGCGGCTGATGAGCAGTAGCTCTCGCGTCGCAGCGAGTGGCGACGCTCCGGAAGGCCACGTGCGCCCACGCATCGTCTTCGCCGACATGGACGACACCTTCCTTGCGCCAGACAAGACGCTGCTGCCGCGCAACATGGCGATGCTCGACCGCCTTGCCGAGGAGGGCGTGGAGTTCGTGCCCTGCACCGGCCGCGCCTGGCACGCGATTCCGCCCGAGGTGCGCCGCCATCCGGCCACGCACTACGGGGTGCCTTCGGACGGCGCCGTGGCGATTGACGCCGCGTCGGAGAAGGTCCTTCTCGACCAGAGCATGGGTGCAGGGCGGGCGCTGTCGCTGCTCTCGCGCGTGCGCGGGCTTCTCGACCGCATGACCTTCGAGGTGTTCGCCGATGGTCGGGTGCTCACGGACAGGCACAGCTGGGAGCTCATCGACGGGTTGGGCATGCCGCCGGCGCAGACCGCATACATGCACGCGTCGCGCACGCTGGTGGACCAGCCGCTCGAGCAGGTGATCCGCAGCGCCCGGACCGTCGAGCGCGTGGGCATGTGCTGGGGTGTTGGCGCCGGGGCGCGCGAGGTGGCCTCCGCGGCGCGTCTGGCCGTGGAGGAGGACCCCACGCTGCGACACACGGGCTCCTACGGTAGCGCCATCGAGGTGATTGACGCGCGGGCGTCCAAGGGCTCCGCGCTCGCGTGGCTCTGCGACAGGCTGGGGATTTCCCGCGAGCAGAGCGTGGCGTTCGGGGACTCGCCCAACGACCTCGAGATGATTCGCGCGGCTGGCGACGGCGTTGCCGTGGGCACGTGACGGCGACCAACGCCGAGAGCGGCTTTGCCACGTACCTGGAGGCGCTTCTCGGGTAGGGGGTAGGGTTGTCGGCGCCCGAAGGTGCGTTTTGGCAGCAAGTGCGCACAAAGTCGCTGCTTGGGCGCCATCGCGGTGCTGGGGGCGCGCCCGACCCTAGCACACGTCCTTTACGCGGAGAAGCTCGAACTTCACGATGCTCGTGTCGTAGATTTCGGTATCCACCATCACGGGCTCGTTGTCGCGATTGTAATTGATGCCGTTGAACGCAAGAGCTGTCTCGCAGCACAGCTGCGCTCCTGCCTTGGCAAGCTGGCACGCCTTGAGGTGCGTGATGGACTCGATCTCGATCTTGTCTCGCACGATGGCAACGCCTGCCTCGTCCCGGAGGAAGTCGAAGATGGGGTGGGCTGAGAGGTACTCTGCGGTGGGGAGGTTCTTGACAAGCGAGGTGGGGAACCTGTCTACGCTGATGATTGCCGGCGTGCCATCCGCAAAGTAGAGCTTCTCGACTGAGCAGAGCTCGGTACCTGGCGCAACGCCAAGGCGCTCCGCCTCGTCCAGCACGGCGGGCCTGGTGGAGATGTCTACGACCGTGATGGCTGCTTGGTGCCCACTTTCGGCGATGAGCTTGGTGAACTCCTCGCCGGGGACAAGGTTGATTTTGATGCTGGCGGAGGCGGGGTTGATGAAGGTGCCGCGGCCCTGCTCGCGAAGTATGAGCCCCTCTCGCTCGAGCTCTCCAAGCGCACGACGGATGGTGATTCTGCTTACGCCAAAGAGCTTGGCGAGGTCGTTCTCGGGCGGGAGCTTTGTCTGGCCCTTGCGGTAGAGGGACATGACATAGGTCGTGAGCTGCTGCTTTGCGGTTCCGCTGAGGTTTGTCCGAACGAGTTCCACACTCGCCTCCGTGCGCCTGGTGTCTGGTGGTAGCGACATCAGATTATCTACCCAGGTGTTGGAGAAAACCGGCGAGGAAAAGCGGCGCTGATGGGCAAAGGCTGGAGCGGGTCCCGTGCGGGTGCCGTAGGGGCGTACAAAGTTGCGGCTCCGGCGTCGCATTGACGCCGGAGCCGTGTTTTTCTCGCATGTGGCAACAGGACTGCAGGCTACCTGTTGTCGCCTTGGTCCTGCTCGCCAATCTTTGCCTCAGCGACCTTCACGGCGTACTCGAGCTCCTCTTCCTCCTCGGAGTCCTCGTCGTCGGAGTCGTCGATGCGCAGCGGCTTGAAGCTTGCCGTGTCGCCGCCCACCAGGGTCTTCTCGGCGTCGCTGGCATTCTCCTCGCGCTCGTTGTGCATGGAGGCAGAGAAGATGTCCTCGTCGTCTGAGTCCTCGTCGCCTTCGGCGGGCTTTGCGACGACCTTCTTGGGTGCCGCTGCCAGCACCGCATTGGCGTCGATGGGGATGCGGCACGTACTCAAAGATCACCGAGGAGTTCTCCAGGCCGTACCAGCGCATGGGCGTGCCGCACAGGCGGCGGATGAAGTACTTGGCCTCGATGGTGCGCGAGTCCGCCCCGGAGATGTCCGTCTCGGGCGAGAGGACCTTGCGAATCAGGCAGAAGCGGAAGTCGCCCACGATGCTGTGCTTGCGGTAGATCGAGTACTTGTGGTTCTGCGGAGCAAGCTGGTTGTGCTCCACCAGATCCTCGACAATCTGGTAGAGGTAGGTGTTCACGCGCTGGTTCACGCGGAAGCCCAGGCGCAGCTGCACCTTGAACACGAAGTCGGTGTCAAAGGTGTTGACCATGTACTCGTGGGTGTAGGGTTCGTCGGTCACCTGGACGTTGAGGAAGTAGTACGCCCTCGCGCGCTTGGGGCGCTTGTCCAGGATCGAGTAGAGGATGTCGCGGTCGAGCTTGTCGAGCGACGAGTCGTTAGTGAGGAACACCAGGTTGTCGGCAAGGAGCGGGTAGGACTCGTCGTGCGAGAGGTCGAAGAGCTGGTCGAGGTACTCGCGAACCGGCAGGTAGACGGACTGCGTGCGCTCGATGGCCGTTCCTCGGCGCCAGATGTACATCACGAGGAACAGCACGGTGGCAAGAAGCACGGTCACGTAGCCGCCGTGGAAGAACTTGGTGAGGCTCGAGAAGAAGAACATGAGCTCGATGGCGCCAAAGAAGACGAGGAACACCACGGCCGCCGCGGGCTTGCGGCGAATGCGCGAGAGGTACGTGAACAGCAGGAGCGTGGTCATAAGCATGGTGCAGGTGATGGCCAGGCCGTAGGCGGCCTCCATGTGCTCGGAGCTCTGGAAGAGCAGCACCACGCCCATGCAGCCAATCCACATGATGTTGTTTACCAGCGGGATGTAGATCTGGCCGCGCGTCTCGGAGGGGTAGTTGATCTTCATGTGGGGCATGAGGTCGAGGCGAATGGCCTCGGAAACAATGGAGTAGGAGCCCGTGATGAGCGCCTGCGACGCGATGATGGCCGCAAAGGTGGAGAGAATCACGGCAAAGACGCGGAATTCCTCGGGCAGCATCTGGAAGAACGGGTTGAGGTCCGTGATGGCGGCAAGCTCAACGCTGCCGTGGTTGGCGATGATCCAAGCGCCCTGGCCTAGGTAGTTGAGGATGAGGCAGAGCTTCACGAACGGCCAGGAGACGTAGATGTTGGCCTTGCCCACGTGGCCCATGTCGGAGTAGAGGGCCTCGGCGCCGGTGGTGCACAGAAAGACGTTGCCCAGCACCATGAGGCCGGCGGCGTTGAGGTTGTGGTTAAAGAGAAACATGATGCCGCGCAGCGGGTTGAGCGCGCGGAAGACGTTGAGGTCGAGCCCCACGTTGAGGAGGCCGGTGATGCCCAGGAAGAGGAACCACACGGTCATGACCGGGCCAAACGCCTTGCCGATGGTGGAGGTGCCCGCCTTCTGCATGGCAAAGAGGATGCAGAGAATAACGAGGGTGATGCCAACCACGATGGCCTGGTTGTCTCCGATGATGCCGTAGAAGAAGTCGATGGTGCGCAGGCCCTCGATGGCAGTGGTCACCGTGACGGCAGGCGTCAGGATGCCGTCGGCGAGAAGGGCTGCGCCGCCGATCATGGCGGGGATGATGAGCCACTTGCCGCAGCGCCTGACGAGGCTGTACAGCGCGAAGATACCGCCCTCGTTGTGGTTGTCGGCCTTCATGGCTACCAGCACGTACTTGACCGTGGTGATGAGGGTGATGGTCCAGATGAGCAGCGACAGCGCGCCGAGAACCACGTCCTCGCTCATGGTGCCCAGGCCGCCGTTGCCGGTCATGATGGCCTTGAGGGTGTACATGGGGCTGGTGCCGATGTCGCCGTAGACGACGCCCAGCGTTACAAGCACCATACCTGCTGAGAGGGGAATGCCGCCCTTCTTGATGGGCTTCCTGGCTCGCTTGGTTGGGGCCGGTGCGTTGGATGTAACCATGACGCTCCAATTTCCGTGGGTTCTACCTGCGAATCCCTGGTTATTCCAAGTACAAATCGTTAAATATAGCACTCTCCTTAAAGAAAGGTGAGCGCTTCACTCTCTGACAAGTATATGCAGTTGGGGCGCGGTTTGCCGTCGGCTCCTCTCGGCGGAAATCGTGCTGTCTCGCTGGGGGGCCGGCGAGGAGCGGGGGACAGTGGGGAGCGAGTAGAATGGTGCACGTTGTCGCTATTCTCGGCTGGGTGATCTTGTACAACTGGTCGAGGCTCTACAAGGGAAGGGGTTCCTATGGCAGACGAGAACACGCAGGCGTCTCAGGCGGCGCCCGCCACGGAGGCGCCGCGCCGCCCGTACGAGGGCGTGCCCGCAAATGTGGTGAGGAGCGTGCCCAACCCGGCGAGCGCGCGTCTCTCGTGGACAGACGGCGATAGGACCATCGACTACGTGTCCACGGCCGCCCACCTCGACGTTCGTGACGACTCGGGGCGCCTTGAGGGCAAGATGTTCTCGCTCTCCTACGTGGCGGTGGACGCGGAGGGCCAGCCAAACGCCGCCCGTCCGGTGACCTTTGCCTACAACGGCGGCCCGGGCTCGGCGTCGGTGCCCATCAACTTTGGCGGCATTGGGCCCCGCCGCGTTGAGACCGACGGCACCAACCACCTTGCGGCTTCCGCGCAGGTGGCCGATAACCCCCACACGCTGCTCAAGGACTCTGACCTCGTGTTTCTCGACGCCCTGGGCACCGGCTGGTCCGTGGTGGCCGACGACTGCGACCCCGCGACGGTCTTTTCGGTCGACGGTGACGCGGACGCCTTTGCCCGTGCAATCATGGACTGGCTCGAGAAGAACCACCGCTGGTCAAGCCCCATCTACCTCTTTGGCGAGTCCTACGGCACCTTTAGGAACGCCGTGCTCATGAGGCTCCTGGGCGAGAAGTCCGTCAAGGTCACCGGCGTGGTGATGCTCTCGGCCATCTGGGACTGGGTGCAGACGCTTCCCGGCGAGGACCTCTACTACCTGGGCATGATGCCCACCTACGCGGCCGCGGCGCAGTTCTTTGGCCGCACGGGTGAGGGAGTGGACCCCGACGAGTGGTTTGACCGCGCGATGGACTTTGCCGATGACACGCTGGCGCCGGCGCTCCTCCGCGGCGACCGCCTGGGCGCGGAGCGCGAGCGCGACGTGGCGCGCCAGCTCTCGCAGTTCGTGGGCCTGTCCGTCGACTTCCTTGTGCGTCACCATCTGCGCGTGGAGCTTACGGAGTTTCGCCGCGAGCTGCTGCGCGACGAGAGACGCGTGTGCGGCCGCCTGGACATGCGCTTCTGCTCGGACGAGCCGTCGCCCATGCAGGCGAGTCTCGACTGGCTGGGCGGCGAGGACGCCGCCGACGACGCCGTGGAGGCCAACTGGACCAACGCCTTCCGTGCGTTCTGCGCGGACGAGCTGGGCTACCAGGGTCCCTCGGTCTACCTGGGGCAGAACTGGGAGCGCGTGGGCCACAAGTGGATTTGGCAGCACGAGGTTCCCGGTACGGGCGAGAAGGTCGGCGCGCCCAACGTGACCGGCGACGTCGCGCTTGCGCTGCGCCGCAACCCCACCATGAAGCTTGCCATCATCGGCGGCCGCTATGACGCGGCGACCACGTTCTGGAACGTGCGCCACGACCTGAGCTGCCAGTTCCTCTCGCCTGCGCTCAAGGAGCGCGTGACCTGGCTGCGCTACGGCTGCGGCCACATGGCGTACGTGGACGAGCCCACGCTGGCAGCCATGGACCGCGACATCCACGCCTTCTACCAGAAGGCATGAGACAAAGGGACTGTCCCTTTGTCTCATCCACAGCGCGAGACGAGGTAGGCGTGGTGGATCTTGGGGTTGCGTGAGAAGTCCTCGGGGATGGTCTTGGCGGTGATGTCCTCGAGCTCCACGCCGGCCTTCTCGAGGGTCTCGACGTCTGGCTTGAAGCTTCGCAGGTTGCACGAGAAGATCGCGCAGCCGCCGCGCGAGAGCAGCCTGGACACAGAGATGATGAGGTCCGCGTGGTCGCGCTGCACGTCCCACGAGCTGGCGTGCATACGGTTTGAGTTGGAGAACGTGGGGACGTCGCAGAAGATGAGGTCCCAGGTGTAGCGGTGCTCGTGACGGCGGTCGGCCACCCACTGCAGCACGTCTGCCTGGATGAACTCGTGGTTGCGGCCGACAAACCCGTTGCGCTCCATGTTGCGGCGCGCCCAGTCGAGAGACGGCCGGGAGAGGTCCACCGTGGTGGTGAGCCCCGCGCCGCCGTCCGCCGCGTAGCAGCTTGCCGTGCCGGTGTAGGCAAAGAGGTTGAGGAAGCTTCCGCCCGGCGTGCGCTTCATGAGCTCGCGCAGCATGGAGCGGGTCTCGCGGTGGTCGAGGAAGAGCCCGCAGTCAAGGCGCTCGGAGAAGTTGACCTCAAAGGTGAGGCCGCCCTCGTCCACAAGGTGTGCGCCGCGGGGCAGCTCCACACGCCCGTCCCGCCTGCGCGCGGGGCGTTCGTCGTGCGCCGCCGGGCCGCGTCCCTCCTGCCCGCCGTCCGCGTACTGCGAGCCGCCGCGGGCCCGTGTGCGCACGCGCACGTGCACGTTGGCGGGGTCCACGTCCAGAACGCGCGGCGCGATGGCCAGCACGTCGAGAAGGCGCCTGCGCGCAAGCCCCGCGTCCACGTCGCGCGGAGCGGCGTACTCGGAGACGTAGAGCCAGCGACCCGGCGTGGCCGAGCCGCGGTACAGGTCAATCGAGACGGCGTAGTCCGGCAGGTCGGCGTCGTAGACGCGGTAGCAGCTCACGTCCTCGCGCGCGGCCCACTTGGCGCGGAGCTTGGCCACCTTGGCAAGCCGCGCGGCAAACTGGTCCGATGCCCCCACCAGCACGGGAACGCTGCCCGCGTCTCCGCGCAGCTGCACCATCGGGTGCTCTGCCGAGAGGGACATGGGGTCGTAGCAGCGGATGGTTGCGTCGTCGCGGCCCAGGATCACGGCGATTGTCTCCGCGGGCTCGCCGCCTGCGGCCGCGTCCGCCGCGTCGTCGGGGGAGAGCGCTACCACGCCGGCGCCCTCGTGCCCCGCCACAGCCCCAGCCCCTGCCGAGAAGAGCGAGAGTGCCTCGGCCTCACTGGCAAGGTCGTCCGGCTGCGGCCACGCGAGGTCTGCCACCAGGAGCGGCGAGCCGTCGCCCACGGCTGCCGCAAGCTCGTCCGCGGCAAGGAAGCGCGGCTCCACGTCCATGCCAGCGGCACGAAGCGCCCTTCTCGCCGCGGCCTCCGAGCCCGGCCGTGTGTCGCAGAGCAAGAGCTCCACGCTGTTCTCGGCACCCGTCGACGCGCGGTCTGCGGCTTCGGCGGCAAGGGCGTCCCAGGCATCGGCGTCGTGGCCGGCCCAGTGCGCAAAGCCCCAGCGCGTGCGCAGCAGCCCTGGCGCGCGGTCGAGCGCCTGGCTCGCGGCCTCAACGGCCACGCTACCGGTGCCGGAGAAGAGGTCCACCAGCACGGGCGAGCCGTGCCGCACGTCGCGGAACCAGCAGCCGGCCTCCAGAAGCGCCGCAGCGTAGTCCGCCCGGCGCGGAGCAAGACGCCCGCGGCCCAGCGGCGCCTCCCAGCCGCGGTTGAAGAGCGGGTCTCCCGTGAGGTCTATGCCCACGAGCGCGCGCTCGCGCGAGAGGCGCACCACAATGCCCACGTCCGGCACGTCCGTGTTCACCAGGGGTCGCGCGCCCCGGCGCGAGAGAAGCCTGTCTGCCACAGCGTCCTTCGAGCGCAGGGCCACAAACTGCGTGTTTCTCAGCTGGTCGTTGGTGCCGCGCGCTTCTATGGCCATTGTTGCGCCTGGTGCCACGTGGTCCTCCCAGGGGATGGCCGAGAGGCCCTCGTAGAGCTGGTCCGCATTGGCCGCCCCCACGCGCGCCAGCACAAGCGTCACGTTTGACGCCAGGCGCGACCACAGGCAGCATCGGTAGGCGTCCGCAAGGCCTCCCGTGAACGAGACCTGGCCCACAAGCGGGCGCACCCCCTCGGCACCAAGCGCGTGCAGCTCTCCTGCCAGCAGAGACTCAAAGCCTTTGGGGCATGTTGCGACAAACTCCATCGGGACACCTTTCGCCCGTGACCTGCGCGCCAACCGGCGCGCCCAGCGGCGCCCACGCGCCGAGAAAACCATTGCGACCATGATACGTGTGCCGGCCTCGCGCGGCGGACGGCGCCTGACCATCCGCTCACAGCTCCACAAAGTCGTTCGTCCGCATGAGCGCCCCGCGCCGCGCCGTCACGGATAGAATCTAAGGTGCATTGCTCGTGCTTGTTAAGCAAGGGGGAACCATGGACGCAGGCGTGAAGGATACCATCAAGCTCTGGCAGGACAACGTCACCGAGCCCGACCTCAAGGCCGAGCTTGACGCCCTTGTCAGCGCTGGCGACGAGGACGCGCTCAACGACGCCTTCTATCGCACGCTCGAGTTTGGCACCGCGGGCCTGCGCGGCACGCTCGGCGTGGGCACCAACCGCATGAACGTCTACGTTGTGGCCCAGGCCACCCAGGGCGTCGCCAACTACCTGAACGCCCACTACGAGAACCCCACCATCGCCATCGCGCGCGACTCCCGCCTCAAGGGCGAGGACTTCCAGCGCGTCGCGGCGGGCGTGCTTGCCGCCAACGGCGTGCACGTCTACGTCTACCCGCGCATCGAGCCCGTCCCCACGCTCTCCTTTGCGGTGCGCTACCTGCACACCTCCGCGGGCATCGTGCTCACGGCGTCGCACAACCCGGCGCAGTACAACGGCTACAAGGTCTACAACGACAACGGCGGCCAGATCGCCAACGAGGC
>CACYGL010000047.1 GCA_902773995.1 uncultured Coriobacteriaceae bacterium | reverse complement strand
AGGCGCTCGTCGGGAACGTCGACCACGCCCACGTTGGGGTCGATGGTGGCAAACGGGTAGTTTGCCGCGAGCCCGCCCTTGCGGGTGAGCGCGGTGAACAGGGTCGACTTGCCCACGTTGGGCAGCCCCACGATACCAATGGAAAGTGACACGATACCTCTCCTTCGTTGCCTGCGGACCTTGCCCGCAGCCTCTTACTTCTTGTTGCTCTCGTCCAGCGTCTCAAGCACGTTGGCCGCCTTGGTGAGCTGCTTTTTCCCCTGTTCCATGAGTCGCTGGGCCTCTTCCTTGGCCTTTGCCTTCTGACGCGCGATCTCCTCGGCATTCTTGTCGGGGATGACAAGGTCTTTGGCATCCTGGGGGTGCATGGAGAGCGCGCCCTCGGGACAGGCCTTCACGCAGGCGGAGCAGTTCACGCAGTACGCCGCCATAGTGTGCACGTGGCCGTTATCGTCCAGGTCGATTGCATGGGTGACGCAGGCCTTTGCGCAGTCGCCGCAGGACGTGCAGAGGTCGGGGTCAAATCGTGCTGGAGACCGCCCATCATGAGCTTGCGGTTCTGCGTGAGAATGCGCTGGCGGTTCTGGGTTGTCTTGGCACCCACCGCATTCTCAAGCTGGCGCTGCAGCTCGTTCAGGCGGTTGGCATGGTCGGTGATCTTCTTGGCCACCGCCTGGGCGCCGGCAAGCTTGGGACTCGAGCGCGTCACGAGGTTCTCGGTCGCGTGGATGGCGGAACTCACGAACTGGCTGCGGCGGTACTCTCGCGTGAACTCGTGCGTGAGGTTGTCCTTGTCGACCTCGAGGCCCACCGCGGACTTGGCCCACTCCTCCGCCGTGCCAATGGCCTCGGTGTAGAAGTCCTCGCCCGTCGTGGTGCGACAGCGGTCGCAGATGCCAAGCGGCAGGTAGACGGAAACGTTGGTGTAGTCGACGAGAATGGAGAACCACAGGTCGCGCGAGATCATACCCACGCAGGGGAGGAGGATCTCGTTGGGCTTGGGAAGCCGCTTGAGGGCTCGGGTACACGTAACGTAGCACTGCTCGTACGCCGAGGCCGCACGGGCAATATTGTCGTAGAGCTGCTTGGCCATGTGGCGACGCGTGTTGAAGACCTCGGTGGGGCAAGCGGCCTGGCAGAGCCCGCACTTGCGGCAGGAGTCCGTGATCGTGACCGACTTGTTGTGGATGTCGATCGAGTGCGTGGGGCACACGTCCAGGCAGACCGAGCACACGTCTTCGCGCTCGGCAGAGCAGCGCAGGCAGCGGCTGGAGTTGCACCAGGGCTTCTCCTTGTAGTCAGCCGGATCGAAGACCTTGCGCTGGCTGGGATCTTGGGCAAGCGAATCGGCGATGCCCGCCAACGGGTTCTGAACCGCCTGCCAGTTGTCCTGGATGTCGATGATGTCGTCGAGAATGTCGCGCTTCTGCGCCATCGCCTCTCCCCTCTTCTTGCCAAGGCGGCCATGTGCGGCCCCCGCGGCGCGTGCGCCCGCGCACGCAACCGTTCCATTGTACCCCGCGGGATTAAGTTCCCCGGCAACGGGATTCCATTCCCCGGCAACGGGATTCCATTGCCGGGGAACCCAATCCCGCGCAGGCGAGAAGCGCAACAACCCGCGACAGAAAAGGACCCCAAGTGCCGGATGGCACTCGGGGCCCTGAGGTTCACTCGGTCGAGTCGCGTGACCGAGGAGCGGTACGCTGGGCTACCTAGCCCTTAGTACATGCCGCCACCCTGGCCGCCCGCAGCGGCTGCCTTGGAGATGGCCTCCTCGATGGTGGTGTCCTTGGGCTCATCGGAGACAGTGGCCTCGGTGATGAGGATGAGGGACGCCACGGAAGCGGCGTTCTGGAGCGTGGTGCGCGTGACCTTAACGGGGTCGAGGACGCCCATCTCGATCATGTCGCCATAGTTGCCGGTCGCAGAGTCGAGACCCTGGCCCTTGGGCAGGCTCTTGATCTTCTCGACCACGACGGAGCCCTCGTAGCCAGCGTTGCTCGCGATGGTCTTCACAGGGGCCTCGAGCGCCTTGCGGATGATGTCGACGCCGATCTTCTCGTCAGGATCGGAGGTCTCAACGGAGTCAAGCGCGGGAGCCGCAGCCAGGAACGCCACGCCGCCGCCGGCGACGATGCCCTCCTCGACAGCCGCACGGGTGGCCTGCAGGGCGTCCTCGATGCGGTGCTTGATCTCCTTGAGCTCAACCTCGGTAGCTGCGCCAACCTTGATGACCGCAACGCCGCCGGAGAGCTTGGCCAGACGCTCCTGGAGCTTCTCCTTGTCGAAGTCGGAAGTGGTGTTCTCAATCTCGTTCTTGATCTGAGAGACACGCTCCTCGATGGCGTCCTTGGAGCCGGCGCCGCCAACGATGGTGGTGTTGTCCTTGGTGATCTTGACGGACTTGGCACGGCCGAGCATCTCGGCGGTGACGTCGGTGAGCTGGACGCCAAGCTCCTTCATGGCAACCTGGCCACCGGTGAGGATGGCGATGTCCTCGAGCATGCGCTTACGACGGTCGCCGTAGCCGGGAGCCTTGACGGCGGCAACGTTGAGCGTGCCACGGAGCTTGTTGAGGATCAGCGTGGCCAGAGCCTCGCCGTCCACGTCCTCGGCGATGATGAGCAGCGGCGCGCCCTGCTTGGAGACGGCCTCGAGGATGGGCAGGATGTCCTGGATGTTGGAGATCTTCTGATCGGTCATCAGGATGTAGGGGTTGTCCAGCTCCGCCGTCATGTTGTCGTTGTTGGTGGCGAAGTACGGGGAGATGTAGCCCTTGTCGAACTGCATGCCCTCGACGGTATCGATGTCGATACCGAAGGTCTGGGACTCGTCGACGGTGATGACGCCGTCCTTGCCCACGACCTCCATGGCGTCAGAGATCTTCTCGCCAATCTCGGGGTCGCCAGCAGAGATGGTGCCCACGGAGGCAATCTGCTGCTTGGTCGAGATCTCCATTGCGGAGTCCTTCATCTCGGCCACAACGGCGTCAACGGCCTTGTCGATGCCGCGACGGATGGCGATGGGGTTGGCGCCAGCGGCGACATTGCGGAGGCCCTCGTTGACGATGACCTGCGCGAGCAGCGTAGCGGTGGTGGTGCCGTCACCCACGGTGTCGTTGGTCTTGGTAGCGACCTCCTTCACCAGCTGGGCGCCCATGTTCTCGATGGGGTCCTTGAGCTCGATCTCCTTGGCGACGGAGACGCCATCGTTGGTGATGGTGGGGGCGCCGTAGGAGCGCTGCAGGGCAACGTAGCGGCCCTTGGGGCCGAGCGTGGTGGTGACGGCGTCAGCGAGGGTGTTCACACCCTTGGCCAGCTTGGCGCGGGCGTCGGTGCCAAAAACAATGTCCTTAGCCATGTTGTGCTTTCCCTTCCAGAGAAACCCAAGTGGGTTGTTTACCAGCTAGCGAGCAGCTCGCGCGAGCTACTCCTCAATGATGGCGTAGATGTCGTCCGCACGGAGGAGCAGGAAGTCCTCGCCGTCGACCTTGACCTCGTTGCCGCCAAACTTGCCGTAGAACACCTCGTCGCCGGCCTTGACGTCAACAGGGATGCGGTTGCCGTCCTGATCGCGCCCAGAAGAGGTCTTCTCCTCCTTGGGTGCGGGCTTGACGAGGACGCGGTCTCCCAGCGGCTTAAGAGTCATAACCAAGAACCTCCTTTTAGGGCGCCGTGCGGCGCTTGAACCTGTGACGGCGGGGCTCATGGCCGCGCCATCCAATCCAACGTTCAACTATGTACCCATCCGTTTGGGGTTATACCGTCGAGATGAGAAAAATCTTACGAATGAGACTTAGATTTTCTAACTGGTAAGGGACTAGGGGCACGGCGGGACGCATCTCTCGACCTTCATGCGGGGATTGTTTGCGCGCTGCCCCAGCAGGAAAAACGCCTTCAGGCGAGAATTTGGCGCCCGAGACGTCCCCTCGTACGCGATCGCTGCGGCAACGCGCCTTCGGGCGTCAATTCGGCGCCGGAGCAGGGGTTTCCGACGGGATTCCGTACGAGATGGGCTTTCGTGCGCCCATTTCTCGCCGGAGAGGCACTTCTCGTCAGCGCGTGCGATCTCCCGCCTACGACAAATCGCCGCAGCTCGCGGCATTAAGCTTGCTCGCAATGCGTACAATGGGATGCACGTCAGGCGCCGAGGAAACGGGGATTGCATGCGGGAGCTCGAGGAAAGGATCAAGCAGGAGGGCATCGTCCGCGAGGGCAACGTGCTCAAGGTGGACAGCTTTCTCAATCACCAGTGCGATGTCGCGCTGTACGCGGACATGGGTGACGAGTGGGCGCGGCGCTTTGCCGGTCGGCCTGTCGACAAGATTCTGACCATCGAGGCCTCGGGCATTGGCATTGCCTGCGTCGCAGCCACGCGCTTCAACAACGCCCCCGTGGTCTTCGCGCGCAAGTCGCAGTCCATCAACCTCGATGGCGAGCAGTACGTTGCCCGTGTGCACAGCTACACCCACGGCAACGACAACACGGTCATTGTTGCCAAGCGCTTCCTCAACAAGGGCGAGCATGTCCTCATTATCGACGACTTCCTGGCCAACGGGTGCGCACTCGACGGCCTCATCGAGATCTGCGAGCAGGCCGGCGCCATTGTCGAAGGTATTGGCATCGCTGTCGAGAAGGGCTTCCAGCCCGGCGGCAAGCGCCTGCGCGAGAAGGGCTTTGACGTGCAGTCTCTTGCCATCGTGAAGTCCATGGACGCAAAGACCGGCGAGATTGAGTTCGAGTAGCCGCCCGCATCAGGTGATGCGTCAAACCCAACCGCACAAGCAAGGGGCCCGCACGCTGCGGGCCCCTCTCTTTTACAGCTCCTCCAGTTCGCGCAGCCAGAGCGTGGCGCAGGCATCCGACGGCATGCGCAGGTCTCCCCTGGGCGAGACGGCCGCCGAGCCAACCTTTGGTCCATCCGGCAGGCAGCTGCGCTTGAACTGCTGGGCAAAGTAGCGCCGGTAGAAGGTCTTCTCCCACTTGAGGATCGTTGCGTCATCGTAGGTGTCGCCAAGCGCGTAGCGTGCCAGGCGGTACGCCTTGCGCGGCGGTGTCCCGCGACGCAGGACCTCGTACAGGAAGAAGTCGTGCAGCTCGTAGGGGCCAACAAGGTCCTCGGTGCGTTGGGCGATGGTGCCGTCCTTCTCGGCAGGCAAAAGCTCCGGCGAGACGGGTGTGTCCAGGACGTCGTAGAGGACCTGGGCCTCCTCGTCGTTTCCGCAGGTGTCGGCCACGTAGCGCACAAGGTGACGCACGAGGGTCTTGGGCACGCTCGCGTTGACGGCGTACATGGACATGTGGTCGCCGTTGTAGGTGGCCCAGCCAAGTGCCAGCTCGGAGAGGTCACCGGTGCCAACCACCAGGCCGCCCTCCTGGTTGGCAATGTCCATGAGCACCTGCGTGCGCTCGCGCGCCTGGCTGTTCTCGTACGTCACGTCGTGGACGGACTCGTCATGGCCAATGTCCGAGAAATGTTGACGCACGGCGTCGGAGATGTTGACCTCGCGCAGGTCGCAACCGAGGGCGTCTGCCAGCGTCGTGGCGTTGCCGTGTGTACGCCCGGTGGTGCCAAACCCAGGCATGGTCACGGCAATGATGCCAATGCGATCCAGGTCAAGCAGGTCAAACGCACGGGCGCAGACCAGAAGTGCCAGCGTGGAATCAAGCCCCCCGGAGACACCGATAACCACGTGGCTCGAGTGCGTGTGTGCAAGTCGTTTGGCCAGTCCGCGCGCCTGGATGCTCAGGACGTCCTCGCACCTCTCGGCGCGGCGCTCCGCGTCTGAGGGAACAAACGGGTGCGGGTCGACAAAGCGCGTGAGCGTAGTGGCGCTGGGCGTGAGCGAGAAGTGCGTGACCGTATAGCCTATCGCCTCGGGCGCCGGAGCGGTGACAAAGGTAGACATGCGGCGACGTTCTTCGCAGAGAAAGGCTACGTCGACCTCGCTTGTTGCGGCGCCGGTGCCAAAGGGCTCCGCCTCCGCGAGCATGCGGCCGTTCTCGGCAATCATGTCGTGGCCGCCAAAGACCAGGTCCTGCGTGGATTCGCCGTTGCCGGCGGACGCGTACACGTACCCGCAGATAAGACGCGCCGACTGCCCGCTCACCAGGCTGCGACGGTAGTCGGCCTTGCCAACGATGGCATTGGACGCCGAAAGGTTGCAGATGAGCGTGGCGCCTGCCAGCGCGTGATCGGTCGAAGGCGGGTTGGGAATCCACAGGTCCTCGCAGATCTCTGCGGCAACCACGAGCTGCGGCAGCTCGTCGCAGGTAAAGAGCTGACGGGTGCCAAATGGTACGCCCGAGAAGCCCGCAAAGTCCACGGGCACGCAGTCCTCCGGGCCAACCGAGAAGTGGCGCGACTCGTAGAACTCGTTGTAGGTGGGGATGGCTCGCTTGGGGACAATGCCCAGCACGCTACCGTGCGCGAGAGCGATTGCGCAGTTGTAGAGCTTGGCGTTGGCGCGGACTGGCGCGCCGAGAAGCACGAGGGCGTCGATGTGGGAGGTTCTCTGGGCAATGACAGCAACTGCCTTCTCGGCAGCGTCGAGAAGTGCGTCCTGCCAGAAGAGGTCCTCGCAGGTGTACGCCGTCACGCAGAGCTCCGGCAGCACGATGACGCGTGCGCCCTCCTCGATGGCGGCATCGATCTGCCGCAGGCAGGAGTCCATGTTGTACGCCACGTCAGCAACGCGGACCTCGGGGGTCCTTGCCGCGACCTTCACGAATCCGTCCTGCATCTTTCCCTCCCAGTGAGACAAAGGGACAGTCCCTTTGTCTCATCGCCTACCGACCGGCACGCGCAACAATATTCCTTCCGATGCCGGTGAGACGCTCGATTTGGCGAATGGACAAACCGGCTCTCTTGAGCTCTAAGAGTACCGCATCGCGCCTTCCGCGCTCGACTGACTTCAGGCGGCTCGGGGGCAAATCGTCCAGGACTCCGGCGAGAACCTCCGCCGCTGTGTCATCGGGAATACGCGGCCGCAGATCTGGCCGATAGCTATCGTCCCCGGCCTCGTCGAGTGAGAAACTGGCGAACCCGTCCACCCCGCCTAGCATTCCCAAGAACAAACGCGTGTCTGCAAACCTCTGGCCCCAAAGCGACTCCCCCAGATACTCGTGGTAGCTGCTCCACCGATATGACGCAGCCGAGGCAGTTCTCGCCTTGACCGGATTGTTGTGGATGTAGCGCATCGCTTCGAGCAGATAAGAATCCCCCTCTATGGGAAAGCTGCGAAACCGCTGCTGGAATACGTGCCCGATATGTCCTGACCTTGTGTTGTACTGCAGCGCATAGGTTGTAGCGACCTTCTGCATGGCACTGCTCAGCACTTCGTGAGCGTCCTCCACCAGCAGGTGCACGTGATTGTCCATGAGGCACCACGCGAGAAGCGTGATGTTGCTTTCGCGGAATGAGTCGCTCAGAAGTTCGAGAAACTCCAAACGGTCGGCATCGCACTCAAACAGGATCTGCCGACCGTTGCCCTTGAGGATCACATAATAAAAGCCCGACTCCGAGCGCACGCGAGCCACTCTCGCCATCTCCGGCCTCCCGTCACCGCGATTTGCTGGTGTGACGGGTATATCCCTTAGGCAAGGTCACCCGAAGCCTATTCGGCGAGCGCAAAACTATTTTTGACAGCAACCAGCAAGGCTCCGGAAAGGCGTCAATGAGACAAAGGGACTGTCCCTTTGTCTCACCTTTGTCTCATAGGTACCGTGCGAGGAACTCGCGCGTGCGGGGCTTCTCGGGATTGGTGAAAATCTTCTCGGGGCTGCCCTTCTCGGCAATAACGCCCTTGTCCATGAACACAACCTCGTCAGAGACGCTGCGCGCAAACGCCATCTCGTGCGTCACCACGACCATGGTCATGCCCTGCGAGGCCAGACGACGCATGACCTCGAGGACCTCGCCGGAGATCTCGGGGTCGAGAGCCGAGGTAGGCTCGTCGAAGAGCATGAGGTCAGGCTTCATGCAGAGCGCGCGGGCGATGGCCACGCGCTGCTTCTGCCCGCCAGAGAGCGTGTTGACGTCGGCCCCGGCAAAGTCCGCAAGGCCCACGGAGTCGAGGTTGGCCAGCGCGACCTTCTCGGCCTGCTCCTTGGTCATCTTCTTGAGGGTCACCGGCGCAAGCGTGCAGTTGTCCAGCACGTTCATGTTGTTGAACAGGTTAAAGCTCTGGAAGACCATGCCGATCTTCTCGCGCAGGGCGTTGATATCCACATGCTCGGCGGCAAGGTCTTTGCCGTGGAACCACACGTGGCCGGCATCCGGCGTCTCGAGCAGGTTGATGCAGCGCAGAAGCGTCGACTTGCCGGATCCGGAGGCGCCGATGATGGTCACCACCTGGCCGGGCATCACGGTAAGGTTAATGCCCCGAAGGACCACATTGGTGCCAAAGGACTTCTGCAGCCCCTCGACGCGAACCACGGCCTCCTGGGGATTGGCGGCGTCCGCAGCGGCGGCGCCCACGTTCTTCTCGTCTGCCATGCTACTTCTCGCCTCCTGCCTTCATCTGGTTGGACACGCCCAGCACGGGCTCGGTCTTTGCGTCAAGTCGCTTGGCAAGCTTGCCCAGCAGCCACGACGCCGTTGCCGTCATGATGAGGTAGAAGACCGCGATGACGAGATACGCGTTGAGCTGCTTGTAGTAGATACCAGCGATGGTGGAAGCAGCAAACGCCAGGTCAAACACACCAATTACCGAGAGGACCGAAGAGTCCTTGATGTTGATGACAAGCTCGTTGGAGAGGCCGGGGATGGCGTAGCGGATGCCCTGCGGGAAGACGACCTTGACCATAGCCTGCCACTGCGAGAGGCCCAGCGAACGCGCGGCCTCCATCTGGCCCTTGTCGACCGACTCGATGCCGCCGCGCAGGACCTCCATCATGTAGGCGGTGGAGTTAAGCGAGATGACCACCAGGCCGGCAATAAAGCGCGACCACACGGCATTGATTTCGGACACGGACATGCCCGACCCGCTGAACAGGCCAAACCCCGCGTAGTAGATGATGACGCCCTGGACCAGCATAGGGGTGCCACGCACCACGGTGCTATAGACCTTGGCAAAGCCCACGCCGACCTTCTTCCAGAAGCGGACGAAATCGTTGTCGGGGCGGTCAATGCGCTGGATGCGCACAAAGACCAGAAGCATTGCCAGCACAAAGGCGATGGCCGTGCCAAAGACGGCAAGCTCGATAGTCGTGAGGATGCCCTGCAGGTACGTGGCGTAGCCCTGCTGGAACATGTAGAGGATCTGCGTGAGCATGTCATCCTGCGGCATCCCAGAGGAAGCCGCGGCGGCGGCCCATGCGCTCGCAAAGCCCATAACTGCGCGGTCCACAAAGAGCACGATGGCAAGCGCCCAGATGACGTAGGAGCCAAGGCGCAGCGCTCGGCGCGTGCCAGGCTTCACAAAGGGCGCCACCTGGCCATACGTAGTCCAGTGCATGAGCTTGAAGACAAGCGCCACCGCCGAGAGCGCGAGCCACGCGACAAGCACGTAGTACATCACGACCTCGACCGTGAAAGCATGGGCGAGGAAGCTAAGCGCCGGGCGCGGCTGACTGGAAAACCACATCCCCGCAAGCGCGACGGCAGAGGTGCCGAGAAGGACGTAGCGATGGTCTCGGCGCAGCCACGCCGCAAAGCGGGCGCGCCGGGTCGTCACCGGAATGGATGGTGCATCTGACATGTTCTTGCTTCTCCCTGCTGTGTGTGGCGCGCGCTAGGCGGGCTGACGGTCCATGCAGTCATCCCACATGCTCTGGCGCTCGTCTGCCGAGATGCCGTCGATGACCTCGTTAATCTTGGCGAGAACCGCGTCCTGGCCCTTGGCGATGGCGGCATTGTCGGGGTTGGAGGCGTCCGTGAAGCCCTCGCCATCGGCAAGGTCGACCTTCTTGAGCGTGGGATAGTCCTTCAGCAGGCGCGGAAGCGAGAGGGACGAGAAGGTAATGGCATCGCAGGTGCCGTTCATGAGGCCGTCGACCACCAGCGGCACGGTGGCCACCGGCGTGAGGTGGTTGACGTTGGGGATCTGGTCGATGAGGTCGTCGTAGAAGGTGTCCTTCTGGCCCAGGACCGAGGCGCCGGAGAAGTCCGAGAGCTTCGTGGAGTTGGCATACGGCGAGTCCTGCTTGACGACCATGATGACCTCGTCGTCGATGTAGGAGTCGGAGAAGTCTGCGGACTGGGCGCGCTCGTCCGTGACGGACATGCCGGCGCAGATGATGTCGATCTGGCCGTTGACCAGCGAGTCAACCAGGCTGCCAAACTCCATCTTCACCGCGACGGGCTCCATGCCCAGGGCGTCGGCGATCTTCTTGGCAACCTGCACGTCATAGCCGTCGGCATAGGCGCCATCGACGTTCTCGATAGGGATGGTGGTGTCACTGGCCGAGGACTCCTGCCAGTTGTAGGGGGCGTAGGCGGCCTCCATGCCCACGCGCAGGGTCTTACCGTCGCCGAGCTTGAGCGAGTCGGACGACGCGGAGTCGCTGCTGGCAGAGGTGGATGACGAAGAGCTAGCGGAGGCATCGCTCGACTGGGCGGCAGGACCGCAGGCCGTGAGGACGGTCATCCCTCCAACGGTGAGGGCCGTGATGCCCGAGGCCCTAAGAAAGTCTCGACGAGAAAATGTGCCGGACACGTGCTGGATGGGATGCTTCTTCATGGTGGTCCTCCCTGGACGATCCCCGCTGTTCCCCTTTCGCGCGACGCAACCGGAGGGGACCCATTCCCCTCCCCCTTGCAAGCGAGACGCGCCTACGCGGCCCGATGCGAGAAAGTTACGCGCACACGGCAACGATACTCCTCTGGTCGCGACGTGCCCCGATAGTCACAGTGAGGTAACAATGGGGACTTTCACTAAGCAGAGCAATTGATTTGATATTTGATGCTATTGCCCATGCAAGCACATGAGACTAGAGGAGCCCTGCCAGAGGAGCCTCTCCGCTACAGATTCGTCTCCGAATTTGTGACGCGCGCAGGTCGCTACAGATTCGTTGCGCGAATGTGTAGCGCCAGTCGCCGCGCATGAGACAAAGGGAAACTCCCTTTGTCTCATTCCCAGCTGGGCGGAATGGGGGCGTCGGTCGTGGACCAGGCACCAAGAGGCGCGTTGGGGTCGGCGTCGAGCGTAAGCGGCGCGAAGTTGCGCGCGCGGTAGCTTCTCAGCGCGGCAACGCTGATCATGGCCGCGTTGTCGCCGCAGGCCCGCATAGGCGGCACGGTCACCCGCACGCCACGCTTGCCAAAGGCCTCGCGGTATGCCTCGCGCAGCTGCGGATTTGCCGCAACGCCGCCGCCCACGCAGAAGTCCGAGACACCCGTCTGCTCGACCGCCGTCACAGCCTTGGCCACCTGCACGTCGATGACCGCCGCCTCGAAGGAGGCCGCAAGGTCCGGCAGGTCGATGGGCCGGCCGGCGCGGTTCTCGCCCTCGATGTAGGTGATCACGGCCGTCTTGAGGCCAGACAGCGAGAACTGATAGTCGCCGCTGTGC
>CACYGL010000046.1 GCA_902773995.1 uncultured Coriobacteriaceae bacterium | reverse complement strand
GCCGAGAACGCCAAGAAGGAGCTCTCCGCCGCGCAGCAGGCCGACATCAACCTGCCCTTCATCACCGCCGACGCAACCGGCCCCAAGCACCTCAACTACACGCTGACCCGCGCCGAGTTCGAGCGCATTACGCGTGACCTTCTCGACCGCTGCAAGGCCCCTGTGACCAAGGCGCTCCGCGACGCCAACATGCAGATCTCCGATGTTGACGAGGTCATCCTCGTGGGCGGCTCCAGCCGTATGCCCGCCGTGCAGGAGCTCGTCAAGCAGATGACCGGCAAGCAGCCCAACATGTCCGTGAACCCCGACGAGGTCGTTGCTGACGGCGCTGCCGTCCAGGGCGGCGTCCTTACTGGCGACGTCTCCGGCATCCTGCTGCTCGACGTCACGCCGCTGTCGCTGGGCGTCGAGACCATGGGCGGCGTTATGACCAAGATGATCGACCGCAACACCACGATCCCCACGAGCAAGACTGAGGTCTACTCCACGGCTGCCGACAACCAGACGTCCGTCGAGATCAACGTCCTGCAGGGCGAGCGCGAGATGGCTGCCGACAACAAGTCGCTCGGCAAGTTCACCCTTACCGGCATCCCCGCCGCGCCGCGTGGCGTGCCTCAGATTGAGGTCACGTTCGACATCGACGCCAACGGCATCGTGAAGGTCACCGCTAAGGACAAGGCTACCGGCAAGTCCCAGCAGATTACCATCTCCGGCTCCACCGCGCTCTCCGACGACGAGGTCGACCGCATGGTCAAGGACGCCGAGTCCCACGCCGAGGAGGACAAGAAGCACAAGGACGAGATCGAGGTCCGCAACCAGACCGACTCCCTCTGCTACTCCACCGAGCAGACCCTGAAGGACCTTGGCGACAAGGTGCCCGAGGACCAGCGCAAGAACGTCCAGGACGCCGTTGACGCTGCCAAGAAGGCGCTCGAGGGCACCGACATCGACGCCATCAAGGCCGCTGGCGAGAAGCTCCAGGAGGCCAGCCACAAGCTGGCGGAGGTCGTGTACTCCAACACGCAGGAGCAGACGGCAGGCGGCAACGCGGGTGCGTCCAACGCTGGCTCCGGCTCCTCCGATGACGTGGTCGACGCCGACTACGAGGTTGTCGACGACGACAAGAAGAAGGACTAGCCTCGAGACCGGCGTCGCGGCAGCACTGCGGCGCCGGATCTCCAGGAGAACCTGTCGAGGGGGCGGCCGTCGAGGCCGCTCCCTCTGGTACGCATGAGGAGGGTGACGTGAAAGTGCCAATCGAGGATGCAGACGAGAAGAAGCCTGGCACCGCGCAGCCGAGCGAGGCAGAGCCCTCGACCAAGGATGCGCCGGCAGCCAAGGAGGCCGCGGCATCCACGACCGCCAGCTCTGCCCCCGGTGACATAGATCCGGAAGACGACGCGGCGATGCGCGCCGCCGCCATGAAGGCGGCGGACGAGGTGCTCGAGCAGGAGGCCGTCGAGGACGCGAAGAAGTTCCGCACCGAGCGCGACGAGCTCCAGAAGAAGCTCAGCGACATGACGGAGGACATCGAGAAGGCCAAGAAGGAGGCCGCCGAGTCCACCGAGCGTCTCGTTCGTCTCCAGGCAGACTGGGACAACTACCGTCGTCGCACCGCCCAGGAGCGCCTGGACGAGCGCGAGCGCGCAGCGGAGAAGCTCGTGGTGAGCCTCCTGCCCGTCATCGACGACATGGAGCGCGCACTCGAGCACGCCTCCGGCTTTGGCCAGGACGCGACGGCGGAGCAGTTCAAGCAGTTCGTCGACGGCGTCTCTGCCGTGCACGACAAGATGGTTGGCGTCCTCTCGAAGGAGGGCGTCGAGCCGATTGACCCCGCCGGCGAGCCGTTCGATCCGCTCGAGCACCAGGCCGTCGGGCGTCGCGAGGACAAGGATGCCTACGACGAGACGGTCGACCAGGTCTACCAGAAGGGCTATCGCATGGGCAAGAAGGTCATCCGCACGGCGATGGTGACCGTCACCTACGGAGGCCCCAAGCGCCCGGCGGCAGACACCGCGGCCAACGTGGCCGATAAGGACACAGAGGCCAAGGGCAGCGGCGACAAGGCCCACGGCTCGGGCAGCGACGCCGCAAAGGAAAAGTAGCGTAACGGCGCCCGGGCCGCTCGGTCCGGGCGCATTGATATGAGAGGGGGCTCGTGCGAAACCATGGCCAATGGGAAGAAAACGTACTATGACATCTTGGGCGTGAAGCGCGACGCCACCCAGGATGAGATCCGGAAGGCATTCCGTAAGCTCGCGGCCAAGTACCACCCCGATGCCGGCGGAGACGAGAAGAAGTTCAAGGAGATCTCCGAGGCCTACACCACGCTCTCGGACGAGAAGAAGCGCAAGGAGTACGACCAGCTGCTCATGTTCGGCGGCATCCCCGGCGCGGACTTCGGCGGCTCCGGCGGCCCCAGGCGCACGTACACGTACACCAACATGGGCGGGAACGGCGACTGGTCCGACATCTTCAATGGCATGGGCGGCGACTTTGGTGGCTTTGACTTCTCGTCCATCTTTGGCGGCGCTGCTCGCCAGCAGGCCCAGCGGCCCGCCAAGGGCGGGGACCTCACCATGCGCATCGACGTCACCTTTGACGAGGCGCTCAACGGCGCCACGCGCAAGGTGTCGTATCGCGTGCCTTCGACAGGCGAGGAGCAGACGCTCACCGTCAAGATTCCGGCCGGCGCCGTGGATGGCGGCAAGCTGCGCTACCGCGGCCGTGGCGAGTACGGCGCGAACGGCGGTCAGCGCGGCGACCTCGTGATCACCACGCACGTGGAGGAGCACCCGCTCTTCAAGCGCGATGGCGCGGACATCCGCATGGAGCTGCCGGTGAGCATGTACGAGGCCGCGCTTGGCGCGACGGTCGACGTTCCTACGCCAAACGGCACCGAGGTTCGTCTCAAGGTGCCCGCCGGGACGCAGGACGGCAAGTGCTTCCGCTTCCGCGACCTGGGTGCGCCCAACGTCAAGCGCAAGGGCACGCGTGGCGCGCTCTACGTGACCATCCGTGTGAAGGTGCCCACGTCGCTTTCAAAGAAGGAGCGCGACAGCCTTGGCGCCCTGATGGATGCCGACAAGCGAGACTACAGGAAGGACGTCGAGCGCTATGGCTCGTAACGACGGCGCATCTGAGGACCGTGGCGCACGCGGCGCCCACGACAGGGACAAGCCCCTGTATATGATCAGCGTGGCGGCGGAGCTTACGGGCATGCACCCGCAGACCCTCCGCGTGTACGAGCAGAAGGGCTTGGTCACGCCCGGTCGCTCGCGCGGCAACACGCGCCTGTACTCGCAGGCCGACATCGACCGGCTCAACCTCATCTCCAAGCTCACCGATGAGGGCATCAACCTGGCTGGCGTGGTACGCATCATGGACATGCGCGAGCGTGCTCGCGAGCGAGACGAGGAGATTGACCGCCTGCGCGCCCGCGTGCGCGAGCTCGAGGACGAGGTCCACGAGTTCCATATGCGCGAGAGGATCACGGCGCTTGCCCGCTACGACGGGCAGAGTCCCGAGCAGGTCATGCGAGGGCTTCTCGGAAACGGCAACAACGACCCCGTCGAGTAGGCGGGGTCGTTTTTTGTGTGGGGGCGGCGGCGAGAAATGCGGCCTGCCGGGGCCAAAAGAACAACGGGACGCGGTCGTGGAGGAAGTCATCCAAGCTGCATGCTCCTGCGGGGCCTCCGCCAACCACAATGCGTTTTGCTTCGGGATGCCGGGAGAGGAACTCCGCCATGCCGCTCTGTCGAGCTTCTCCGCTGCCTTTGGCCTCGATGGCCGAGAGCGCGCCAACGGCCGATTCAACGAGGAGCCCTCTGCGTTTCGCGTTAGATCCCCTTGCTATTGAGTGCTTTTACTCAACGTACTGAGTAAATTTACTCAGTACGTTGAGTGGGTGAGATGCTCGCCAGACGCGACTGCCCTCGCGTGGTCCTTACAGACCCATTACCCCAACAGATATTGCGCTATGTGTCCAATGTGCATATTATTGTGATATCACATTGAGACCAATCGATCCGGCACGTATCATGGAGGCCGAAGCGGAAAGGGGCAAAGATGACGTCCGAGAAACTCATCAAGGCTAAGTCGGGTTGGGCCATGCTCGCCATCACGGTGCTTGTCTTCGTGGCCAGCTGCGCGGGCCTCGTGTGGTCCATCGTGCTTCTCGTCTCAGCGGACGAGGCGGGCCTGGAGGCGCCGGAGTTCGCAGGCCCCCTGATGTTCGTGGGCTTCCTCCTGCTGGCACTTGGCTTCATTCTGAGCTCGGGCTTCATCGCCCTTAAGCCCGGCGAGGCCAAGGTCTGCCTTCTCTTTGGCAACTACATTGGGACCATTCGCGAGTCGGGTTTCTACTGGGCCAACCCCTTCTACAGCCGCAAGATGGGCGAGGCCGGCCCGGACGAGGAGGTTGCTGAGGACGGCGGCAAGAAGGGCGGCCGGGCGGCAAAGGCGTCTTCGGTCATCTCGACCAAGGTGTCTCTCCGCGCGCGCACGCACAACGGGGAGCGCATCAAGGTCAACGACAAGCAGGGCAACCCCATCGAGATCGCAACCGTCGTGGTGTGGCGCGTGTCCGACACCGCCAAGGCCCTCTTCGACGTGGACAACTACATCTCCTACGTCTCCATGCAGACCGAGACCGCGCTGCGCCACGTGGCAAGCATCTACGCTTATGACCACATGGAGGATGACGACGCGGCCAATACCAGCATCACGCTGCGCTCCAACATCGAGGAGGTCTCGAACAGCCTGAAGGAGGAGCTGGGCCTACGCCTGGCGCCCGCGGGCGTGGAGGTCGACGACGCGCGCCTCACGCACCTTGCCTACGCGCCCGAGATTGCGCCCGCGATGCTTCGCCGCCAGCAGGCCGAGGCCATCATCGCGGCACGCAAGAAGATCGTCGAGGGAGCCGTCTCCATGGTGGACATGGCACTCACCGAGCTCTCTGACGGCGGCATCGTTGAGTTTGACGAGGACCGCAAGGCAACCATGGCGTCCAATCTCATGGTGGTGCTCTGCGGCGAGTCCGAGGCGCAGCCGGTGCTCAACACCGGGTCGCTGTATTAAGGCCCGCGGAGGCACCCGCGCATGACACGTCGCAAGCAATATCCCCTGCGCATCGACCCGGAGATCTGGGCCGCGGTCGAGCGCTGGGCCGAGGACGACATGCGCAGCGCCAACGCTCAGGTGGAGTGGATTTTGCGAGACTCGCTCCGGCGCGCCGGGAGGCTTCCGGACCGCGGCGGCGAGAGCGGCCGTGGCGGTGCGGGCGAGAAGGACTAGCTGTTCTCGCCCGGGACGACCCTAGAAACGGAGGCTGTGATGGCAGAAGGACGTCCGACCCCCAAGAGCGTGCTGGGTCTGGTGGGCAGCTATGCCTTGGCATTTGCGCTGCTTGTGCTGGGGTCTATCGTGGGTGGGGCTGTTGCGATTTTCGTTGCGGCGTTTGCCTACGGGGCTGTGACCTCGGGCGAGGGCGTGCAGGACATGGTAAATGTCCTTGCGCTCCAAGATGGCCTGGGAATGCTTGGGCTTGCGGAGGGCGAATACTCTACTTCCGCTGCCGCTGCGATCTTCACGCTCGCATCCTACTTGAGCTTTATCGGCATTTGGATAGTGTTTCTCGTCTACCTGCGCGCGAGCAAGCCCGCGAGGCCCATCCTGGGGGCAGTCACGCGGCGGACGGCTGGAAACACGCCGGCGCGCCTTGGCCTGGGGCTGCTTCTGGGCTTTGCGCTCAACGGCGCGTGCGTGCTGGTCGCGGTGCTTGAGGGCAGCTTTTCTCTCTCGCTTGTGGGCGTGAACGTGGCGGGCATCATCGCAGTTTTTCTCGCCATTTTTGTGCAGTCCTCTGCCGAGGAGCTTGTCTGCAGGTGCTATCTCTACCAGCGAACGCTTCGCGTTTCGGGAAGCCCCGTGGTTGCGATTGCATTGAGCACGGTGTTCTTCGTGGCGCTGCACCTGGCAAACAGCGGGTTGACGGCGCTTGCCCTCGTTAACCTGGCGCTCTGCGGGATTCTGTTTGGCCTGGCCGTGTGGAAGCTCGACAGCCCTTGGGCGGCGTTTGGCCTGCACGCAAGCTGGAATTTCACCCAGGCCGTGCTGTTTGGACTGCCCAACAGCGGCGGCACCACGCCGTTTGCGATCTTTGGCGTAACCCCGGGAACCACGCCTGTGGCGGGATTTGCATATGACCCCGGTTTTGGGATTGAGGGCTCGGCGATGGCGACGGTTGTGCTGATTGCTGGCTGCGCGCTGGTGTGGTGGCTTGGGGAGCGTCGGGGCGTGAGGCCGACGGACCTTTGGGCCGACGCTGGCTCCGGCGGCCCGGTGGCCTTGGCGGTGCCGACGGCCCCGGCGCGCTCCTCCGCCCGTCATCGACTCGACCCACGCTGCAAAAGTGAACACGAAAACAATGGCCGCAAATTGCTTCCTGGGAAAATACGGCCGCGCGACACCCGCGATTGATTTCGTGTTCACTTTTGGGGGCGCCGTAGCGAGGGCCGCGACCCTGTGACCCTGTGGGCCTCGCACCCGTCACTCACCGTACTCGTCGACTGCAAAAGTGAACACGAAAACGGTCGGGCTTAATCGTTATATGGGATAACGTTGTCATTGGTTCCCTCGGATTGATTTCGTGTTCACTTTTGAGGGGCTTGCAGCCGAGAAGGGCCGCCGGGCGTGGCCGCCGGGTGTGGCAGCCGAGAGGGGAAAGCCGCAAGCAAGACTCGGTCCTTCTCGGCAGCAAATCCTACGTGTCAACGCATACGAAAATCTATATCAGATGCACTTAGATTTCTGTATACATCACCCCTCGGGTGGGAATACTCAATCACGATAAACAGAATTCCGCCGTCCCTCAGGCCGTGCGGACCATAGGGAGTGATGCATATGAGAATTGACAAGTGGGCAGTCACCGCCCAGGAGGCGCTGCAGTCTGCCGTCGGCATCGCGACAGACGCCGAGGCGGGGCAGGTGGAGCCCATCCACCTGCTCAAGGCCCTTCTCAGCTCCGGCGAGCAGAACATCAAGGCCATCGTGGAACGCGTCGGCGCAGACCCGGCCGCAATAGAGGCGCAGGTCGATCGCGCCATCGCCAGCGCCCCCAAGGTCACGGGCGACAACTCGCAGATGGGCGCTGGCACAAACTTCGTGCGCGTGGCCGACGCCGCCGAGAAGCTCGCAACCAAGATGGGTGACTCCTACGTCACGAGTGAGCACCTGCTGTGCGCGCTCGCGGACGATCGCTCCGAGGCCGGCAGCATCCTCAAGTCCGCTGGCGTCACGGGCAAGCGCGTGCAGGAGGCCTACGAGGCCCTGCGCGGCGACGAGCGCGTGACCAGCCAGGACTCCAAGCCGGAGTTCGAGGCCCTCTCCAAGTACGGCCGCAACATCACAGATCTTGCCCGCCAGGGCAAGCTTGACCCGGTCATCGGCCGCGTCGAGGAGATTCGCCGCACCATCCAGGTGCTCAGCCGCCGCACCAAGAACAACCCCGTGCTTATCGGTGAGCCCGGCGTGGGCAAGACCGCCATCGTCGAGGGCCTGGCCGAGCGCATCGTCTCGGGCGACGTGCCCTCCACCATCCGCGACAAGGACGTCATCGAGCTTGACATGAGCGCCCTCGTGGCCGGTGCCAAGTACCGTGGCGAGTTCGAGGACCGCCTGAAGTCCGTGCTCAAGGAGGTCGAGAAGTCCGACGGCCGCATCATCCTCTTCATCGACGAGCTGCACACCATCGTGGGCGCCGGTGCCACCGAGGGCTCCATGGACGCGGGCAACATCCTGAAGCCGGCGCTTGCCCGCGGCGCGCTGCACGCCATTGGCGCCACGACGCTCGACGAGTACCGCAAGTACATCGAGAAGGACCAGGCCCTTGCCCGCAGGTTCCAGCCGGTAATGGTGTCAGAGCCCAGCGTCGAGGAGACCATCTCGATCCTCCGCGGCATCAAGGACAAGTACGAGCAGCACCACCGCGTGCGCATCACGGATGCAGCGCTCGTCTCGGCAGCCGATCTTTCCAACCGCTACATCTCCGACCGCTTCCTGCCCGACAAGGCCATCGACCTCGTAGACGAGGCAGCGAGCCGTCTGCGCATGGAGCTTGACTCCATGCCGGCCGACATCGATGCCGTCGATCGCCAGCTCACCCAGATGCAGATCGAGGAGCAGGCCCTCATGAAGGAGGAGGACGAGGCGTCGCGCGAGCGGCTTAAGAAGCTGCGCGGCGAGATAGCCACCACCCGCGAGAAGCTCGACGGCATGAAGGCCAACTGGCAGAACGAGAAGCAGGCCATCGACCACGTCCAGGACCTCAAGTCCCAGATTGAGGACGCCAAGGGCCAGATGGAGCGCGCCACGCGTGACGGCGACCTCGCCAAGGCCTCCGAGCTGCGCTACTCGACCATCCCCTCGCTCCAGCGCGAGTATGACGCCGCATCCGAGGCGCTCTCGCAGAAGCAGGAGTCCGGCGGCATCCTCAAGGAGGAGGTCACGTCCGAGGAGATTGCCGACGTGGTCTCCGAGTGGACGGGCGTGCCCGTGTCCAAGATGATGCAGGGCGAGATGGACAAGCTCAAGAACCTCGAGGCCGAGCTCCACAAGCGCGTCGTGGGGCAGGACGAGGCCGTCTCGGCCGTGGCCGCAGCCGTGCGCCGCAGCCGTGCAGGTCTCTCCGACCCCAACAGGCCCATTGGCAGCTTCTTCTTCCTTGGCCCCACGGGCGTGGGCAAGACCGAGCTGGC
>CACYGL010000045.1:363-9338 GCA_902773995.1 uncultured Coriobacteriaceae bacterium | reverse complement strand
GCAGGACGGGTTGCCCTCCTGTACCTATTGCCTCTCTCGCTCCAGGAGCTCGATGACGCCAGGTTGGGACCCAGTAGCGCAGAGGACTGGCTCTTCTTTGGTGGGTACCCACGGCTGCATTCGGCCTCGATTCCGCCAGAGACGTTCTTCTCCAACTATGTCCAGACCTATGCTGAGCGTGACGTCCGCAGGGAGCTTGGTGTTCGCAAGGTGCGGGAGTTCACGACGTTTTTGCAGCTTTGCGCCTTGCGCACTGGGCAGCAGCTGAATATCAGCAGCTTGGCATCCGACTGCGGCGTTGCGATGAACACCGTTCGCGAATGGCTGTCGGTGCTTGAGGCCAGCGGAATCGTCTACCTGCTTGAGCCCCTCTTCAGCAACAGAAGTAAGAGTCTTACCAAGGCCCCGAAGCTCTATTTTCTGGACACGGGCCTTGCTGCGTACCTTATGGGAATTCGCTCGGCTGACGAGCTGCTCCTCAGCGAGTTTAGGGGCGCGCTGTTCGAAACCGCTGTCATTGCCGAGGTCCTGAAAGCCGGTTATTCGCTGGGCTCCAAGCCCGAGCTCTCGTATTGGAGGGACGCCAAGAAGCGCGAGATAGACCTTGTGGTTAGGAGGGGGCTGCGGCCTGCGAAAGCTATAGAGATCAAGTCATCTGCCACGTATAAGTCACGCTTTTTTGACATGCTCAGGCAGGTTGCCCCCTCCGAACTGGGCCTAGACGAGAAGGACTGCTATGTGGTCTATGCGGGTGATGAGGAGCTGCACCCTGCGGGTGGCAGCCTCGTCTCTTACCGCAAGCTGCACAAGCTTGTGCAGGAGTGGTTTCGCATCTAGCGGTGCTGCTCCACAACCGTGACGTGGTTGGCGCCAGACACGACTGCGTGGCCCTGCTACATGCTCTCGCGGAGGATCTGCGCGACCTCGTCTGGGGTCAGGGGATGGTAGCCGCCGGTGAGGATGAAGGTGCCCTTCACGGCATCGTCGACTATGTCCTCGGTGAAGCCGAGCTCGCTCAGGTGTTTGACCACGCCAATCTCGTCCATCCACGCGCTCATGGCCTCGAGGCCGGCCTGGGCCACCTCGAGCTCGGACTTGCCGGAATCGTCCACGTCCCACACCACATGTGCGAAGCGTGCGAACTTCTCAACGCCATAGGGCATGACCAGGCGGTAGTAGGGCAGGCTCACAGCAGAGAGCGTCATGCCGTGCGTGGCATTGGTGAGGGCGCCCACGGCCTGTCCAATCATGTGGACCTCCCAGTCGGTTGCCTTGCCGCAGGCGATAGTCGTGTTGAGCGCCCAGGTGCAGACCCAGGAAATGTCGGAGCGGGCCTCGTAGTTGGTGGGGTCCTTCACGGCGATGCGGCTTGCGTGGACGAGGCTGCGCATGAGGCCCTCGGCCATGTAATCAGAGGTGTTGTCGTCCGTGCCGGAGAAGTACTGCTCGCAGATGTGGTTGAAGGCGTCGTAGATGCCGGCACGCATCTGGTAGTCCGGAACCGTGAAGGTGAGCTCGGGGTTCACAATGGCAAACTTGGGCATCACCTCGGGGCCAAAGACGTGACCGATCTTGAGACCCTGCTCGTGGTTGGTGATGACGGATCCGGCGTTCATCTCCGAGCCGGTGCCGCTCATGGTGAGGATGTCGCCAACAGGGATGATCCTGCCGTCGGGACTCTCCATCTTGAGGTAGAACTTCTCCCACGCGTCGCCGTCGTACCAGGCGCTCACGGAGACGCCCTTCGCGTAGTCGATAACCGAGCCGCCACCCACCGCGAGGATGAGGTCCACGTTGTTCTCGCGCGCAATCCTGCGGCCTTCGTTGAGTTTCTCGACGGTGGGGTTGCTCATGACGCCCGGGTCCTCGAACACGTTCTTTCCCGCGGCGGTGAGAATGGCGACGATTTTGTCGTAGAGACCGGATCGCTTGATGGACCCGCCGCCGTAGGCGAGCATGACGTTGGGGCCAAAGCCTTTGAGCTCCTCCCCGAGCTGGTCGAGGGAATCTGGCCCAAAGTGGACGCGGACCGGGTTGTGGTAGGTAAAGTTGCCGAGCATGGTGCTCCTCTCGCCGTGGGCTTTCCTGGGATGGGTGCCCTTCTCGGTTGCTGTTGTACTATCTAAACCTGACTTTAGGTCAAGAGCATTTGTATGAGAATTGCTGTGGCAGGCTTTGCGGAGCGGCGAACATGTGGGGCATTACCGTGGCAGCGTACGTTTGGAGCGGTATCCCCTGGTCTCCAGTCGTACTATGAGATGTCGCCTTGCCGACGCTTCCCGTCGGCTGGCCCCAACAACGAGGGAAGGATGAGACATGATTGCTTTGGGCTGTGACCATGGTGGTTTCGAGCTCCTCCAGGAGGTCAAGGCGCACCTGGACAAGCTTGGTTTTCAGTACAAGGACTTTGGCACCTACAGCACCGAATCCGTTGACTACCCGGACTATGCCGCAAAAGTTGCGCGCGCGGTTCAGAGCGGCGAATGCGACCGCGGCATCATCATCTGCGGTACCGGCATTGGCGTCTCCATCGTTGCCAACAAGTTCAAGGGCATCCGCGCGGCGCTGTGCGGCGATTGCTTCTCGGCCGAGGCTACGCGCCAGCACAATGATGCCAACATCCTCACGATGGGCGCGCGCGTGACCGGTCCTGGCCTTGCGCTCAAGATTGTGGACACGTTCCTTGATACGCCGTTCAGCGGCGATGAGCGCCACGTCCGTCGTATTGCGAAGATCTCCGCAATCGAGGACGAGCAGTAAAGCGTTGACATGTGGCGCCGTCGGCTAGGGCCGGCGGCGCCACTGGGTGACGCATGGGGTTGTGGCGGTTATTCTCAGCGAGGCTCCGCCCACGCCCGTGGCAGGGGCTATTGCGCCGCCTGTTCCGCGGCGTTGCCTGCGGCCTCGCGCTTCTCGCCAAACAGGGCGCCAAAGACCCCGCGCACGATTGGTCCTGCGACAAAGAACTGCCAGAAGAACGCCATGGGTAGGTTAAGAACGGTAGTCTGGATCCACGTTGCGAGAATGTTGACGTTGGCGGGGTGCTTGATGATCAGCGTGGCAGCGAGGCTCATGAGCGGGCACATGAGCTGGACGCTGAGCGCGGAGATTGCGGCGACCATCGCAAAGGGCGTCTGGAGACGCGGGCCGACTAGCTTTGCTGCACGACGTGACGCAATGGGGGAGACCACGAGCATGTCGAGAAGAAATGCGATTGGTCCCATAAAGGCAAGCTCGGGCAGGGCCTCGACAAAGACGAAGTTGGATAGGCCGCCGACCTCGAGCGTGATGTTGTAGCAAATCATCCCATACACCATGACAAGAACCATCATGAGGGTGAAGATAGCAGTCTGGATGCGGTTTTTCGGCATGTAAACCTCCCGGGTTGATGCAGTGTTGTTCGTTATCACCGGGAGGGTGTGCGTTTCCAAGGATACCTGCAATGAGTTGTGTCCCAAAGACCCTAGCATGTCTCGCGCCCTGCCAAGGGGGTGCTGCTTGCGACGCGGACAAACTCTTCATAGGTTTTGTTGGGTGTCGGCAGCGGGAGGCGGCGTTGTTGCGCTGCGGTTGGCGCCGCAGCGGCGGTTTCGTACGCACCTGCTGCGGGGATGCGCCCCGTGGCGCCGGGGCGCCACAGCAGCGATTCCCGCAATTCCGTCGGGACCCCCTCGCGGGAAGGCAAAGGCGATAATCCTGGACGCTTAACCCGCACTATGATGCTTGCTAGAAGCGCGTGGAGATGCTTACGGTGCTGGGGGCGGTTCAGACGTTCGATACCTTTGAGAAGAGAGACGAGAACCCGCGGGCAGACCTTACGGGCGAGGCGGCCGGCCTGCGCTGGCTTGGTGAGGCCGAGAAGGACGGCGGCCTTGTGTGCTCGCGCGTTGTGGAGGCAGGCGCCCATCGCCTGCTTGAGGAGCGTATCGAGGAGGGCACACCCACGCGGGAGAAGGCCCGGCTCGCCGGCGCCGCCCTCGCACGCACGCATGCGGCTGGTGCGTCGTGGTATGGGTGCCCGCCGCCGGCCTGGAATGGCGACGGCTACGTGATTGGCTGCTCCCTCACGCCCGTGGTGCCTGCCGAGCCAACCGAAGCCACCAAGGGGTGGGGCGCCGTCTGCGCCACGTCGCGCGTGATGTCTCACCTGCGCACGATTCGCAATGACGGCCTGGTAGACGCTTCGGAGGCACGTCTTCTTACCCACGTGGCCGATCGCATGGCGGCGGGGGACTTCGACTCTCCGGAACCGTCGCTTGTCCATAGCAAAGGGCATCGCTGCTCGCGCATTCACGGTGACCTCTGGGCCGGCAATCTCCTCTGGGCCGCCGAAGGCTCACGTGCCGCCGCCACTGGTGCCGCGCTTATCGACCCCATGGCGTCGGGCGGCCACGCCGAGACCGACCTCGCCATGCTCCAGCTCTTTGGCTGTGCGTACCTGGATGACCTTCTCGCCGCCTACAACGAGGTGTCGCCGCTGGCAGACGGATGGCGTGATCGCGTGGGCATACACCAGCTAGTGCCGGTGCTCCTGCACTGCGTGCTCTTTGGCGAGAGCTACGTGGGGCTGGCGCTCTCCATCGCGCGACGGTATGCGTGAGGCGTCACACATTCAGGCTTCGGGGCTCCTTTGGGGACGAGAAGCGTCACACATTCGGAGGACGAATCTGTATCATCCTGCGCGCGATACACATTCGTGTACGAATCTGTATCGGTGGGGGGACGACGGGCCCGGCGAAAAGGGGCGTCGGGTTTTCTCGGCGCCTACTCTTCGACTGCCTGCGGCTCCATGGGTGCACCGCTTGACAGGTGACGCTTGTACTCGGTGCCCCAGACGCGCAGCGAGTCCAGTACGGGCTGAAGGCTCTTGCCCAGCGGTGTGAGCGAGTACTCCACGCGCGGGGGCACCTCGGCGAACACCTCGCGGTGCACGAGGCCTGCCTCCTCCATGGTCCGCAGCTGGCTGGTGAGAACCTTCTGGGAGATGTGACCCACCGAACGCCGCAGCTCGCCAAAGCGCTTTGTGCCATCCATGAGGTCGCGCAGGATGAGCACCTCCCACTTGTTTCCAATGAGGGTGAGCGTGGTCTCCACCGGGCATGCCGGCAGCTTGTTGAGAAGATCGTCGTTCTGAGACATACCTGGTTACCTCCAATAGTTACTAATGGGTACTTACAGCACTTTATTGTGCTTACTTTCCAATATGCACCACTCACTCTAATGTTGCAAGCGTCAGGAGGGCGACGGCAATGGGCCGGCGCCAGAACCGAGAGGGGACCACCATGAGCCAGAACACTACCAAGAAGATTGCCATTATTGCAGCTAATGGTCGCGTGGGAAGCCTTGTTGTGGCGGAGGCTGTGCGCCGCGGGTTTGATGTCACCGCAATCGCCCGTGAGGAGAATCGCACGCAGGCGCAGCACTTCCTCAGGGGGGACGCGCTGACGATTGGCCGCGAGAAGCTCGAGAGCTTTGACGCCGTGGTCGACGCCGTGGGCGGCTGGAGCGAGGACACGCTGCACCTGATTCCCGACGCCGCCAAGCACCTGGCTGACGTTCTCCCCGGTACCGATGTGCGCCTGGTGGTCGTTGGCGGCGCCGGGTCGCTCTTCGTTAACCCCGAGCATACCGTGACCCTTGCGCAGACGCCGGACTTCCCGGACGCCTTCAAGGGCGTTGCGGCAGCGCACCAGCAGACGCTCGACGCGCTGCGCGGTCGCGATGACGTGCGTTGGACGTACCTCTCGCCTGCGGCTGATTTCCAGGCCGAGGGCGAGCGCACCGGCGAGTACACCCTTGCCGGCGAGGAGTTCACGCCTAACGAGAAGGGCGAGTCGGTTGTCTCGTACGCCGATTACGCCATTGCGCTTGTCGACGAGATTGAGTCCGGCGAGCACATCCGCGAGCGCATCTCGGTTGTGAGCAAGTAGGTTCTGGCGCACTGTCGGGCGCGACGCCGATAGTGACTTCTCGTGCGTGATGGCTGCGATAACCGCCCTTCAGGAGAGAATGTGGCGCCGGAAGGGCGGTTTAGTGCGCACTTGCTGCGACAACCCATGCTCCGGTGCAAAAATGACGCCGGAGCACGGGTTTAGTACGAAGGGGGGTGCGGCAATGGCCCCTCCGGCGTCCGAATGGCGCCGGAGCGGAAGCTTCCTACGAAGTCCCTCCGGAAAACTGCCCCTCCGGCGTAGCGTTGCCCGTTGCCTGCGTGGACTCCTGGGGTAGAACCTCAACAGTTCCGACCTGCTTTGTGCGTCTCGGCGTGCGGAGCCAACCGAAGTGGAGTGATTGCATGGGCGAGAAGATCGATGTGCTGGAACACGCGGGCGAGATCCTGCCCGCTGTTAACAAGGGTGTGCTGCTCACCAGCGCGGCAAACGGGAAGGTCAACACCATGACCATCTCGTGGGGCACGCTGGGCGTGGAGTGGGCGCGACCGGTGTTCGTGACCTTCGTGCGTGAGGGCCGCTTCACCCGTACGCTGCTGGACGAGACGGGCGAGTTCACCATCGGCATTCCAGGGGAGGGGTTCGACCGCAGGATCCTTGCCCGTGCGGGCAGCGTAACCGGCCGCGATATCGACAAGATTGCCGAGCTGGGGCTGCACACGGTGGAGTCGCAGGTGGTGTCCGTGCCTGCCATCGCCGAGACGGCCCTCACCCTTGAGTGTCGCGTGGTGCACCGTCAGCTGCAGGATCGAAGCGCACTCCCGGCGGACATCCTCGAGCGCTTCTACCCACAGGGCGTTCCCAGCACCAACTGCGACTGCAACCACGACATGCACATCGCCTACTACGGCGAGGTCGTGGCCGCATACACGATGTAGTGCAACGCTGCTCCGTCTCATGCGTGACGGAGCAGCGTTGCACTTGTCGCATTTCTCGTTGGGGGGCGGCACACCAGAGTGCGGGGCCGGGTCCTACACCAGCTGGATGTGCTCGATGTCCTCGCGCTGAGAGGTGCGATACAGCACGAACTTGTGGCCAATCACCTGGACGACCTCGGCGTGCGTGGGGCGGGCGAGCGCGATTGCCGCCTCGCGGGTGTTCATGCCCGAGGTGCCCTGGACAGAGCACTTGACCAGTTCGTTTGCCTCGAGCGAAGAGTCGGTCTGGCGCACGACGGCGTCTGTGATGCCGGCCTTGCCAACGCCGATGGTCGCCTCGAGTCGGTTGGCCATGCTACGGAGCTGGCGAATCTGACGGCCGGTGAGTTCCATGGTTCCTCCTGTGTGGGAAGGTCGGGTTTCGAAGCGCGCGGCTTCGGAGCGCGGGCTTCTCGCTGTTGATAACGGTATGGCAGGTTACCACGCGCGGATGTCTGCAGGCGCTTGCTGGACGACCTTCTCGCTACCTGCAGATTCCGATTGGTCAGGAGCGCGTAATCGATCGGAATCTGCAGCAGGGCTGCCGTCACGTTGGCGCTAGGCCTTCTCGTCTGTCTCCTGGTGCGCCGCGTCCCACAGGCGACGGGCATCCTCGGGAAGGCCCTCGGGTATGGTGGCCGCAAAGTCCTCGTTTCCCTGCTCGCAGGCCTTGCCGTAGTACCAGCACTTCCAGCTGAGCATTGCGCGCGTACGCTCTAGTTCGGCGATTTTCTCGTCGACCTCGCGCCGTTGCTCACGGAACAGCTCCAGGCGGTCAGCGTACGTGCTTGGCCCCTCCTGGCACCAGTCCATGAACTTCTTGATGTCACGAATCTCAAGCCCGGAGCGCTTGAGGCACTCGATAACGCGCAGCGCCTCCAGCTGATCCTCGTCGAAGCGGCGCGTTCCCGACGTGCGGGTCAGCCCAGGCAGTAGCCCCACCTTGTCGTAGTAGCGCAGCGTTGACACAGGCAGGTCGAACATCTGCGACACCTGGCCGATTGTGTACATCTCTCATCTCCCGATCATGAACCTAAAGTTAGGTATACATTTTACAATGCTTCCCGAGCGCTTACAAACTTGTGTCCGCTTCTTTCTGACACCGCTTGCGGGGTCGTGTCGCCACCAGCCCACGCAAAAAAGCCTCCAAGCTGAGTGCCCTGTCCAAAATATGCGGTTGCCGGCCAAAATTTGGGGTCTCGCCTAGTATCACCCCGCAGGTGCCATTTCACTACCTGCGGCTCAGCAAAAAGTTAGTGTCTTCGTACTCGAGGATTTCTCAAAAAAGGGCCGGCAACCGCAAATTCTGGGCAAGCTGGCATGAATGACGCTGTCACAACAGCGACACTTTCGATAATTGCATGCCGGGGGTTTACGGTTCCTTCATCCACCCTCGAAACGGTGTGATTAGATTCGGCTAACTTGAAAACCAGG
Organism: uncultured Coriobacteriaceae bacterium; assembly: GCA_902773995.1. Lineage (GTDB taxonomy): Bacteria > Actinomycetota > Coriobacteriia > Coriobacteriales > Atopobiaceae > Tractidigestivibacter. The sequence goes on along the minus strand of CACYGL010000045.1, from coordinate 1,036 downwards.
GGCCAACAGGCGCTCTCCGAGGGTATCGTTGCAATGCTGAGCAAGTTCGACCCGATGGGAGACGCCATGTTTGACAAGCTGCCCGTTCCCGGGCGCAACGACCCCTGCTGGTGCGGGAGTGGCCGCAAGTACAAGAAGTGCCACGGTCCGTCGGACGAGCGCATGGAGCGCCTGTACCTCGACGGCGAGGAGGTTCTGCCCCGCTCGCTCCTCAAGACCGCCGCGGACATCGAGGGCATCAAGGCCTCGGCCGCCGTCAACATGGGCGTACTCGACTACGTTGGCGAGTACATCGCCGCAGGTGTCTCGACCATGGACATCAACCGCTGGGTCGAGGAGTACCTCTCGGCGCACGACGCCGTCTCGGCAGATCTCAACTTCGAGGGCTATCCCTACAGCGTGTGCACCTCGATCAACGACGTCATCTGCCACGGCTTCCCCAACGAGAAGGACGTCCTTCAGGATGGCGACATCATCAACGTTGACATGTCCACCATCAAGGGCGGGTACTTCTCGGACTCCAGCCGCATGTACTGCATTGGCGAGGTCTCTGACGAGCGCCGGCGCCTGGTCGAGACATGCAAAAAGTCCGTCGAGGCGGGCCTTGCGGCCGTGCGCCCCTGGGGGCACCTGGGCGACGTGGGTGCGGCGGTGAACGAGCTGTGCCGCGAGG
>CACYGL010000045.1:0-351 GCA_902773995.1 uncultured Coriobacteriaceae bacterium | reverse complement strand
GTGCCCGGCATGTGCTTCACCATCGAGCCCATGGTCAACGCGGGCGCGCCCGGCATCACGACCGACAAGGCCAACGGCTGGATCGTGCGCACGGCAGACGGCTCGGATTCCGCGCAGTGGGAGGTCCAGCTGGTGGTCACCGAGGACGGCTACGAGCTGCTGTCTTGGTAGCTGGGCCCTGATTCCGAACGTAAATTGGCGCTCCTGGCTAGCGCGGGGGTTCGAACAGCCGTTCAGGCCGCTACGTGTTGATTTTGTCGCGCGGTGCGACGCTCGTGCTATGGTTTTCCTTGCGTGTAGCGCAAAGCCGCCGCGGGCAGGATGCCCCACAATGCCATCCCCGCGGCTAAA
>CACYGL010000044.1 GCA_902773995.1 uncultured Coriobacteriaceae bacterium | reverse complement strand
GACTTCGTCGAGTCCGACGACCCGACGGGCCCCTATGGCAACAAGGCAGTTGGCGAGACCCCCATCATCTCCCCGGCGCCTGCCATCCGCGACGCCATTCTCGACGCCACCGGCGTGAAGTTCTACCACATGCCCATGACCCCGCAGCGTCTTGTTGAGGGCTTCAAGAGGGAGGGGCTGATCTGATGTACGACATTGAATCCCTGTACGAGGCCACAAGCGTCGAGGACGCCTGCCGTGCCCTGGCCGAGGACCCCCAGGCCATCGTCATTGCCGGCGGCACCGACGTGCTCGTAAAGGTGCGCGGCGGCAAGCTTGCGGGCGCACACCTGGTCTCGATTCACAACCTGCACGACGAGCTGGATGGCGTGACCCTGGCCGACGACGGCACGGTCGAGATTGGCCCCATCACGTGGTTCCACCACGTCACTACGAGCCCCGTCATCCAGGCTACGGTTCCCACGCTGGGCGAGGCCTGCGACACGCCGGGTGGCCCGCAGCTGCGCGTCTCGGGCACCATCGGCGGAAACGTGTGCAACGCTGCCACCTCGGCAGACAGCGCCTCGACGCTCTTTGCGTACGGCGCCCTGCTCGACGTGGTGAGCACGCGTGGTAAGCGCACCATTCCCATCGAGGAGTGGTACGCGGGCCCCGGCCGCTCCTACCGGGAGCGTGACGAGGTTCTGGTCAAGATTCGCATCCCGCGCGACCACTATGAGGGCTTCACCGGCCACTACTTCAAGTACGGCAAGCGCCGCGCGCTCGAGATCGCAACCATGGGCTGCTGCTGCCTGGTCAAGCTCGCCGCAGACAAGTCTACGATTGATGACATTCGCCTTGCCTTTGGCGTTGCCGCCCCCACGCCCATGCGTGCTACGGGTGCCGAGGACGCTGTGCGCGGCCTTTCCGTGGCCGAGGCGGTCGAGAAGATTGGCGAGCTCGCCCAGGCCGAGACGCACCCGCGCGACTCTTGGCGCGCGTCGAAGGACTTCCGCCTGCAGCTTATTGGCGAGATGTCGCGCCGCTCGCTCATCGAGGCCGCGCGAAAGGGAGGGGCTGATATCTAATGGCAATGCGCATTCTCAACTGCACCATCAACGGCAAGCCGGTTGAGGTTGGCTACGATCCGCGCGAGTCCCTGCTCGACACGCTGCGCGACAGGCTTCACCTCACGGGAACCAAGCGCGGCTGCGAGGTTGGCGAGTGCGGCGCGTGCACCGTCCTCATCGACGGCGTGGCAACCGACTCCTGCCTCTACCTCACCGACTGGGCGCAGGGCAAGGACATTCTCACCATCGAGGGCGTCCAGAAGGCAGATGGCTCGCTCGACCCCGTTCAGCAGGCCTTCATTGACGAGTTCGCCGTGCAGTGCGGCTTCTGCATCCCCGGCATCATCATGAGCGCCCTCGAGATGGAGCGCACGGGCAAGACCTACACGCGCGACGAGATCCGCAAGCAGCTCTCGGGCCACCTGTGCCGCTGCACCGGCTACCAGAACATCGTGAACGCCGTCGAGAAGGCCGTCGACGTGATGGACGGCGTCGTGGGCGAGGCCGCCGAGAAGAGCGCATGAGACAAAGGGACAGTCCCTTTGTCTCATCTAGCGGCGCACCCTCTCTCACAGAACTACGAAAAAACGCGTTGCGAGAAGCCCGTCTCGGATTCCCCCGAGGCGGGCTTCTCGGCTCCCTATGCCCAGCTCACCACAACGGTGCTGTTATCGTGCACGCCCTCGGCGGCAAGCTCCTCGCCTGCCTTCACGTCGTAGCCGGCGCGGCGCATTCGTCGCAGGAAGGCCACGAGCTTGGCGTTGTACTCGTTGAGCAGGCGCATCTCCTGCAGGGGAGAGATGAGTCCCTGCGGCCTGCCGTGGATGATGTTCGAGATAGCATCGGCAACTAGCACGTTGCTGTTGGCGATAAGGTCGTTGTAGAACGCGTTTCCTGCACCGGCGCAGTCCGTCTCGCCAGGCGCAAACTTGAGCATCACCGAGGTCCTGCCATACATGGCATACGTGCGGATGCGTGTGCTGGTCTGGCCCTCCGCGTTGTGCATGGCCCAGCGCAGGGCGTTTGCAGCAAGGGTATCGGCCTCGGCCTGCGAGCGGCCGGGCTTGGCCGACGCGGTAAGGGCACGGGCCTCCTCGGCGGGGATGAGCTCCGTGGGCTGCGGGATCTTGGTGTTAATCTCGTCCATGTTTTCTCCGTTCCGGGGCGCTACGTCAAAAGCGGCGCACCTGGCAGGACGCGGTGGTTTTACTGAGCTGATAATACCGCGATGTGCTTCTGTGCAGGGGACAGGTCGCTTGGGGGCGCAGCGTTGCCGCTCATCGGCCTCGTGCCAAAAAATTGTAATGGCATCCTAACAAACAGTTATGATTGGGTTGCTGCACCGTTATGCAAGGAAAGGGATAACGGTGTGCTCATGAGACTTGTCTGCTTGGGACAGGGTTGGCGTGAGGACGCTCCCAGGGGGACGCAAGCTGCAGTTAAGAAGGTCTTTCGCAAGGTTCTGCCTGGACGTGAGGACGTCGGCCGTGCGTGGACGCAGGAGAGGAGTCACCATGGCAGACGAGTACGACTACCACAAGATGTGGGGCGATCTGGGCATGGACGTCGAGGCACACGATGGCCTTTTGGGCGTTGTTGGCCAGATGTACCAGAGCATGTACCTCACGCAGGAGAACAGGCCTGCCTCAACGTCCTACCTAGACGGCGTTGCCGCAAACCTGCACTCGGGGCGCATCCGCGAGATGGTGGACGGCCGTAGCGAGGGAGATCCCAAGAAGATCATCGGCAGCTTCTGCCTGTACGTGCCCGAGGAGGTCGTGACCGCGGCCGGTGCCGTGGAGGTTGGCCTGTGCGCCGGCGCCGAGTGGGCGCCCGAGGACGCCGAGAAGTACGTGCCGCGCAACACCTGCCCCCTCATCAAGGGCTTCATGGGCTTCAAGCTGGGGCGCGTGTGCCCGTACATCGAGAGCGCCGACCTCGTGGTGGGCGAGAACACCTGCGACGGCAAGAAGAAGGCCTACGAGCAGTTCTCGAAGCTCAAGCCCATGTACATCATGGACGTGCCGCACGTGCGTAACGAGGACACCAAGCTCCAGTGGCGTCACGAGGTCCACGCGCTTGCCGCTCGCATCGAGGAGGAGACCGGTCAGAAGATCACCGAGGAGAGCCTGCGCGCAGCCATCAAGCTTGCCAACGACAAGCGTCGCGCACTGCAGCGCCTTTCGGCCACGCGCGCGGCCGATCCCGTGCCCATCTCTGGTCTGGACTCCCTGCTTACCGTGCAGGCGGCGTTCATGGATGACTCGGCGCGCCTGACCGACGCCATCAACAAGATGGCCGACGAGTGCGAGCAGCGCGTGTCCGAGGGGGTTGGCGCAGCTCCCAAGGGCGCCAAGCGCATCCTCTACACGGGCACGCCGATGGCAGTGCCCAACTGGAAGCTCTTCAACATCATCGAGAAGGCCGGCGGCGTGGTGGTTGGCGAGGAGTGCTGCACCGGTAGCCGCTACTACAAGGATCTGGTGCCCGAGGACGGTGCGACCGTCGACGAGATGCTCGACAACATAGCCGACCGCTACCTCAACATCCAGTGCGCCATCTTCACACCCAACCAGGGCCGTCGCGACGACGTCATCCGCATGGCGCGCGATCTCCACGCTGACGGCATCATCGACGCGTCTCTCTCGTTCTGCACCATCTACGAGATGGAGGCGTTCGACATGGAGAAGGCCGCGCAGGATGCGGGCATTCCCTACATGCACCTCTCGACCGACTATTCCGCCGAGGGAGACGGCCAGCTCACAACGCGCATCCAGGCGTTCCTCGAGATGATCTAGGCGTTTGCAGCATTTGTCCTGTTGGGGGGCCGGGCAGCCGCTGGTTGCCCGGCCCCTTCTGCCCAAAATTTGCGGTTGACGGCCTTTTTCGGGGGTTCCGCTTAGTATCACCTCGCGTGTGACATTCATCTACCTGCGGCTCCGCAAAAAGTTAGGTTCCTCGTACTCGACGATTCGCCCAAAATGGGCCGTCAACCGCAAATTTTGGGCACGGACCGGCGCGGTTCGGGGAGGCAAGGGCGGAGCGAGACGAGAAGAAAAATGGGAGAGGGGCGAACCGCCCCGTTCGCGGGCGAAATGCTACCGCCTGCGGTGCCTGCTCGGTTGCCAAACAAATTGTATGGCAATCAGACTAATAATTTGTCGCGGCAAAGCGGCCTATGGCACGCTTGGGCACGTCAAGGACATCCGGTGGAGCGCGGAGGCGCTCGGGGGAGGCTCACATGGCAGCGCAGGCACAGGCGGAGCAGGAGCTCGACGAATCGCTCTTCAGGCGAGACGGGCTGCCGCCAATTGGGTCGCTCGTTCCAATGTTCCTGCAGCACGTGCTAGCGTCGTTTGCGGGCGTGATAACGCCGGCTATGATGATAGCTACTACCTGCGGATTTACGCAGGAGCAGGAGACCGCCATCATCCAGGTGGCGCTTATTCTCTCCGCTATCGACACACTGCTCCAACAGTTCCCGCTGTTTGGCCGCATCGGCGCGGGGCTTCCCATCCTCACCGGCGTGTCGTTTGCCTTCCTGCCTGCGTTCCAGGCGGTTGGCGCGCAGTTTGGCTTTTCGGTGCTTCTCGGCGCCGAGCTTGTGGGCGGAATAGTGGCCATTCTCTTTGGCGTCTTCTACAGCAAGGTGCGCAGCCTCTTTCCGCCGCTGGTAACCGGTACCGTAATCTTCACCATCGGTGTCTCGCTGTACCCCACGGCCATCAAGTACATGGCGGGCGGCGCTGGCTCGGCAAACTTTGGCGGCATCTACAACTGGGTTGTTGGCCTCATCACCTTTGCCGTGGTCTTTGCGCTGGCCAACTTTGGCAAGGGCGTGCTCAAGCTCGGTTCCATCTTCTTTGGCATCATCATTGGCTGCATCGTTGCCATCCCGTTTGGCATGGTTGACGGCTCCGAGGTGCTCAGCGCCGGGTGGTTCTCGCTCCCGCAGTTCATGCCGTATGCCATCGAGTTCAACCCCGCCGCGTGCATCACGCTTGGCGTGGTCTACGTGATGGTCAACGTGCAGCTCATCGGCGACCTCTCCGCGGCATCCGCCGGCTCGATGGACCGCATGCCCACCGAGCGCGAGATTGGCGGCGCCATCAAGGCCCAGGGTCTGGTGAGCATCATCTCGTCCTTCTTTGGCGGCCTTCCAACCTTGGCCTTTGGCCAGAACGTGGGCATCATCGTGAGCACCAAAGTCATCAACAAGTGGGTCTTTGGCGGCGCGGCGTTTGTGTTTCTCGCTGCGGGCCTCTGCCCCAAGCTCTCGGCGCTGCTGCTCATGATCCCGCAGCCGGTCATCGGTGGCGCAACCATTAGCGTCTTTGGCACCATCACCCTGAACGGCATCCGAATCCTGGTGAAAGACGGTCTTACGCCGCGCGCCTGCACCGTCTTTGGCATCTCGGTGGCATTTGGCATTGGCATCGCGCAGGTCTCTGGCTCGCTTGCTGGTCCCGGCATGCCTGAGTGGATCTCTACCATCTTTGGCACCTCGGCCATCACGCCTTGCGCCGTCATGGCAATCATCCTGAACAGCGTCCTTCCGCCCGAGGACAACACGCCCGAGCAGCGCAATCTCAAGCCGCTCCAGAATGGTGCCAATGGCGAGATTGCCGAGAAGGACGAGAAGTAGCTCGTCTCAGCGGAATGAGACAAAGGGACTGTCCCTTTGTCTCATTTCTCGATGACGCGCCTGCCCTGCACGTAGACCTGGCGGATGTTCTCCGGCGTGGCAAGGTACAGGATGCGTGCCAGACGGTCTTCCGGGGCATCGAAGACGCCAAAGCCGGTGAGATCGGCGTACGGTAGGCGCGTGTCAATAACCTGCAGGTCAAAGGCGCGTCCTGGCTCAAAGGTACCCACGGGCAGCCCAAGCGCCTCTGCGCCGCCTGCCGTTGCCAGGTAGAGCGCCTCCACCACAGAGATGCGCGCGTCTCCGCAGCCGCGCTCGGCTTCCGGCCGCTGCGCGTCGACGCCCGTCTCGAGCATGCGCGACGCCATGACCGCCTGGCGGATGTTGTCGTACATGTTGGGGCTAAAGCCGCCCGAGATGTCGGTGCCCAGGCCAATGTGCACGCCCTGCTCGCGCAGGCGCTTTACCGGCAGCACGCTGCTCGCGAAGTACGCGTTGGAGATGGGGCAGTGCGCGATGCCGGCTCCTACCTGCGCAAAGAGCTCACCCTCGTCGGGGGTGAGGAAGGTGCAGTGCGCCATGATGGAGTGCTCGCGCAGCAGGCCAAAGTCGTGCAGTGCGTACGGGTCCTCCTTGCCAAAGCGCGCAAGCACGGTGTCGTGCTCCCACTGGCCCTCGTTGCAGTGGCTCTGGACGTAGGAGTCGTGCTCGGCGGCAAGCTCTCCCAGGCCGCGAAGGACCTTGTCGGTGCAGCTGGGGATGAAGCGAGGCGTAATCACGGGCCAGATGCCCTGCGGCGCGTCCGGGCGCATGGCCTCGACCTCGCGTATGAGCCGCGCGGTCTGTTCGACCGCCTCCTTGGGGGAGGCGTCGCGGTAGTAGTCGGGGTTCGCGGCGGGGTCGTCCATCACGGTCTTGCCCACCAGGCCGCGCTGCCCGGCGTCGACGCAGGCGCGGGCCAGCTCGACGGTGGCGGCAAGGTGCGCGCTACCAAAGTAGATGACGGTCGTGGTGCCACGCGCCAGCAGCTGGTGCACGAGGTCCCTGTAGACCGCGTGCGCAAACTCGACGTCTGCGAACTTGGACTCCAGGGGGAAGGTGCGCTCGAGGAGCCAACGGTCCAGGGGCTCGTCCAGCGCGATGCCCGCCTGCGGCCACTGGCACGCATGGACGTGCAGGTCGACAAAGCCGGGGAGACCAAAGCAGCCCTGCCCCAGCTCCACGAGGACGCCGGACTCGCGGTACGCGCGCACCAGCTCGTCGTGACGAGGGTCGTCCGAGCGCACGACGCGTGCGATCACGCCGCTGGCGTCGACCTCGATGAGCGCGTCCTCTAGGTACTCGAACGACCCGTACTCCGGTGTGTGGAAAAGCGAGCCGAGAAACGCCTGCCGTACGTCTGCTGCCATGCCGCCGACCTCCCGTTTGTTGCCCTGGTGGCCACCAGTCTAACGGGTTGGAGCGGATGAGACAAAGGGAAACTCCCTTTGTCTCATCCGTCCAAAGCCTGCGACCAACCTTTTGCCGGAGGGGTGACAATAGCTCTTGCAATGTGCCTTAGAAGTGGTGTAATTGGTGTGCTAACAAAAAGTTTGGCGATAAGACACTTTTTCTTATCTCGTCCAGCAAGCGTCGGGAGCCGGCGCAGAGAGAGGGGAGCATCATGGAGCCTAAGTTCAAGTGGGTCACCAATCACATGCCCAAGAGCGAGGACAAGAACCTGCAGGTCATGAGCCTGGAGAACGTTGCCAAGGCCCGTGCGTTCCACAAGAGCTTCCCGCAGTACTCCGTGACCCCGCTCGCAAACCTCTCTGGCATGGCCAACCGCCTTGGCCTGGGCGGCCTTTACGTGAAGGACGAGAGCTACCGCTTTGGCCTCAATGCGTTTAAGGTACTGGGCGGCTCGTTTGCCATGGCCCGCTACATCGCCGAGGAGACCGGCCGCGACGTGGCTGACTGCGACTTTGACTACCTCACGTCCGACCAGCTCGAGCATGACTTTGGCCACGCGACCTTCTTCACCGCCACCGACGGCAACCACGGCCGCGGCGTTGCCTGGGCCGCCCACCGTCTGCACCAGAATGCCGTGGTGCACATGCCCAAGGGCTCCACAAAGACCCGCTTCGACAACATCGCCAAGGAGGGCGCCAAGGTCACGATCGAGGAGCTCAACTACGACGACTGCGTGCGCCTTGCCGCCAAGGAGGCCGAAGAGACCGAACACGGCGTGATCGTGCAGGACACTGCCTGGGAGGGCTACACCAAGATTCCGTCCTGGATCATGCAGGGCTACGGCACCATGGCCGCCGAGGCCGCGGACCAGCTGCGCCAGCTTGAGGTCAACCGTCCCACCCACGTCTTTGTCCAGGCCGGCGTGGGCTCGCTCGCAAGCTCTATGGTGGGCTTCTTCACCAACCTCTTCCCGAGCAACCCGCCCAAGTTCGTGATCATGGAGGCCGGCGCCGCCGACTGCCTCTACCAGGGCGCCGTTGCGGCTGATGGCAACCCGCGCATTGTGGGCGGCGACCTTCAGACCATCATGGCCGGCCTTGCCTGCGGTGAGCCCAACACCATTGGCTGGGACATCCTGCGCAACCACGCTGACGCCTTCGTGAGCTGCCCCGACTGGGTCTCCTCCAAGGGCATGCGCATGCTGGCTGCACCCGTGAAGGGCGACCCGGCGGTCACCTCCGGCGAGTCCGGCGCCGTGGGCATGGGCGTTATCTCCACCCTCATGAACGACCCTGCCTACGCCGAGCTGCGCGAGGCCCTCGAGCTTGGCCCCGACTCCCAGGTGCTGCTCTTCTCGACCGAGGGCGACACCGACCCCGTTCGCTACCGCCAGATTGTCTGGGATGGCGCGTGGCAGAGCGAGAAGGCCGAGTAGAACCACCCCAACGCCTACGGGCGTCATTGCAAAGGACGAGCCCTGCCTCCCAGGGCCATGGCGGCCGGTGCGCGCATGCGTGCCGGCCGCGTCCTTCTCGATGCTAAGATTGCCCGTACGAGATAACAAACTCTGGATGCGGAGGGCGCGATGGCCAATCTCTACCTCGTTGAGGATGACCCCAGCGTGCGCGAGCAGCTGTCGGTGCTTCTCTCGAACGCTGGTCACCACGTCCAGTGCGCCACCCACTTTGACCACCTGGTCGAGGACATCACTGCCGCCTCGCCCGATGCCGTGGTGCTTGACCTGGGCCTTCCTGGAACCGACGGCCAGTACGTGGCGCGTGCCCTCAGGCAGAGGAGCGACGTTCCCATCATGGTGCTCACCAGCCGCACCTCCGAGCTTGACGAGCTCATGAGCCTCTCGATGGGCGCCGACGACTTTGTGGCCAAGTCCGCAAATCCCCAGCTTATCCTTGCCCACCTGGAGGCGCTGCTCCGTCGC
>CACYGL010000043.1 GCA_902773995.1 uncultured Coriobacteriaceae bacterium | reverse complement strand
CCGCAGGCGAGAACCGCAACGATCACGGCGACCCCTGCAACCTGGTTCGTCCCTGCGGCGCGCACGAACGCAACGGCTTGCGCCGCGAGGTCAGACCCAGCAAGCGCATCGGCCCCAAACGCCGAGGCGATCACGGCGACGAGAAGCCACCAGGCCCTTCTCAGCTGCTGTGACGCCTCGCTCGTAGATACGTCGGCATCGGGAAGAAGGCCGCCCGCCGCCCCTGCCGCAAGACAGGCGAGCGTCGAGGCGCCGCCCGTGATCATCGGCACCCCACCCGTCAGTGCCAACGGAACGTACTTCGCCGTCGCCAGCGCGGCAGCCGCGCCAACGGCTATGTGCGTCTTGCCCGTCATGCCAACGCCTGCCCGGCCAGCCTAGATGAGGCCCAGCTTGGCAAGGGCCTTTGCAACGCCGTCGTTGCCCACGGTGTCGGTCACAAGGGTCGCCGCCCGCTTCACCGCAGGTACCGCGTTGCCCATCGCCACCGATACATCAACCTGCTCAAACAGGCTGAGGTCATTCTCGGAGTCGCCGAATCCATAGGTGGTACCGGCGTCTCCAACGTAGTCGAGAATCGCCCTCACCGCGTCCCGCTTGCAGTTCTTGGAGAGGCCAACCTCGCTGTTTCCCATCTCAAGCCCCGTTATGGAAAGCCCAACCACCCCAGAGAAGCGATCGACCACGACCCTCGCTGCAGGCGTCGGCAGCACGACCTTGTGCACGCGTCCGCCCGGAATCAAGCGCAAGGCCTCGCCCACGTTCGCCGGCGACGGCTGGTGCGTACCCGCCGTGCCCCCACGCACGTCAACCGAGCCACGGGCAGACTCGAGAAGAGCGCCAGAGCCGGTCTGCGCGAGAACCGCGTCCACGCCGGCAAGCACCTCGGGCGGCAGCGCGACGTCACGAAGGACTACGTCCCCCACCTTGACGTACGCACCGGCAAGGCATGCCATTCCCGAGAAAGGGAGCGCCGCCATCTTGGGGTGGATGTCGAGCGGCGAGCGGCCCGTGCAGATGAACGCGCGGTTGCCGGCTGCCACGAAACGTCGTATGGCATCCGCCACGGCAGGGCTGGGAACCGGCGCAACCGGGTCTGTCCAGCCCAAGGTCCCGTCTATGTCGAAGAACGCTGTAACGCGCTCGCCCACTGCCAGTCTGACCTTTCGTTTTCTGGCTTAGTGGAGGGGAGTTGTTCACACCGCCACCACTCGTCCGAGTACATGTCTGCACGTTATTCAATCACTTGTTCAAACTTGTAACAAGAGGGAGATGGCAAATGAGCCATGTCATATTGTTCAATTGACGCGACCCAATATCACCACCGCCATCTCACTCGTCCATCCCCAGGACCCTCTCGACGCGCTCTGCCACCTGCGTCACATTGAGACCCACGATCACCTGGACCGCACGGCCCGTGCACACGGCACCCCTCGCGCCAGCGTCCACAAAGGCATCGCTCTCCGCGACCTTCTCGGGATCGCGCACGTCCACCCGCAGACGCGTGGCGCAGCTGGTAATGCCCTCGATGTTCTCGGCGCCGCCGAGAAGCTCCACAAGTCGCAGCGCATAGGCGTCCTCCTGGTGGGCGTCGAGCTTCTCGCCCTCGACCCCAAGGCGCTTGCCGTCCTGCGCGCGCGGCATCCCGTGGGCGTCTCGGTACTCGTCCTGCGTGTGCAGCCGTACCTCCTCGTCGCTCGCCCTTCCGGGCGTCTTGAAGTCAAAGTGCAGGATGAGGAAGCGGAAAACCAGGAAGTATATGACCGTGAAGCACAGGCCAATTGCCAGCGCCACAAGATAGGTCTGACCATGTGTGGCGGAGAGGGGCACAAAGTCGAGCGAGGACATCTCGATGAGGCCGCCCGAGAAGACGCCTACCACGCCAAAAGCGTTCATCGTCATGGAGAGGCAGGCGGCAAGCGCCGCGTGGGCCACAAAGAGCTGGGGCGCCACAAAGAGGAACGTGTACTCGATGGGCTCGGTCACGCCACAGAGCACCGAGGTCAGCGTCACGGGGACGAGAAGCGCCAGCACGCGCTTGCGGCGCTCGGGCTTGGCGGTAACGTAGAACGCGGCGGCGATGCCAGGAATGCCAAAGAGCTTTGACCAGCCCGTGGCCGTGAGTGACGCCCACGGCGCGAGCTCCGCAAGCGGGCGCGCGGAGGCCGCAAGGCCCGGCAGGGCGTTTGCCCAGGCAGCGTAGATGCCTCCCTGCACAATCACGTTGTCGTAGTAGAAGGGCGCGTAGAGCAGGTGGTGCAGGCCAAACGGAATGAGCACGCGCTCAAGGAAGACGAAGATTCCCACACCCGCCGTGCCGACGTCGAGGATGACCTGCTGAAATACGTGCATGCCCACCTGGACCTTGGGCCATACCAGCACCACCACGACAGCAATCGGCAGCATCACGATGAACGAGACCATGTACACAAAGGTCGAGCCGGAGAAGACCCCCAGCCACTCTGGCAGGCGCGTATCGAAGAAGCGGTTGTGGAGCGAGATGACCACGCCAGAGATGAGAAGTGCGCCGGCAATGCCCATGTCCAGCGTGCGAATGCCTGCAATGGTCGCGATGCCCTCCGCGCTCCCGGCGCTGGCCGAGAAGTCAACGCCCAACTCGGGCGCCCAGGCAGAGAGCATCGAGCTCACAAAGTAGTTGAACGTGAGGTAGGCGACAAACGCCTCGAGGCAGCAGCGGCCCGCTTGCTTCTTGGCAAGGCCAATGGGAAGCGCCACGGCAAAGAGCAGCGGAAGCTGGTTGAAGACCGTCCAACCGCCGTCGAGAATCACGGTCCAGCACTTGGTCCAGGTGGTGCCGGCCGCCGCGATGGGCCCCATGATGGACTCGGTGGTGAAGAGCGTTCCCAGACCCACCACGACCCCCGCAAAGGCGAAGAGCATGGCGGGCGTGAAGAGCGCGCCGCCAAACCGCTGGATGGCCTTCATCATGATGTGATCCCCCTCTCGGCACGAGAGCGCACGGCGCCTCGCGCGGCCACACTCTGATACACTAGCCGAGAAGCCCGCTTAGCGGGTGGCACGCGCACTGGGGTATCGTCCAACGGTTAGGACACGGGTTTTTGGTGCCTGGAATGTGGGTTCGAATCCTACTACCCCAGCCAGTTTTCTTCTCGCATTTGCCTTCACCTGGTACAAAAGCTGGGATGCATTGAATTCTCCGCGAACGGTAGAGTGACGCCCCTCGCCTTGGGATACCCATGAAACGCGCGTGTAATGTGGCGGCAGGCGCTTTGGCTGCGCTATCATCGTGGCGGCGCGAACAGCCTGAATAGCCGGGATAGGTCCCAGACGGAAGGACGGCAGTCGATGTACGAAGACCTGAGCAAGCCCACCACCTACCAGAAGGAAATCAAGCTTTACTCCGGTACCAGCAACCCCAAGCTCGCCCAGGACATCGCAGACATCCTCCACCTCAAGCTTCAGGGCCTCAAGATCGAGAAGTTCGCCAACGGCGAGATCTATGCCCGCTTTGAGGAGTCCGTCCGCGGCGACGAGGTCTTCTTCATCCAGACCATTGCCGGCAAGAACGTGAACGACCTCATCATGGAGACCCTCATCGTGGCCGACGCCGCCACCCGCGCAAGCGCGGAGAGCTTCACGGCGGTCATCCCCCACTACGGCTACGCTCGTCAGGACCGCAAGGCCTCAAGCCGTGAGCCCATCACCGCCCGACTGGTGGCAAACCTCCTCGAGGCCGCCGGCGTTGACCGCGTGATCACGCTCGACCTGCACTCAGGCCAGATCCAGGGCTTCTTCGACATCCCCGTGACGCACCTCACCGCCCTGTACAACTTTGGCGACTACTTCAAGACCAAGGACTTCGACTGGGACAACACCGTGGTCGTCTCGCCTGACATGGGGCGCGCCAAGGTTGCCAAGAAGCTTTCCGACTACCTCGGCTGCGAGGTCGCCATTGCCCACAAGAGCCGCCCCAAGCACAACGCCGCCGAGGTCATGGGCGTCATTGGCGACATCGTGGGCAAGACCTGCATCATCAACGACGACATGATTGACACGGGCGGCACCCTCGTGGGCTCCATCAACAAGCTCAAGGAGATGGGCGCGGGCGACATCTACGTCTCTGCCACCCACGGCATCTTCTCCGGCCAGGCCGTCGAGCGCTTGCAGAACGCACCCATCGTCGAGTGCGTGGTCACCGACGCCATCCCCTGCGAGGCCGCCAACAAGCCCGGCTCCAAGATCAAGCAGATCAGCATCGCCTGCATCTACAACGTCTACACCAACAACTCGGTCTCGCAGGGCGCAGCTGGTCACTCCGAGGTCTAGACGCATGCCGGACGAGAAGCCCAAAACACACGAGAGGATCATCGACGCCGCGGAGGAGGCCCCCCGCGGCGTCGCTCTGTTGCGCGCGTCCCTTGTGCTGCTGCTCTGGGCACTCTTGGCGGGAGTGGTAGTGGGCGCAGGCTGCCTCGCCACGTTGAAGGCGGTCGATCTGCTCCAGGAGGTTGTCTGGGAGGGCATCGCCGAGGCACTCCCCCAGCCCCTGGGCGCAGTGGCACCGGTGCTTTTCTGCCAGGTGAAGAGCTGGCCATGGGCGCTGGTGCTCTTTGCGCTTCCCATCGCCTTTGGCGGTGCCGTTGGCCCCGAGGCGGGCGTCTCGGGCTTCACCGCGGCGCTAGGCACCATGGCCATGCACGGGATGCGTCGCTCGGGCGTGGCGGTGGCGCGCAACACTACACACCCGCTTGCGGCCGCCTGGAAGGCGCTCTCCCCCGCCGCGAGCGACGAGGGCAGGCGCTACGCGCCCGCATCCTGCTCTGGGCTGTGGCGGCCGTGGGGTTTGTGTTTGGCGCGCTCGGAATCTCTCGCCTCTTTGGGCCCGGAGCGGGCTTCCCCCGCTTTGATGACATCGACTACCTGGAGCTTAATGCGAGCGCGCTGTGGGCGCTCCTCGCGCTTCCCCTCGGCTGGGCTCTCGCGCGTCTCGCCGCATATGCCGGCAAGGCGGCACAGCTTGTGTGTGACCGCATGGAGACCGTCCCCAAGGCCATTCTCTGCGGCGTTGTCCTGGGGCTTGTCGCCCTAGCTCTGCCCGAGGTGCTCTTCTCGGGGCAGTCCGGCACGAGAGACCTCCTCGACGGCTGGCAGGCCATGGGTGCCGGGGTGCTGCTTGCAACCTGCGTGGCAAAGCTTGCCCTCACGCAGCTCTGCGAGGAGACCGGCTGGATTGGCGGCGAGTTCTTCCCCCTCACCTTTTGCGGGGTCGCTGCCGGCTATGCCGTCGCAATCATCACCGGAGGCGACCCCATGCTCGCGGTGGCGCTCTCCACGGGTGCCCTCGTGGGAGCTAGCACGGGAAAGTGGCTGCTCAGCACCTGCGTGCTTGCGTTGTGCTTCCCGCCGGTGAGCCTGCCCGTGGTGGCGCTTGCGGCCGTCGTTGGCGCAAAGACCAACGGTCACTCCCGCAACTAGCCGCGGCCCTCGGGCCCTGCACATGCCTGAGCTATCATGAATTGGTATGTGGCCGCCCGGCGAGTGCCGGTCGGCCCGCACGCCCCATGTCACCGCGAACACAGGAGGCAGCCATGCCCGTCACCGCGATCGTCCTTGCCGCCGGCGAGGGAACGCGTATGAAGTCTCACCACCCCAAGGTCATGCACAAGGTCCTCGACAAGCCACTTGCCTGGTGGGTTGTCGACGCCGCCCGCAAGGCCGGCGTCGACCGCATCGTGCTGGTGGTGGGCAACGGTGCCGACGAGGTCCGCTCGTACTTTGCGGACGAGAAGGACGTGGAGTTTGTCGAGCAGACCAAGCGTCTGGGCACCGGCCACGCCGTGCGCGTGGTGCGCGACGCCCTGGACGGCTTTGCCGGACCCGTGGTGGTTCTCAACGGCGACCTGCCGCTCGTTCGCCCCGAGACCATAGCTTCCCTGGTAGATGCCACCCGCGCTGACCACAACGCCTGCACGCTGCTCACCATGACGCCGCCGGACGTCTCTGGCTACGGCCGTGTGCTCATCGAGGACGGCAGTGTGCGAGCCATCATCGAGGACAAGGACTGCACGCCCGAGCAGCGCGCCACTCTCCTCGAGTGCAACGCCGGCGCCTACTGCTTCTGCGGCGAGCGCCTCTCGACCAACATCGACAAGGTCACCAACGACAACGCCCAGGGCGAGTACTACCTCACCGACATGGTAGGCATCTACGTGGGCATGGGCGAGCCCGTCTCGGCAGTCCACTGCGACGACTACGAGGAGCTCCTGGGCGTCAACGACCGCGTCCAGCTGGCGCAGGTCACCAAGATCATGCAGCGCCGCATCAACGAGGGCCTCATGCGCTCCGGCGTCTCGATGCTCGATCCCGACCAGGTCTGGGTTGGCCCCGAGGCCACCGTTGGAAAGGACACCGTCCTTCTCCCCCAGACCTTCCTCTGGGGCAAGACGTCCGTGGGCGAGGCATGCACCGTTGGCCCCAACAGCCGTCTAGAGGACGCCACGGTGGGCAACAACTGCACCGTGGACGAGACCGTGATCGTTGACTCTGCCATCGACGACGACGTCAGCTGCGGGCCCCGCGCCTACCTGCGCGGCCACACCCACCTGCTGCGCGGCGCCAAGGCCGGCACGCACGTGGAGCTCAAGAACTCCGTGGTGGGCGAGGGCTCCAAAGTGCCGCACCTCTCCTACATTGGCGACACGCAGATGGGCGCCGGCGTGAACATTGGCGGCGGGTCCATCACCTGCAACTACGACGGCGTGCACAAGAGCCGCACCACCATCGGCGACGGCGCCTTCATAGGCTCGGACACCATGATGGTGGCGCCCGTCAACATTGGTGCCGGTGCCATCACGGGGGCAAGCTCGTGCATCACGCACGACGTACCTGACGATGCCCTTGCCATCGAGCGAAGCCAGCAGAAGAACGTCGAGGGCTACGCCATCGCCCGCCGCGAGCGCCTGGGCATCAAGCCCAGGAAGTAGGGCGCCCATGGTCATCAACACGAAGAACGGGCTCATGCTCCAGGCCTTCTCCTGGTACCTGCCAGCAGATGGCCAGCACTGGCGACGCCTCGCCAAGATGGCCCCGCGTTTCGCGGAGGAGGGCTTCACCTCGGTGTGGATGCCCCCTGCCTACAAGGGGCAGGCGGGCGCTGAGGACGTGGGCTATGGCGTCTACGACCTCTGGGACCTGGGCGAGTTCGACCAAAAGGGATCCGTGCGCACCAAGTACGGCACGTGCCACGAGTATCTTGCAGCCATCCGCGCCATCCAGGAGCAGGGCGTCAACGTGCTGGCAGACGTTGTTCTCAACCACCGCATGGGTGCCGACGGCACACAGCTGGTCCTGGCGCAGGAGTGCGACGCCCAGGACCGCACAAAGCCCGTGGGCGATCCGCGAGAGATCCGCGCCTACACGCGCTTCGAGTTCCCGGGGCGTGCCGGAAAGCTTGACCGCTACCAGTGGGGCATCACGGACTTCACCGGCGTCGACTACGACGAGCTCGAGGGCACAACCGGCGTCTACCGCTTTGTGGGCAAGGAGTGGTCCCACGAGGTGAGCGACGAGCTGGGCAACTATGACTACCTCATGGGTGCCGACGTCGACCTCGACGACCCCCGCGTGCGTGCGCAACTCGCCACGTGGGGAGCCTGGTACCTGGGGCTCACCGGCGTCGACGGCGTGCGGCTTGACGCCGTGAAGCACATGAGCCGCTCGTTCTACCTCGACTGGCTTGCCCGCATGCGCGAGAAGACCGGCAAGGAGCTCTTTGCCGTAGGCGAGTACTGGTCACAGAACGTGGACGAGTTGCGGGGCTACCTGGGGCGCGAGGGGGCCATGAGCCTCTTCGACGTGCCGCTCCACTTCAACTTCTACCGCGCGTCCACGGCAGGCGACAACATAGACCTCACCCACATCCTGGACGGGAGCCTGGTGAGCGTGGATCCCATCCACGCCGTGACCTTTGTGGACAACCACGACACCCAGCCCGACCAGGCCCTCGAGTCCACGGTCGAGCCCTGGTTCAAGCCGCTCGCCTATGCGCTCATCCTGCTGCGCGAGGCAGGCTATCCCTGCGTCTTCATGGGCGACCTCTTTGGCCTCCCCAACGACCAGATTCCCGCCGTGCCGGAGCTTGAGCTGCTCATGGAGGTGCGGCGCCGCTTTGCCTACGGCGAGCAGCGCGACTGGTTTGACGAGAAGGACCTTGTCGGCTGGACGCGCGAGGGCACGGCGCGGCACGGCGTCTCGGGCGCGGCGGTGCTTCTCTCCACGCGCAGCGGCAACGCCACGAAGCGCATGTGCGTGGGGGCGGGGCACGCGGGCGAGACCTGGCGCTGCGTGCTGGGCGTCGACGGCACCGTCACAATTGACAGCGAAGGCTGGGCGGAGTTCTCCACCGGCGGCGCGCGACTGACGGTCTACCTGCCTGCGGCGACGGCGGACAAGCTGGACAGCATCCCTATCCTGGTGAGGCCGGAGGCGTAGGCGCCGGACTGCGGGCCGCCGCCTGGCGGCCGATCGCCGTCGCTTCTCGGCAGTGGCGTACTTCTCGAACGGAGCAACACATGAAGAGGATCCTCATGGTGGCCACGGGTGGCACCATTGCATCCATGCCGGAGGCAGACGGCACGGGCCTTGCCCCGGCGCTCACCGGCGAGGAACTTGCAGGCTACGTTCCGCAGGCACGCGGCCTGTGTGACCTGGATATCGTTCAACCCATGAACATCGACTCGACAAACATGCGCCCCAGCGACTGGAAGCGCATAGCTGCAACGATCATGGAGGCCTACGACGACTACGACGGCTTTGTGGTGCTGCACGGCACGGACACCATGGCATACACGGCGGCAGCCCTCTCCTACCTCATCCAGGGCAGTCCCAAGCCCATCGTGCTCACGGGCTCGCAGCAACCCATGGCGAACCCCTTCACCGATGCCAAGCTCAACCTGTACCAGTCGCTGCTCTACGCCACCGACGACGACTCGCGCGACGTGTCCATTGTGTTTGGCGGCTCGGTCATTGTGGGAACGCGCGCCCACAAGCAGCGCACGATGAGCTTCAACGCGTTCACCAGCGTGAACTACCCGCTGCCTGCCATCATCCGCAACGACCGCATCGTGCGCGAGGGCAGGGAGGGAATGACCATCCCTGCTGCAGCGGGCACGCCCGTGGCGGCACGGGCGGGGCGACCGCGCGTCTACGAGCGACTGGACGAGCACGTGGTTGTGGTGCGCCTCACGCCGGGCCTGGGGCCGGGGATCCTCGATGCGCTGGGTCCCGACTACGACGCCGTGATTCTCGAGACCTTTGGCATCGGCGGCATCCCGGAGTGCAAGGGTGCCCACTTTGAGCAGGCAATCTTTGACTGGATCGACTGCGGAAAGACCATCGTACTCACCACGCAGGTCTCCGAGGAGGGCCTTGACCTGGGCGTCTATGAGGTGGGGAGCGCATATGCCAACGAGCCCGCAATCCTTCGCGGTGATGACATGACCACGGAGGCCCTGGTAGCAAAGACCATGTGGGCGCTCGGCCAGACGCGCAATCCGGCGGAAGTGGCGGAGCTCTTCTATAGGCCCGTGAACCACGACCGCGCCGTGCGGTAGGAGACGGCGTTAGAGGGCACGTTCCGAACGCGATGGCATACGCAGGTCTCGCCCCGACGCCAACGGCAACAGTCGCCGAAGAGGCATCATTGTTGCGTTTTGCATCACCTTGGCCCCTCCGGAGACAATAAGTCGCCGGAGCGCTTGTTTTGACGCAATCGGCAACAATAGCAGCCTCCCGGCGACGCCGTCCCTATCCGCGCGACTCCTCGCGCTTCGTGAGCGCCAGCGTGACACCCACCAGCGTCGCTGCCACCACGGCGAGCACGGCCCCCACCTGGCCAACCGCGCGGATCCCCGGGCCAGAGACCACGACGCCTCCCACAAAGGTGCCAAAGGCAATGCCCACGTTAAACGAGAGCGGCTCGAGCGAGCTGGCCAGCGTGAGCGCCTTGGGGTAGCGCCTGCGTGCCACGTCCATGAAGTGCGACACGCTGGGAATCGATGCCACGTACATGACCAGCCCCAGAAGCATCACCAGCACCAGGGCGCCCGGCATCGACGAGCCCACCACGTACAGCCCCGCGAGAATCGCAGCCTGGGCGAGAAAGTCCGCAACCAGCGCCTTGATGCCAAAGCGCATGTCGACCCAGCCGCTCAGTAGGTTCGAACCAAACGTGATGGCGCCGTACACCACGAGCGCCCCACTCACGGCCACGGCATCCATCCCCAGCACCTGCTCCATGTACGGCGTCACATAGCCGTAGAACGTGTACACCGAGCCAATGCCAAACACAAACACCAGCATGCTCGCAATGATGCTGGGCTCGCCAAAGAGGCGCGCCTGCTCCCGTGCGGTGGCAGGCTCGTCAGTCTTGCCACTTCTCGGCATGAAGACGGCGAGAAGAACGCTGGCCACAAGCGAGAGCGCAAACGCTCCATACATGGCAACGTGCCAACCAACCGTGCTCGCCAGGATCTTGCCCAGGCTGGTCGCCACGATAAGCGCCACGGAATAGCTGGCATACACCAGCGTGATGGCGCCGGACGACCTCTTGGCACCCACCAGCTCGGGGATGAAGGTCACGCCAACCGCTAGCAGCGCTCCGGAGACCGACCCCAGCAGTACGCGAGCCGCAAGAAGCACGCCAAAGCCCGGCGCAAACGCCGAGACCGCATTGCCCACACAAAAGAGGACCAGGTAGACCAGCATGACGGAGTAGCGCCTAAAACGGCCCGTCACCAGAGCAAGCACCGGCGTCATCACCGCGTACGGCAGCGCAAAGAGGCTGATGAGCTGGCCGGCAGTGGCAAGCGAGACGCCCATCTCCTCTGCCAGGAACTCCGAGCAGCCCAGCGCAAAGCCCATGAGCACGAGAAGGGCCACGCACAGACGCGCGCGGCCCGGCGTAACGCCAGTCACAGTCTCTTCCACGAACAAATCCCCCTCAGAAAACGACAGCAGCCGAGAAGCCTAGCACGCGCTTCTCAACGTTGCCACACCGCTTGCGCTACCCTTACCGTGACCACAAGCAGCCACAATGAGAGGAGCGGCATGCCCGCACGTCCCAAGGAGATTCGGCTCGTGTGCGGCCTGGGCAACCCCGGCCCAGAGTACGAACACACGCGCCACAACATTGGCTTTGCCACCGTCGACGTGCTGGCCGAGCGCGCCGGCACGCGCTACTGGAAGAGCAAGGCTGGCTGCATGGTTGCCCACGCCCTCATCGGCGGACGCGAGGTCATTCTCGCCAAGCCGCAGGACTTCATGAACACGAGCGGCGGCCCGCTCTCCAAGCTCATGCGACAGGAGCACGTAACCCCCGCGGAGATCCTGGTGGTGCATGACGAGGTCGACCTACCCACGGGAGAGGTGCGCGCCAAGTGGGGCGGCGGCCTCAACGCCCACAATGGCCTGCGCTCCATTGCCAACAAGCTCGGCACGAGGGACTTCTCGCGCATTCGCTGCGGCATTGGTCGTCCGCCCGGAAAGATGCAGGTGGCTGACTACGTCCTGCGCGAGCTCAAGGGCGGCTTCCTGGACGAGTTCCAGATGCTGGCCCAGGACGCGGCGTCTCTCTGCGAGCAGGTCGTGAGAGACGGCATGCCCGCAGACGCCCTGCGCTAGCGCCGACAGCGGGCAACCGCTCACCTCAAAACCCGCGGCGATAAATCATGTAGGCGCTGTTGTGGGTAATCTACAGTTCAGCCAACAATTAAACTAAGAGGTTGGTAGGCCTGTCTGAAGCGGCTTTAGGAGAGGAGTCAGGCTTCATGTATAAGATCCTCGAAAAGACGCAGTTCTCGGAGAAGGTGTTCAAGTTCCGCATCGAGGCGCCGGAGATGGCCAAGCACGCACACGCTGGCCAGTTCCTCATGGTTCGCGCCAACGAGACCGGTGAGCGCGTGCCGTTCACCTTCGCGGACTGGAACCCCGAGGAGGGCTGGGTCGAGTTCATCTTCATGGTGGTCGGCAAGACCACGAAGATGCTCTCTACGTACGAGCCCGGCGACGCCATTCTCGACGTCACCGGCCCGCTGGGGCAGCCCACGGTCATGGCCCCCGGGACCACCTGCGTCATTGGTGGCGGCGTTGGCCTTGCCATCGCGTACCCCGTTGCGCGCACGCTGGTGAAGACCGGCCACGAGGTCCACGCTATCATGGGCGCCCGCACCAAGGACCTGCTTCTTCTCGAGGATCAGTTCCGCGAGCTTCTGCCCGACGACCACATCCACATCACTACTGACGACGGCTCCTACGGCGAGAAGGGCGTGGTCACCGCCCCGCTCGAGCGCCTGCTTCAGGCCAAGGCCGTCGACGAGGTCTTCTGCGTTGGCCCCGTCCCCATGATGAAGTTCTCCACGCTCACGGCCGAGAAGTACGGCACCCCCATCACCGCGTCGCTCAACCCCATCATGGTCGACGGCACGGGCATGTGCGGCTGTTGCCGCGTCGAGATCGACGGCAAGACCAAGTTTGCCTGCGTCGACGGTCCCGACTTCGACGCAACCAAGGTCGACTGGAACGACCTGCGCGCGCGTCAGGCTGCATACCGTACCGAGGAGGGCCAGGCCCTCAAGGCCTATGAGGAGGCGAACTGCGCATGCCACAGGTAAACGGTCGCTTTGTTCCCGACATGAAGTCCCCGCGCACCCCGGACAACGAGGAGCCGGCGGAGGAGCGTGCCCACGACTTCCGCCCCGTCGACAAGGGCTTCACCAAGGAGATGGCGCTGGCCGAGGCTGAGCGCTGCATGGACTGCAAGAAGCCCCTCTGCGTCGAGGGCTGCCCAGTCAACATCAAGATCCCTAAGTTCATCGAGAAGATTCGCGAGCAGGACTTTGGCGCCGCTCTCGACATCATCCACGAGGACTCGATGCTCCCCGCAATCTGCGGCCGCGTGTGCCCGCAGGAGAACCAGTGCGAGGGCCGCTGCATCCGCGGCAAGAAGTCCGAGCCCGTGGCCATTGGCCAGCTCGAGCGCTTCCTGGGCGACCAGCCCGAGCTTGCCAGCAAGCCGCAGATGAAGCCCGCAAACGGCAAGAAGGTTGCCGTCATCGGCTCTGGCCCCTCCGGCATCACCTGCGCCGGCGAGCTTGCGCGCAACGGCTTTGACGTCACCGTCTTCGAGGCGTTTTTCACCGGCGGCGGCGTGCTCGTCTACGGCATCCCCGAGTTCCGTCTGCCCAAGGCCGTTGTCAAGCGCGAGATCGACGGTCTCAAGGAGCTGGGCGTCAAGTTCGAGTTCAACTCCGTGATGGGCAACCTGGCAAACGCCGACGAGCTTCTCAACGAGAAGGGCTTCGATGCCATCTACGTGGCAACCGGCGCCGGCCTGCCCAAGTTCCTCAACATCCCCGGCGAGAACCTGCCCAACGTGTACTTCGCCAACGAGTACCTCACCCGTGTGAACCTCATGAAGGCGAACAAGTTCCCCGAGTACGACACCCCCACCAAGCACGCCAAGCAGGTCGTGGTCTTTGGTGGCGGCAACGTCGCCATGGACGCTGTCCGCACGGCAAAGCGCCTGGGTGCCGAGCGCGCCATTATCGCGTACCGCTTCACCACGCCAAGGCCGAGGGCGTCGAGGTCATGCCGCTTGTCTCGCCGCTCGAGTTCATCGCCGGCGAGGACGGCAACGTGTGCGCCGTGAAGGTCCAGAAGATGGAGCTGGGCGAGCCCGACGCCTCTGGCCGTCGCCGCCCCATCCCCATCGAGGGCGCCATCGAGGAGATCCCTTGCGACGTGGCCATCTCCGCCATTGGCACCAACGCCAACCCCTTCGCCAAGAAGATTGGTGGCATGGACCTCAACAAGTGGGGCTACATCGTTGCTGACGAGAACGGCCGCACCTCCAACCCCCGCATCTGGGCTGGCGGCGACATCGTCACCGGTGCCGCAACGGTCATCCTGGCCATGGGTGCCGGCAAGACCGCCGCAGCAAGCATCACCGAGACGCTTACCGCCGAGTAGCACAGCGCTTCTCGCAAGTTTTGCCGCGTTTGCGGGCCCCGAGGCAATCTGGCCTCGAGGCCCGCTTCTTGTCTGCGGTAGCGTCCGCGGCGGGGCCCCGTCTCCAAGACACCCAAATGCAGCGGAAACCTGCGGCTTAGTTGCAGTTGGTCTCATACGATGCCGAGAACAACTGCAGGTAGAGTGCTTGCGGCCTTCTCAGACGCTGCTATTAAACCGCAGGTTTTCTCAGTGAGCGAGAAATGCACGGCGGGATGGGCATCGCTGCGCTCAACCACCTTGAACAGACGTTTTCGCACGAAATTCTCGGGTCGAGTCAGCTGTAACTGGGAAAATACCATATCCATCAGGAATTGCGTTCAATAATTGGCATCTTCGGCCAACAAGCTGCAGAGCCGTCGGAATGCCGAAAGCGGCGCGCGATTGGGAGCTCGCTGCGCCAGTGCACGAAAATGGCCTATCGGACGGTATTTTTCTTCCGGCTGCACAAAAGTGTCCTATCGAACGGTGCCCTCCACGCGTCCTCATCAAGAATTGAATTCCATTTGCATTGATATGCATATTTTTTGCTGATATATGCAGTTACATGTAATGTTGATTTGAAGTTTGATATCATTGCGCGGGGAGCACCGTTCGATAGGGCGTTTTTGTGCATCAGTCTCCAAAATCCCGTTCGTTAGAGCGTTTTCATGCAGCTAGCAGGGAATCACCCGGGCTTGGAGCATCCGCTGCAATG
Organism: uncultured Coriobacteriaceae bacterium; assembly: GCA_902773995.1. Taxonomy (GTDB): domain Bacteria; phylum Actinomycetota; class Coriobacteriia; order Coriobacteriales; family Atopobiaceae; genus Tractidigestivibacter. The sequence goes on along the minus strand of CACYGL010000043.1, from coordinate 8,206 downwards.
ACCCAAGGGTAGTCCGCATACAATCGAGAAGAACCAATCGCCACATCGCGGGGAGGAACCTTGAGAAAGCTTCACTGCTTTGCACACGCGCTCGCCGTCACGCTCATGGCAGCAGTTCTGAGCCTCTCTCTTGCTGCTTGCGGCAGCAGCACCGCTCAACAGGCAGGTTCCCAAGACCAGCCGCAAGCCACCACAATCTCTCGCGATGGCAGCTATACCAGCAAGGATGACGTGGCGCTCTACCTGCACACCTATGGAGAGCTTCCATCAAACTTTATCTCGAAGACAAAGGCCCGCGAGGCAGGGTGGAACCCGCAGGAGGGCAACCTTGACAAGGTCTGCCCGGGCAAGAGCATTGGCGGCAGCGTCTTCTACAATGATGACGGTGCGCTGCCGGACGCTCCGGGACGCACCTGGCACGAATGCGACATCAACTACCAGGGCGGGCATCGCGGTCCAGAACGCATTGTGTACTCCAACGATGGCCTCGTGTACTACACGCCAGACCACTACCAGACCTTTGAGCAGCTCTACTAGGAGGAGCCGTGGCAACCGTGAAGATCCGCGAGGCAAGCGATGCCTCTGAGCAGGAGATATTCCAGCAGATTGCAAAGAAGCTCAAGTTTCCCAGCTACTTTGGCAACAACTTTGCCGCGCTCGAGGACTGCCTCGGCGACATGACCGAAAGCACCCGCGTCGACGTTGTTCGCTACCGCGATGACCCCGACCAAAAGCGGCGCGCGTTCTTTGGGACCCTCTGCGCCGTGGTGGCTCGAGTGGCGCTTGAGAACCCCAACGTGCACCTTACGATGTACGAGAAGTAATCGCGCGAAGCACAAGCGTCTGACCAGCAGCGTTATCTTTCTTGCGAAGAGCCACGGGACGCACGGCAACCGTTGCGCACGCTGTGCACACCACTCCAAAGACAACGATGCCCAGCGCGTAAAGGCCCGCTCCCTCGCTTGTCAGGCTGCGGTAAGGCAAGCGTCACAGTTCAAATAAGCCGCAGCCGTAGGTAGCGCCAACGCCTACGCCAAGGGCGGCATGGGCTTCCAAGCGGGATCGTGCAGCGCCTTCTTTGAGTCGCGATACCCCGCCCAGAGCCTGGCCCAGCTGGGGCCAAAGTGGCCTCGGTCAACCAGAACCAGGCGCAGGAACTCCTTTGCAAACGAGAGGAACGTGCCAAAGCCATACCCTACGGGGTTGTAGTCGCCGTGCAGCATGAAGTAGCGCGCCATGTATCCGCGGTTGCGCATGATGTAGTAGCGGGTCATGTCGGAGGTGGAGGAGATCTGCCGCACGCCAGACGCACCAACCTCCTGGTGGCGCACCTCGCGCGTGCGCCGCAGCACGTAGTCCGGCACCAGCACGGGCTGGCACACCTTGCTTGCCAGGTAGCCGTAGATGGCGTCGTCGTAGTAGATGAAGAATCGGTAGTCGGGCAGCCCGATCTTCTCGACCACGCGGCGCCTGAACAGGGCGCCCTCGAAGCACATGACGTTTACGTCCAGGTGATCGGCACCGTTGAAGCCCGCGCGCGAGAGCGGGTTGTAAATGCACAGCGACGTCATGAAGTGGTGCTGCCAGAAGAAGGGCGTGCCGTCGTAGTCGTAGCGCTGGCCCTGCACCACGTCGTAGCGGGCCGACCACGGCTCCAGGCGCTCCAGGGCCTCGGGGAGTACGGCCACGTCGTCGTCCATGACCCAGAACCACTCCGCACCAAGATCGAAGGCACGCCTCACGCCCTCTGAGAAGCCACCAGAGCCGCCGGTATTGGTCTCTTGCGGGTCGTAGACCACGCGCTCCGTGCCGCCGGCAGAATCGGGCTCTGAGGACGTCTGGCCCCACTGTGCCGTAAGGCGCGTGGAGAAGTCTGCCACCATCTGCGCCGTCTTGGTGGAGTTCTCGTTGTCCACCACCACAATGCGCCATGGCGCCACCGTAAGCCCCGCAATCGAGTCAAAGAGACGCCCGAGAAGCTCCTGGCGCTTGAAGGTAACTATCACGATTGCGAGACGATCCATATCCCATCCAAGGCTGCGGTTGTCGGCATGACATTCGTGGCGCGTCCCGGGCGGGCGAGCAATGCGCCAGCCCCGCGCCGAGTCACTGTATTATAGGGTACGGCCGCGGACGCACCGTGGCGGTCGGCGGCAGGGAGGTCACGTGGAAGCCACGAATGCAACAGGCAAGGCACCCGAAGGCAGCAGGCGCTTCTCGCACAAGGTGTCGGTGGTGGTTCCCACCTACAACGTGGAGCGCTACCTCGACCAGTGTCTCACCAGCATACAGATGCAGCCGTTCGCGAACATCGAGGTCATCTGCGTGAACGACGGCTCGACAGACGGCTCGCTGGACATCATGCGCGAGCATGCCGCGCGCGATCCCCGCGTACGCGTTATCGACAAGCCCAACGCCGGGTACGGAGCCGCATGCAACACCGGCATCGATGCCGCCACCGGCGACTACGTGGCCATCGTCGAGCCGGACGACTACCTCACCGGCGACATGTTTGGCGACCTTCTCGCCTTTGCGGACTCGCTCGAAGGTGGCCCGATTGACATCGTGAAGTCATCCTACTGGCGCATCTTCAACGCCGGCACCCCCAACGAGCTGCGCACGGTTTGCCTGTACCAGGATCGCGTGAACCCGCCAAGCCAGCCCTTTGCCATTGGGGACGGCATCGCCCTTCTCGAGCACCACCCCTCAATCTGGACCGCGCTCTACCGCAGGGCATTCCTGGACGAGAAGCACATCCGCTTTCGCGAGTACCCGGGCGCCGCCTGGGCCGACAACCCCTTCCTGGTGGAGACGCTCTGCCAGACGGACCGCATAGCCTACGTGAACCGCCCCTATTACAACTACCGCGAGGACACGGAGGAGAAGCTCGTCGCCTCTACGCGCCGTGACCCCCTGCTGCCAATAAAGCGCTGGAACGACATGCAGGATATCGTCGAGAGCCTGGGTGTCACTGACAGGCGCGTGCTCTCGGCGCAGACCAAGCGCGGCATCAACTACTGCGGTCTCGCCATCGATGCGGTTGGGCTGGACCACCCCGGCGTGCGCGAGGCGGTCACGGCCGTCTACCAGCGGCTCGATTATGACCTGGTGATGGAGCAGCCACTTGTAACGCCAGCCGCCAAGCGGCTCTACTGCGAGCTCACGGGCAGGCCAGACCCAAAGATTGGCCGCCTCTCGATGCTGCCAGCCGCCGCAAGCGAGGTGTGGTATCGCCTGCGACACACAAGCCCCAGCTACACGTGGTTCTCAATCACGAGCTTCATGCGGCATCGCAGGGGTCGCGCCGGCGAGGGCGCATAGCGAGGGACGCCTGCGGGCTGCGCGTGCGGCACGGGCGGGCGGCCATGGCCGCAAAACATGAAACCTGCGGCTTAATAGCACCCCGCAAAACGACTACAAGCCATGCACCTGCGGTTCCTCTCAGCAGTGCACAGGGCTAATTACTATTAAACCGCAGAATTTATTGCCGCGCCCACTGCCGCGGCAGCCCCTACAGCGACGTGCAGAACGGGCCGAGGCCCCTCTCGCCTCCGCGCTTCATGAACGAGGCGAGAAACCCCTCGGTGTACGCAAGGCCAGCGTTGCCGGACCTGATGGGCCCCTGCATGGCCTTGGCGCCCACGCCGCGGGGACGCGCCACGTCAGCGGCGAGGCGCGCGCGGTCGGTGGAGACCATCTCGCCAACCAGCTGGCGGCGCTCGGCCGCAGAGAGGCCTGAACGATCGGAGAATACGCCAGCCACGCAATCCACGAGGCATTCGAAGTAGCGGTTTTGGATGAGCCCCATGCTGGTAGGGTCGCCGTCAAGCCCCCAGTGGTGGTACACGCCCACAAGGGTTCCGTACTGCCGCTCGAGCGCGCGATAGTCGCGCACCGAGAAGCCCGGCAGCCGCTGTGGCGAGCGGCACTCCACGTGATAGCAGACGTTGCCCGTGAGACCCACGCGCTCGACGTCGCGCACGTAGCCAGCGATGAAGGAGAGGGCATCCGTGCAGTCGCCGTCCCCATCGGCAAACGAGAGGCCCAGGCGCTCGACACGCGAGCGCAGGAACAGCTTGGCGCAGGGCGACGTGAGGAGATTGCCCTCGAAGAGCTGCCAGGCGCCCGCGCGGAAGTCGTGCTGCGTGGGAAAGACGTAGGCGGGCTGGTTTGCCTCGGCGGAATCCTGGTGGCGTCCGTCGCCCACGACGGTCGCAGAGTAGCCCGCTACGGCAAGCTCGAGCGAGGACTCCTCCGCCACACCAACCAGGTCTGCGAGCATGTCAGGGTTTGCCCAGCCGTTTGCGTCAAAGAACACCAGGTAGTGGCCACGCGCACGAGATATGCCCAGGTCAAGCGCAGCCGCCATGCCGCAGCCGTCCGCCTGCACCAGCGAAATGGTGAGGTCTCTCTGCGCCATGTTGTCAACGATGCCCGGCGTTCCGTCCGTCGAGCCGTCATCGACCACGATGGTCTCATGGCTTCTCAGCGTCTGGTTCTGGATGCTCTCGAGGGCACGACGTATCGTGGCAGCATCATCGCGCGCGGCGATAACAATCGAGACAATAGGCTCCCTGTGCATGGTGCTCGGCATAACCTGGCGCGACTCTCCTCCCCGAAGACCGTCCCAGTGGGCTGCCTCACAGCCCCAACCAACTGTTGACGAAAGGGTATCAGCCGTTCGTGAAGCAAGCGTGACAATCGGGGGCAACTACCATTACTACAAATAAAGCCCAGGAGAGGGACACAGCGCCAAAGCTGTGCCTGCCATTCACCGTCCATACCGGGTCGTTCGCGGAAGCTGGGACCTAGTCCTCGTTGCTCACAAGCGTTCCCACGGCAAGGCCGAGCGACGCCTGGTCGATCACGCGATAGCCCGTCGATACGGCATTGCCGCTCTCGTCGGTGGTGGTCTCATCCACCACGGGCGCGTCGACCTTGGCAAGGCCGTCGGTCCCCGCTGACTGAACCTTCTCGGCCAGATCAAGGATGTCCTGCGATGACATGTCGGTGCGGATGGACGAGAGGAAATCGGACGCGCGGCTTATGAGCGAGTTCACACCCGCACCTGCAAGCGAACGCACCTCGTCCCACACGGCGCTCGTCGAGACGATGACGTGCGTGACCGGCAGGTTGGCGGCCGTGGAAAGCGGAGAGACGCAGGCACTGGCGCCAGAGCTGTTGAAGAGCTCTGCCAGCGTGGTGTCTTGTCCGTTGTAGGAGACCTTCACGTCGGTGGGGATGGAAACGAGCTTGCCCGTGGCGGTAGTCTCGTCGTAGACCAGAAGCTCCGCCGAGGAAAGGTTTGCCCCGCCGGTCTCCGAGGCGTCTAGGTTATCCGTCGTGAGGAGCAGAACGCCCATGAAGGAGTCGCTCGAGACGGTATAGCCCAGATCAGAGACCGTGGACGTCTTGCTCACCGAGGAGCTCAGGCTGCTGTCCCCCAGGTGCGACTGCGCCTGGGCGCGCCGCCACGCAACGGAGACCACAATGCCTACGGCGACAAAAACCACTACCAGCACGATGGCGGCAATGGTGTTGCGGTGCGGATTGTCACGGGGGACGTCGGTCCTCTCGAATCGCTCGCGCTGTCTGGCCATGGAATCCCTCCCGTCACCCAACACCTGGAGCCGGGCGCCCCGGCGTCTAGAAGAGCATACCTGAAGCCGAGACAAGAAGTCCCACGACGACCCCCACCGCATAGACGAAGGCGGTGATGGCAACGTTCTGGCGCACGTTGCTGTTGGTGCGGAAGAGCACGAGCAGCCCAACTCCACCCGAGGCGAGAAGGCCCGCGATCATGGGGCCGGCACCAAGGACGCCATCCAGGTAGAGCTCGGTAATGGCGACGGATGCGCCGCAGTTGGGAATCAGCCCCACAAGGGCAGCCAGGAAGGTAGCGCGCACGGGATGGCTCCCCAGGAGCTGGGCCAGAGAGTCTTCTCCCATGACCTCGATGAGCAGGCCAAACAAGAACGTGACGAGAAGTATGAAGCCTGTCACCTGCACGGTGTGGATGGCGGCAGACCGCACGATGGCCCAGTGGCCGTGCCCATGGTGGTGATGGCCATGTGTGGCGTCACTGGCGTCCTGCTCGACAGGCGAGCTCTGCTCGGCAGACTCGTCCTCCTCGCAGTGGCAGTGCGCGCGCTCGCAGAGGTCGTGAATATGCGGCTGAGGGGTTCCCACGTGACGCACGGCATGCAACACGGCATCCAGAACCAGGCCCACCACAATGCCCACGACAACCTTGAGCAGCATAATCGAGAGCAGGCGCTCAACGGGCTCCTGGTGGGCGAGAAACACCGGCACCATCTCGTCCGAGGTCGAGAGAATCACGGCAACGAGCGTGCCCACGGTCACGACGCCGCCCGAGAAGAGCGTGGCAGCCATGGCCGAGAATCCGCATTGCGGAATGGCGCCGAGAAGTGCGCCCACAACGGGGCCGGCGTGGCCCGCGCGCGCAACAAGGCCCTGCATGCGCCCACCGGTTGAGTGCTCAAGCGCCTCCATGGCAAGGTAGGTCACAAACAGGAACGGCACCAGCTCGAGGGTGTCGAGCACCGACTCGGCAATCACGTCGACGAGCATGTCCAAAGCATATCCTCCAAAAACAACAGGCACTGGGCTAGACCCAGGGCTCGAGAAGTCCATTGGGGTATTCTACCCAGACAAACGTGAGGCCCTGCGCGGGAGCGCATGGCCCGGCGGCGGCCCTGTCACGCGCCGCAAGCACCTGAGAGACCCAGGAGGGGTCGCGGTGCCCCCTTCCCACCTCGACAAGGGTGCCGGCGATGGTGCGCACCATATTGTGGAGAAACGCGTTGCCTGTGACGTCTATGGCCACCAGTGGCTCTCCCGCCTCCTCAACGCGCGAAACCGCCACTCGCTCCAGGAAGCGACTCGTGGGCTTGCCCTGGGCCGAAGCAGCCTTGCAAAAGCTCTTGAAGTCATGCTCCCCCACCAGGCAGGCAGCACCCTCCTGCATGGCCGTTACGTCAAGGCCTCCGCGATACCACCAAGCATGATCCCAGGCGAGCACGGGCCGGGCGTCACCCGTCGCTATGCGGTAGCGATACGAGCGCGACGTGGCATCGAATCGAGCCGAGAAGAGCGCGTCGCCGCGGTAAAGCCCCCTAATGGAGATATCGTCCGGCGTAAGCGCCACGAGCGAGCGCGAGAGCGTGCGACCAGTAAGGGCCAGCTCCCCCTCGCTCACGGGGACGCTCACATACTGCGATAGCGCATGAACGCCGGAGTCTGTCCGGCCAGCACAGACAAGCTCGACATCGCGACGCAAAACGGTCGAGAGAGCTCGCCTCAGCTCACCCGCGACCGTCCGCATGCCCGGCTGCTCGGCAAATCCCGCAAAGCCAGCCCCTCGATAACCCAGGCAGAGCACCAGGGTTCCCGCTGCGGGCGCCCCATCAATCAGGGGGATCTCTCGTTCTGTACGGCTTGGTCTATGAAGTGGCGCAGGGCTGTATGGCGCTTCTTGCATATGGGGTGAACTCGCTTTCCACAGTAGATACTCAACGCATGGAGCTTACCACGAGGGCCAGCGACCCCATGCCAAGCATAAGAAAGGACCCCAGCCGTAGGGCTGGGGTCCTTCTCGTTACCGTATGTGGGTCAGACCTACTCGGCCTTCTGCTCGGTCTCGGCCTCGGCGTTAGGCTCCTCAGCAGGGGCCTCCTCGGCCTTGGGCTCCCCGGCAGGCGCCGCGGCGACCTTGGTCACGGTAGCCTTGGGCTCCGCCTTGGTCTTGGGGGTGACAGCCTCGGTCACGAGCTCCATGATGACGACCTCGGCGCCGTCACCCTTGCGGGGGCCAAGCTTCATGATGCGGGTGTAACCGCCGTTGCGGTCGGCCCACATGCCCTGCGCGGCCTTCTCGAAGACCTCGCGGACGATCTCCTTGTCGCCAACCTTGGCGATGGCAAGGCGACGAGAGTGAAGGTCGCCCTTCTTGGCCCAGGTGATGACCTTGTCCACGTCGGGACGAATGGCCTTGGCGCGCGGCTCAAGGGTCTTAATGCGATCGTTAGCAAGCAGGGCAGAGACAAGGCTCTTCTTCATTGCCTTGGTGTGGCTGGCATCGGTGCCGAGCTTCATGCCCCTCTTCTTGTTGTGCCTCATGTCTAGCTTCTCCTATGCGATGCGTGCGGCGGCCTAAGCCTTGAGGGAAAGTCCCATGGACTCGAGC
>CACYGL010000042.1 GCA_902773995.1 uncultured Coriobacteriaceae bacterium | reverse complement strand
CACCTCCGCGGGCATCGTGCTCACGGCGTCGCACAACCCGGCGCAGTACAACGGCTACAAGGTCTACAACGACAACGGCGGCCAGATCGCCAACGAGGCGGCCGACGAGATCAGCGCCTCCATCGCGCAGACGCCCGTCTTCGGCGGCGTCAAGATGATGGACTTCGACGAGGGCATCAAGCAGGGCCTCATCGAGTGGACGCCGGAGGAGGTTCTCGACGCCTTCATCGAGGCCGTCAAGAAGGTCTCCGTCCCCGGCTTCAAGGCGCCCGAGGGCTACAAGGTCGTCTACACGCCGCTCAACGGCACGGGCATGGAGTGCGTCACGCGCATCCTCAAGGAGATTGGCGTGAACGACGTCACCGTGGTGCCCGAGCAGGCCAACCCCGACGGCAACTTCCCCACGTGCAAGTACCCCAACCCCGAGTTCCGTGAGGCGCTGCAGCTGGCGCTCGACCTTGCCGAAAAGGTCAAGCCCAACTTGGTCGTGGCCACCGACCCGGATGCAGACCGCATGGGCACCGCCATTCCGCACGACGGCGAGTACAAGCTGCTCACCGGCAACGAGATGGGCGTCCTCATGATGGACTGGCTCATCAAGATGGCAATCGACCGCGGCGAGGACCCCAAGCGCAAGGTCGCCGTGTCCACGATCGTCTCGTCCGTGATGCCGGACGCCCTGGCGAAGCACTACGGCTTTGAGATGCGCCGCGTTCTCACCGGCTTCAAGTACATCGGCGACCAGATCGACCAGCTCAAGGACGAGGGCGAGGAGGACCGCTTCCTCATGGGCTTCGAGGAGTCCTATGGCTACCTCGTGGGCACGCACGCGCGCGACAAGGACGCCATCGTCGCCGTGGAGATGTGCGTCGAGATGGCGGCGTACTACGCGGAGCGCGGCATGGACCTCTACGAGGCCATGGAGGAGCTCTACAAGCAGTACGGCTACTACCTCAACGGCACCGTGAACGCGCAGTTCCCGGGCGAGGCCGGCGCCAAGCGCATGGCGCAGATGACCGACTTTGGCAAGGGCGCCGAGATGCCGCGTGTCTCTGGCCTGCAGAAGGAGCCCGCGCAGGAGCTGCCTGCGGCCAACGTGATCGAGTACCGCCTCGAGGACGACAACAAGGTGATCTTCCGTCCGTCCGGCACCGAGCCTAAGGTCAAGGCGTACCTCTTCGCCAAGGGTGCCACGCGTGCCGATGCCGAGGCCGTGCGCGCGAAGCTCCAGGAGGCCGCCGAGAAGGCCCTCTCGTGAGACAAGGGGAGTTTCCCTTTGTCTCATGAGAAGCTTGATGAAGCCCCGGCGCAGGTGCGTCGGGGCTTTTCGTTATGCTTGTCGGCTAGCCCGCGAGGTGCTCGCGCACGCGCGCGAGCTGCGACTTGGTGATACCGCAGGAAAGAAGGTACGCCTCGACCGAGTCGTAGCTCTCGAGCAGGCCGTCGTACACGCGGCCCATGAGTCTAGCCAGCACGTCCACGGTGGTAAAGCTGGGAGACACGCCCTGGTAGATGTAGGCGTCTGCCTCCTCGCGCGAGGCAAAGGAATAGGTGTAGTCGGCCACGATGCTCGTGCGGCCCACGCCCCGGCGGCGCAGTGGTAGAGCACGCACTCCTCGGGGGCCGCCTCGGCGAAGGCCGAGAAGATCTGGCGTACGGCCTCGTGGTTGTCGAGCATCCTGAGGTAGCCGGAGGCCAGGTAGTCGCGCGTATCCCCCGGAAGGTGCAGCCTGGGGTCGTGCAGGTTGACGCCAAAGAGCGGCACGTTGGTGTAGGTGACGCCGGGATATGAGGCAAAGACGTCCGGCGAGCTGGCGCACTCTTGTGTGCTGCGAAGGTCGACCACGCGCGTGACCCCATATTCGCGCAGGTAGTGGGCCTCTTTGCGCGAGAGCGTGGAGGTGGACCCGGAGCGCAGGAAGCGATGCGAGAGCGTGGTTGCGCCCGGCGCGCGGCCGACTGCCGACGGAAGCGGATATCCGCCCAGCTCTCGGCAGTTGTCGCCCACGGGGAGAAGCTGGCCGCCATCGGTGGGGGAGGCTTCCTCCGGCTTCTGCCTGTTCTGCTTGTGTCGCCAGCCCAGCATGCGCGTGCCTTTCCTACTCGTCCCTCTCGCGGTTGTAGAACTCGGTGATCTTGACGTTGTAGTACTCGCTCTTCTTGCGCTCCACCCAGGCGTCGCGCTGCTCGGCGATGGCCACTGCCTCGTCGGCGGCTTCCTCCATGCTGCGTGGCCGCGCCTGGGCGAGATATGCGGCCATGCGCTCCATGGCACCAACGGAGCCCAGGTAGAGGGCAAGCGCCTCGCCAAACTCCGTCGGCCAGCCGCAACGCTGCGCCGCCCGCACGAGCGCCTGGCGTGCAAGGTCCTTCTCGTCTGTCTCGTCCACTGACCCTCCCTCGTTTGCTGCAGCAATCCTAGCAGTGCGCGGACGGGTGTGAAGTGGCCTCGAAGGCATTGCGCGGACCTCCCGGCGCGGTTCATACTCGTTTTCCATGGGTTGATTGGTGTCAGGCGAGAGAAACGAGGGCCAATGGCGGGGAACCAAGACTGGGCAGCGCGCGCGAGCGGCACGACGGGCATCCTGTTCGTCTGCCACGGCAACATCTGCCGCTCGACCATGGCCCAGTTCGTGATGGAGGAGCTGGTTCGCAGGGCCGGCCGCGCGGGCTCCTTCGAGATTGACTCGGCAGCGACCAGCCGAGAAGAGCTGGGCAACGACGTCCACCCCGGCACGCGCGAGCGCCTCCGCCGCGCGGGCATCCCGTGCGGCCATCATGCCGCACGCCAGATGGGACCCAGGGACTACGACCGCTTCGACTACATCGTGGGCATGGACCGCGACAACTACGACGGCATGTACCGGCTGCTTCTGGGCGAGAGGGGCATGGGCTTCTCGTGGCCGCCCGTCTCGGCGCAGATCGTGCACGAGGCGGACCCGTTGCACAAGGTCTCCCTGCTCATGGACTGGACCGACCACCCGCGCGACGTCGCGGACCCTTGGTACACCGGCAACTTCGACGCTACCTACAACGACGTGATGGCCGGCTGCACGGCGATGCTGGACAAGCTCCTCGCACAGGGCAGGTAGCCATGGGAGCCGCGATTCCCATGGAACTTCTGGCGCCTGCCGGTGGTCCGGAGCAGCTGAGGGAGGCCATCCACTTTGGCGCGGACGCGGTCTACCTGGCCGGGCGTCGGTGGGGCATGCGCGCGGGAAGCCGCAACTTCTCGGACGGGGAGCTTGCCCAGGCGATTGCCTATGCGCACGAGCGGGGTGTTGCGGTCCACGTGACCGTGAACACAGTCATGACCGACGCGGATGCCGACGCGATGCCGGCGTTCTTCTCGCTTCTTGCCGAGGCGGGCGCGGATGCCGTGATCGTGGCGGACCTCGGTGCCATCGCACTTGCGCGCAGGCATGCGCCGCAGGTGGCGGTGCACGTCTCCACGCAGGCCTCGGTCATGAGCGCCGCTGCTGCCGAGGAGTACGCGCGCCTTGGTGCCAGGCGCGTGGTTCTCGCCCGCGAGATGACGCTTGCGCAGATCGCGGAGCTGCGTCGGCGCGTGACGGGGGAGCTGGAACTTGAGGCCTTCGCGCACGGCTCGATGTGCATGGCATACTCGGGGCGCTGCCTTCTCTCGGCGGGCCTCATGGGGCCGGGGCGCTCGGCGAGCCGCGGTGCCTGCACGCAGCCCTGTCGCTGGGCGTGGTCGCTCACGGAGGAGAAGTCCGGCGTCGTGCTGCCGGTGGAGCAGGACGGCCGTGCGAGCTACCTGCTCTCGTCGAACGACCTCTGCATGATCGAACACCTGGGGGAGCTGCGCGCCGCCGGCGTTGACGCCATCAAGCTGGAGGGTCGCTCAAAGGGCGCCTACTATGCGGCGGCGGTGACCAACGCATACCGTCACGTGCTGGACGGCGAGGACGTGGCCCCGTGGCGCCGGGAGCTTGACCTCGTGAGCCATCGCCCGTACTCCACGGGCTTCTACCTGGGAGAACCCCAGCAGAATCCGGGAAGGGTGGACTACCAGCGCGAGAGGCGCCTCGTGGGCGTGGTGGAGCGGGTCTCGGCCGGCGTGGACGGCACCTGGGACGCTGCCGTGCGCTGCCGCAACCGTGCGGACGCCGACGACGAGCTCGAGGTTCTCTCGCCCGGGCGGCCGGTGCGGAACTTCGAGCTGCATGCTCCTCTCGTCACCAATGGCGAGATCTACCAGCTGAGACTTCCCTTTGCGGTGGAGCCGCTCGACCTGCTCTGCGTGCGGGCGTAAGAGTGAGTCATTCTCGCAATTCGCAGATTCAAGAGGTTGCTTTGGGGTATGATTGCTTCTGTAGTTCGGAAGTAACGAGGTGACATGCAGTTTGCCCAGCAGGACATCAGACTCTTCTGGGAAGATCCCGTGGCTCATCCACCTCGACGGGTTCCTCCAGAAGTGAGGAAGTCCTTATATCGGAAGCTGCAGATGATCGATGCGGCAGCCGACATTAATGACTTGCGCGTGCCTCCAGGAAACAGGCTCGAGCGATTGCAGGGAAACATGAAGGGGCGCTATAGCATCCGCGTCAACGACCAATGGCGTGTTTGCTTTACCTGGCGGAACGGAGAGGCGATAGGGGTTGAGTTCTGTGACTACCATTCATAGCTATATTTCCACCCCAGGCGAGATTCTTCTCGAGGAGTTTCTTGAGCCAATGGGCATCAGCCAGTACCGGCTTGCAAAGGCAATTGGCAAGCCGCAATCTGCGATATCCGACATTGTGAACGGTAGGAGGGGCATTACCGCTGAGATGGCGTGGCTTCTCGGGCAGGCGCTGGGAACCACTCCTCAGTTCTGGCTTAACCTCCAGTCGACGTACGACCTCAAGACACTTAATACCGCCAAGCTCCCTCATGTTGAGGCTTTGGCCGGATAGGCTGGCCTGTTGAAATCGCTCCGCGCACCGCGCGCATCTGCCACTTGCCGAATAACATTACAGCAAAGGCGCTGTCCTGCTCGCAATATGTTATATAGCAGATAACATTAGCCCAGGGGAGTTCGGGAACAGGCCTCCGCCCTTCTCGGCCCCTCGCATCCGTCCGCGCGGCACGCCGCGGGAGGGAAGGGGAGCACATGAGCAGGATCGTCATCGTCGGCGCAAACCACGCGGGGACTGCGGCGGCTAACGCCATTCTCGACAACCACCCCGGCAACGAGGTCGTGATCATCGACCAGAACAGCAACATCAGCTTTTTGGGGTGCGGCATGGCGCTGTGGATCGGCCGGCAGATCTCTGGCCCGGGCGGCCTCTTCTACCAGACCAAGGAGGGCTTCGAGGCCAAGGGCGCGACGGTCCACATGGAGACGCGCGTCGAGTCCGTGGACTACGACGCCCAGGTGGTCCATGCCGTCGCGGCAGACGGCACGCGCGTCGACCAGCCCTACGACAAGCTCATCCTTGCCACGGGCTCACTGCCCATCATCCCGCGCATCGAGGGCATCGACCTCGAAAACGTCCAGCGCGTGAAGCTCTTCCAGGACGCGCGGGCAGTGGTCGACAAGCTCAAGGACCCCTCGATCCGCCGCGTGACCGTAGTTGGCGCGGGCTACATTGGCGTCGAGCTGGCCGAGGCCTTCCAGCGCAACGGGCGCGAGGTCACGCTCGTCGACATGGCCCCCACCTGCGTCTCGAGCAACTTCGACGAGAAGTTCTGCGACCTCATGGCCGAGAACCTCCGCAGCCACGGCATCGAGCTTGCCTTTGGCGAGAAGGTCCTGTGCCTGGAGGGGGAGGGCGGCAAGGTTGCCCGCGTGGTCACCGACAAGGGCGCCCACCAGGCCGACCTCGTGTGCATGTGCATCGGCTTCAAGCCCAACACCGAGCTGTTTGCTGGCGCGGGCTTTGACACGCTGCGGAACGGCGCCCTTCTCGTCGACCACCACCAGGAGACCAGTCGTCGGGGCGTCTATGCGGTGGGCGACTGCTCGAGCTGCTTCTACAACGCCAAGGACGGCGAGCCGGCCTACATCGCGCTGGCGACAAACGCCGTGCGCTCGGGCATCGTGGCCGGTCACAATGCGTGCGGGGCGGCGATCGAGGGCGTGGGCGTGCAGGGCTCCTCGGGCATCTGCATCTACGACCTCAAGATGGTGGCTACGGGTCTCACCGAGGCAGCCGCCCGCAAGGCGGGGTATGACGTGCGCGTGAGCGACTTCTCGCAGGTGCAGAAGGCGACCTTCGTGGAGGGCGAGAACCCCGAGGTCAAGATTCGGGTGGTCTTCGACGGCACCACGCGCAGGGTCCTTGGGGCGCAGATGGCCTCGACCTACGACATGAGCGCGGGCATCCACATGTTCTCGCTGGCGATCCAGGAGGGGCTGACCATCGACCGCCTGGCGCTGCTCGACGTCTTCTTCCTCCCGCACTTCAACCAGCCGTACAACTACTACACCATGGCGGCGTACTCCGCGGTGCTCGGGTAGTAGGGTTGCGGCACCGGCGCGCACCGGAGCCGGAGGGCGCGGTGACGCCGGAAATCCCATCGGATACACATTCGTCGTGCGAACGTGTATCGACCTGGGCGCGTCACAGGTTCGTGTACGAATGTGTATCGGTCGAGAAGGACGCCGGGACTTCTCGCCAGGGGGAGCAGTACCCGCGTCGCATCCGGCCGCCATGCGGAACTCTGTTGGAGGTTCCAATTACTGTCGTCTCCGGGCGTTAGACTCTTGAGAGTCAATTCGATACCACAGGAGACATGCATGCCCTCTGACCAGCAGTTCTCGTTCTTCTCCGCAGCTAGCGCCCCTCAGGCGGCAACGGCCCCGCAACCCGCCGCCGCGCAGGCCGCCGCCCCTGCGGCGCCCGCAACCCCCGCCGCCGCCAACCGCCCCTCCGCCGTCGACATCGACGGCCTCAACCCCGCTCAGCGCGACGCCGTGCTCTGTACGCACGGCCCGCTCCTGGTGCTTGCCGGCGCGGGCTCGGGCAAGACGCGCGTGCTCACGTACCGCATCGCGCACATGGTGGCCGACGAGGGCGTCCGTCCGTGGCAGGTGCTCGCCATCACGTTCACCAACAAGGCGGCGGCCGAGATGCGCGAGCGCCTCAACGCGCTGCTTCCCGGCGGCACCCGCGGCATGTGGGTGTGCACCTTCCACGCCATGTGCGTGCGCATGCTTCGCGACGACCCAGAGCTGGTGGGCTACCAGCCGAACTTCACCATCTATGACGACGATGACTCGAAGCGCCTGGTCAAGACCATCATGTCCGAGCTCGACGTGGACCCCAAGCAGTTCCCCATCCAGGCCATCCGCTCGCAGATCTCGGCAGCGAAGAACGGCCTGGTCATGCCCGACGAGATGCAGGGCCAGGCTCAGACGCCGCTGGAGCGCAAGGCGGCGCAGGTCTACCGCGTGCTGCAGGGCCGCCTCGAGCGTGCCAACGCCATGGACTTCGACGACCTCCTGGTGAAGGCCTTCGAGCTTCTCGCCAAGAACCCGCAGGTGCTCGACGCCTACCAGGAGCGCTTCCGCCAGATCAGCGTGGACGAGTACCAGGACACCAACGGCGTCCAGTACGCCATCACCAACCTCCTTGCCCGCAAGTACAGAAACCTCATGGTCGTGGGCGACGACGACCAGTCCATCTACTCCTGGCGCGGTGCGGACATCAAGAACATCCTCTCCTTCGAGAAGGACTACCCCGACGCCCACGTGGTCAAGCTCGAGCAGAACTACCGCTCCACCGGCCACATCTTGAACGCGGCCAACGCCGTGGTGGCCCACAACTCGCACCGCAAGGCCAAGCGCCTCTTCACCGACGCGGGCGACGGCGAGAAGATCCGCGTGTACCAGGCCGCGGACGAGCGCGACGAGCTACGACGACGTTGCCGTCTTCTACCGCACCAACGCGCAGTCGCGCATCCTCGAAGACATGTTCCTGCGCGCCGGCGTGCCCTACAAGATCGTGGGCGGCACGCGCTTCTTCGACCGCCAGGAGGTCCGCGACGTGATGGCCTACCTCAAGGTCGTCGTGAACCCGGATGACGACGTGGCCGCGCTGCGCGTGGTCAACACGCCGCGCCGCGGCATTGGCTCCACGTCCATCGGCAAGATTCGCACGTACGCTGCCGAGAACCGCATCTCGTTCTTTGCCGCGTGCGAGGCGTGCATCGCCGAGCAGGGCCTGCTCTCGCCCAAGGTGCGCAACGCCCTCTCCGAGTTCACGGGCACCATCGAGGCCGGCCGCCACATGACGGGCGAGCTCTCGGACGTAGTGGAGGCCATCATCGAGGCCGACAGCCGCATCGAGAACATCAAGGAGTTCTACGGCGTCGCGGCCGAGTTCGACGAGACCCACGACGACGCAGTCGAGACGCTCGAGAGCCTGGAACAGCTCCGGGCCGCAGGACTGGCGGACAGCCTGGCTTCCCCCAGCGGCGATTTCGCGAGCGCAGCGAGCGAGCGAGCGTCGCAAGACGCGAGCGCTGAGCCGCAGGGGGATGCCGGGCTGCCCCCGGTTGCTGCCGAGAAGCTCCCGGCGCTCATGGAGTGGCTCGCACTGCGCTCGGACCTGGACTCGCTTGCGGGCTCGGCGAGCGCCGTCACCATGATGACGGTGCACTCGGCCAAGGGCCTGGAGTTCCCGGTTGTCTTCGTTGCCGGCATGGAGGAGGGAATCTTCCCGCACTCGGCGCACGAGGGCGACCCGGCGTCGATCGAAGAGGAGCGCCGCCTGGCGTATGTGGCCATCACGCGCGCCCGCAAGCGCCTCTACCTCACCTATGCCCTCACGCGCCGTACCTTTGGCTCGGTGCAGGCAAACCCGCGCAGCCGCTTTGTGAACGAGATTCCAGCGGCAGATGTCGAGGCCGTGGGCGTGGGCTCGTCGGGCTTCTCGGGCGTGGGCTGGGAGAAGCGCGGAGACAGGCATGGCACCTTTGGCAGCGGCCGCGGCTCCGAGGTCTATGGTGGCCACGTCTTTGGCTCTCGCACGCGCTCGACGGGCGGCTCTGTCGCCCCAAGCGCCGCGTCCTCCGCGCCCCTGCCGCGCCCGCAGGCCCCGCGCCGCGATGCGGCGAAGGCGGCGGAGTCCTTCTCGGCAGGAGATCACGTCTCGCACAAGACCTTTGGCCCCGGCGTGGTCATTGCCGCCAAGGGCGACACTATCGAGGTGCGCTTCTCTCGCACGGGCAAGACCAAGAAGCTCATGAAGGGCTTTGCACCCATCGTGAAGATCGAGGGATGAGACAAAGGGACTGTCCCTTTGTCTCTTTGTCTCACGCTCGCGGACGAGAGGTGCCGCATACCGTCTGGTGGAACGCGCCTCGCTCCGGATGTCCTACGCTCTTCTCGCCGGTGCACACCAGCCGCCGGCCTGAGCAGGGCGACGGTGAGGAGCAGCTATGCCCGAGTCGATACGCGTGGTGGACCGTGCCTTTGACATCCTTGAGGCTCTCTCGGCCAGTCGCGACCCGCTCTCGCTGGCAGACATCTCCAAGGCGACGGGCCTCAGCAAGAGCACCGCGCACCGCATCCTCGCCTCGATGGTGGCGCGCCAGTACGTGGAGCACGACGAGAACGGCGGCTACCGCCTTGGCTACAAGTTCATCGAGATCGCGAGCTCGCGCATAAACAGCCTGGAGCTTCTCGCCGAGGCAAAGCCCTGCCTTTCTCGCATGCTCTGGGACCTCAACCTCACTACGCACATGGGCGTGCTCGAGGGCGCCGACGTGGTCTACATGGAGAAGATGGACGTCTACCCGCATACGCGCCTCTACACGCAGGTGGGGTATCGCTCGCCCGCATTCTGCTCGTCGATGGGCAAGTGCCTGCTCTCGTGCCTCTCTGGTGATGAGTTGTCGCGCGTCCTGGACTGCTGCGACTTCAAGCGCTACACCCCGTACACCATCTGCTCGCGGCAGGAACTCGTCGAGCAGCTGCGCAAGGTACGCGCCCAGGGCTGGGCCATGGACAACGAGGAGTACCAGCTGGGGCACCGCTGCATTGGCGCGCCCGTGTTTGACTACCGCGGAGAGGCCGTGGCCGCCATCAGCGCCAGCGGCACCGTGGCGGAGCTCACGGATGACCGCATCGACATGGTTGCCGCCGAGGTCATGAGTGCCGCGCGGCACCTCTCGCGCCGCATGGGGTATCAGGCCGCGTAAACGAGACGGGCCCGCACCAAGCAATGCGGGCCCGTTGTCATGCCTTGTGCGCGTGGGTGCTGCTCGCGCCGCGTTACACGATGCCCTTGAGCACCACGGTCTTGGTGTGCGTGACCTCGTCGAACGTGGACATGACGCCCTCGGTGCCAATGCCGGAGTACTTGTAGCCGCCAAACGGCATCTCGAAGCTGCGGAAGAAGCTCGCGCCGTTGATCACTGCACCGCCGCACTCCAGGCGCTCGGCGACGCTCGTGGCAAGCTTCATGTCGCGCGTGAAGACGCACCCGCAGAGGCCAAACTTTGAGCCGTTGGCAATCTCCACGGCCTCGTCTACGGTGTCGAACGTGATGATGGGCACCACGGGGGCAAAGATTTCCATGTCCTTGGCCA
The DNA here is from genome assembly GCA_902773995.1 of uncultured Coriobacteriaceae bacterium. Classification (GTDB taxonomy): domain Bacteria; phylum Actinomycetota; class Coriobacteriia; order Coriobacteriales; family Atopobiaceae; genus Tractidigestivibacter. The sequence continues at coordinate 15,983 of CACYGL010000042.1, read as the reverse complement.
CGTCGGCGGTGGCGGGGACGTCGGCGATCACCGTGGGCTCGAGGAAGGCGCCGTTGCGGTGTCCGCCGAGAATGACCTTGCCGCCCTGCTCCACGGTGAGCTTGATTTGTTCCTCGGCCTTGATGGCGGCCTTCTCCGAGATGAGGCAGCCAATCTGAGTGGACTCGTCAGCGGGGTCGCCCTGCTTGAGCGCCGAGATACGCGCCACGGCCTTGCTCGTGAACTCGTCCACGAGGCTCCGGTGGATGAGGAAGCGCTTGGAGGCGCAGCACACCTGGCCGGTGTTGTACATGCGGCCCCACATGAGCTCGTCTACGGCAAGGTCCACGTCGCCGTCGGGCAGGAGGATGAAGGCATCATTGCCGCCCAGCTCAAGGGCAGTGTGGGCAAGGTGGTCCGCCGCGTGGTGGGCGGTCTCGATGCCAACCTCGGTCGAGCCGGTGAGGGTGATGGCGTCAACGTCTGGGTTGGTGCAGAGCCAGTTGCCCACCTTGGAGCCGCGGCCGGTCACGATCTGGATGGCGCCCGGCGTGACGCCAGCCTCGCCCAAGAGCGCCGTGAGGCGGCAGAGCGTGAGCGGGTTGTCGGTCGACGGCTTCACGATCACCGCGTTGCCGGCGAGAAGGGCGGGCGCGACCTTCTGGTCAAAGAGGTCGCACGGGAAGTTGAAGGGGATGACGGCGGCGATGACGCCCAGGGGCTCGCGGCGGGTGATGAGGATGTGGTGCTCCTGGCCTGCCTCCATGCCCGCGGGGATGGTCTCACCGTAGAGGTGCTTCGCGCGCTCGGCAAAGGCGCGGAACGCGATGGGGATGTTCGCTCGTGGTCGCGCGCCACGAGGTCGAGGAACTTCATGAGGATGTCGGCCTTCTCGTGCACCGGCACCTTTGCCCAGGTGGGCTGGGCTGCCTTGGCGTATGCGACCGCGGCCTTGATGTCGTCCTCGGTTGCGGACGGGATGGTCTCGATGAGGGCGCCCGTTGCGGGGTTGGTGACCTCGATGGTCGCACCGTCGGACGCGTTGGCCGGCTGGCCGTTCAGAAACATCTTCATGGCAGATTGCCTTCCTTTCTGTGGGGTGAGGCTTGCGCTGTGGCGGGCTTGCGCTACTCGGCCTTGTGCTACTTGGAGAAGCCGGTGAACGAGAGCATCAGGCCGCCGCAGGTGTTAGCACCATCGTCTACCTGGCCATACTCGCCAAAGGTGAACTCGGTGAGGAACGGCACACCGTCCGCCTCCTTGGCGAGAAGATCTGCCACCTCGCCAATGCGGTCGCCAATGCCCGCGCGACGTCCGCCGCAGTGGACCAACAGGTAGGCGGCGGGGTCTGCGACCTCAGCCTTGAGCTCGTCGAGCGTCTCGCCGGTGGAGGAGACGAGCTCGTCCACGCTGGCCTCCATGCGGATGACCGCGGTGTTCTTGGCAATCTTGTTGCCCAGGCTGATGGATCCGTCGTCGTTGCCGGCCATGGGGTGGCGAATCGCTACCAGGTCGCCCAGGCGGTCCTTCACGCCGAGCGGGGACACCACGGACTTGCCGAGAAGCTCGCCGCCGCGCAGGCCGTCCACGTCCATGCCGCGCCACGCGGCGTACTTCTCGAGTGCGGGCACGCCGTCAATCTCGGCGAGGATGCGGTTGCCAACGGTTTTGGTGACAATGCCCACGTCTTCGGTCTCGTGGTAGGCGCCGGTGTAGACGTTTGCCATTGTCGGCACGCCATAGAAGAAGGCAACCGCAACGCCGTCAGCAAAGGCGCCCTCGGAGGTGTAGAGCTTCCAGTCGCCGGCGATGGCGTTGTCCGCCGCGCTGCCGCCAAAGAACGGGACGCGGCCAATCACGTGCGTGATGCCCTTGACGTAGTACTCCTCCTCGGCGGGGGAAGCGGCCATGAAGTAGTAGAGCGGCGCCTCGTCCTTGCCTGCGGCCTCCATGGCCTTGCGCGCGACCTTCTCGCCAAGCTCGACAGCGTCCTGGGAGGCATCCGTCTTGGGGCAGGCGGCAACGCCCACGGTCATCGCGGGGTCATCGAAGGCCATCGCGCCAAGGAAGCCGTCGCCGCCGGTGAAGCCTGCCGGCGTGATGACGCCTGTGAAGGAGGTGTTGCCAATCACCGACACACCCGGGAGCTCCTGCGCAAACTCGTCGAGCATCGCTGGGAGGTCATAGGCGCAGCTCGCATAGGCAAAGAGCACCTTCGCGCCTGCCACGTCCTTGTCCTGCGCACGGAGCTTGCCCACGGTCTCCTTGACGGCCTCACGCGGATCCAGATTGCTGCTTTCCCCGACACTTGCCTTGAGCATGACGTCCTCCCAACACTTGATATGGGACCGAACCCGAACCTCATGCGAGATGGTACGAAGCCGCGTTTTGTTGCGGGGCGAGGCCGTGCCACAGTGCGGAAAGGGTAGTTCCGTCAGGCGGGAACGCGCTGGTAGATGCCATGAAAAGTGGGCGTGCGCCCAGCCGTTTGGCGCCGCTTGCCATACCGCTTGCGGTGCGCGATGAGACAAAGGGACAGTCCCTTTGTCTCATTCGGGAGAGTATCATGGCTTTCCACGAACCGTTTGGCCACCTGGAGGCGTGATGGAGGACATTCTCGCGGACATCGACACGTCGGCGCTCATAGGGAAGATTGTCTTTCTCGCCATTGTCATTGGCATCGCGCTTCTCGTGCAGCGCATTGTGGTGCATGGCCTCAAGCGCGCGCTGGATGCGGCGGGCGTACCCAAGGCGTCGATCTTCGTGAACATTGTGCGCACCATCATCTGGGTGTTTGCGCTGCTCGCCGTGCTCGAGCCTGTCTTTGGCGTTCAGCCCACGGCGTTTGTGGCCGCCCTGGGCGTGACCTCCGTGGTCATCTCCTTTGGCCTGCAGGACACGGTGTCAAACATCATCGCCGGCCTGGGGCTCATGATGGGGCGCGTGGTGCGCCCCGGCGACCAGGTCACCATTGGCGGCTTTACCGGCGAGGTGGTGGACGTCACCTGGCGCTCGACCATGGTGCGCGACAAGGGCGGCAAGGTCGAAGTCATCCCCAACTCCGTCCTCAACAAGACTGCCCTCACGCGCGAGACGGACTGGTCGGTCACCGACTGTCCGGTCGAGTTCTACGCCGAGCCGGGAAGCGACCTGGACGCTGTGACCCGCGAGGTGCAGGACCTTGCGAGCAAGGCTTGCGGCGCCGCGCTTGCCCCAGGCTACACGACCGAGGTCCTCTTTGACGCCCTTGGCCCCCTGGGAATTCATGGTACCGCCCACCTGCACCTTGTTGCCGGTTCCAACTACTCCGCGCAGGCCGACGCCCTTGTGCGCGCCATCTCTCGCGCGCCGTGGGTCGCGCGGCCGGCGTCTGCCGCGGCCGCCGCAGCGGCCAATGCAGCAGGCGCAACATCCAACGCAACCAAATGAAAGGCAGCGACGCTATGAAGACCATCGCAAGCTTCACCGTGAATCACCTCGTGCTCGAGCCCGGCGTCTACGTGAGCCGCGTGGACGAGGACCCTGCCACCGGCGCCGTGGTCACCACGTTTGACCTGCGCCTCACGGCGCCTAACCGCGAGCCCGTCATGGACACGGCGGCGGTCCACGCCATCGAGCACCTTGGTGCGACCTTCCTGAGAAACGACCCCGAGTGGTCAAACCGCGTGGTCTACTTTGGTCCCATGGGATGTCGCACGGGCTTCTACCTGGTGGTGTTTGGCCAGTGCACCTCGCGCGAGGTGCTGCCGCTTGTGCGTCGCTGCTTTGAGTTTGTGCGCGACTTCGAGGGAGAGATCCCGGGCGCCCGCCCCGAGGCCTGCGGCAACTGGCATGATGCCGACCTCAACCTGGCACACTGGTGGGCGCGCCGCTACCTCGCCAACACGCTCGAGGTCATCGATGACGCGCATCTCACGTACCCTGCCCTGCTCGACTGCGAGAACAACGAGGAGTCCCACAATGCGTAGCGATATCAAGGTTGGCATCATCGGCGCCATGGAGGTCGAGGTGGCGCACCTCGTGGCAAGCCTTAAGGATGAGTCTGTCTCGACTGTTGCGGGCATGGAGTTCCACGCGGGCACCCTGGGCGACGTGCCGGTGGTCGTGGTGCGCTCCGGCGTGGGAAAGGTCAACGCCGGCGTGTGCGTGCAGGTGCTGGTAGACCGCTACGGCGTGACGCACGTGGTGAACACCGGCGTTGCCGGGTCTCTCGACGCGCGCATCGATGTGGGCGATATCGTGGTCTCGACCGACTGCCGCTACCACGACGTGGACGCGACGGTCTTTGGCTACGAGCCGGGAGAGATTCCGCAGCTGGGATGCGTGAGCTTCTCGGCGGACGAGGGACTTCGCGCGCAGGCGGTGGCTGCCGTACACGACGTGGCAGGTGACGTGCGGGCCTTCGAGGGGCGCGTGGTCTCGGGCGACGTCTTTGTGACCGATGCGCACGACAAGGAGCGCCTGGCTCACGACTTTGGCGGCATGTGCTGCGAGATGGAAGGCACCGCCGTTGCCCAGGCGGCATGGCTCAACCGCGTGCCGTTCGTGGTGGTGCGGGCGATCTCGGACAAGCCGGGGTCGACGACGCCCGTGGAGTACGCCGCGTTCGAGACGGCCGCGGCCGAGCACTGCGCTGCTATCGTTGCGCGCATGGTGTCGCGTCTGGGCGAGTAGGGCGAGGGCACCGGGGCCGCCGCCGGCGGCTGTCGCCGGAGGCGCCTAAATGTTGCAAATCTCTCCAAAAGCGGCTCTCCGGCGACAACGTCCAGCCTGGCGTCGCCGCTCCGGCCCGCCGCTCCGGCCCGCGCCGCTACGCCCCCTGGATTGCGATCCCCACGATCTCCGGGCCGGTGTGCACGAGAAGGTCCGCCGAGATCCCCGAGCGAATGACCTCCACCGCATTGTCCACCTGTGCCAGCACGCGCTCCTCAAGTTCGTCAAACATGTCGACGCACGCGCTCGAGCAGCAGATGGCCACGCGCACCTTGTCGTACTTTCTTGCCTGCTCCTCGACAAGGGCAATCTCGGTGTCGATGGAGCGCTCCCAGCCGCGCGCCTTGCGCGCCACCACGTAGGCGCCATCCTCGTTGCAGGTGATTACAGGCTTGATGTTTAGCGCAGTGCCCAGGCGATATACGGCAGCGCTAATACGCCCGCCCTTGCGCAGGTAGTCCAGGCTCTTTACCGAGAAGAACACAGAGTTCTTATGTGCCACCAGCTCAAGCATCGCGCCAATGTGCTGCAGCGTGATGCCCTCCTCGACCATGCGCACGGCCTCCATCACCACAAGCCCGGCGGCAACGCCAATGGTCCTGGTGTCCACGACCTCAACGGGGAAGTCGTCCAGCTGGTCGGCGACCATGCGCACGGTGTCGCAGGTGGCCGAGAGGCCCGAGGAGATGCTCACAAAGATTGCGGCCACGTAGCCGTCGTCATGCGCGCGGTCGAACTCGCGGCGGATGATCGCGGGCGAGGGCAGCGAGGTCGAGGGCACCTCGGTTGCCATGCGCTCGACAAGCTGCTCGGGCGTGATGGTGACACCGCTCTCGTACGTCGAGCCGTCCGAGAAGTTAATGCGCAGCGGCACAATACGCACGTCATGCTCGCGCGCAAAGGCGGCAGGCGTGTCCGTGCCCGTGTCGGTGATGACTGCGATTCTCTGGCTGTTCAACGTTTCCCCCAATGGACATCGGAGAAGGAAAGCGCGTCCGATTTTTTCGTTGTCACAACTATAGCCATTGCATCTGGTTTTTAATACTAGATAATCTAATCACACAGAATTCAAGTGCTTGCGAGAGGGGGCGCTATGGCGGACGAGCAGGATCAGGGGCGTGCCCAGCGCACGTGCGTTGCCTACCGCACGCTCGCCGAGCGCATGACGAGCATCCACATCTCGCGCTTCTCGGAGCTCCCGCGCATCGAGCTCTACCTGGACCAGCTTCTCTCCCTGGTTGACGACGAGCTCTCCTTCATGCGCCTCCCGGACGAGGGACCGCTGGTCACGGGCTCCATGGTGAACAACTACGTGAAGCGCCACGTTGTGCCGGCGCCTGTCAAGCACCGCTACACCAGGCGCCACGTCTGCTACGTGGTCTGCGTGTGCCTCTTCAAGCGCGTGCTCTCGATCGAGCAGGTCACGCGCCTCATTCGCCACGTGGAGGAGGAGAACCTCGACCTTCGCCACACCTACGACGAGCTCTGCGCGGCGCTGGAGTGCGCGCTTGCTGAGCAGTTCGCGGTGGGGCCGGACTTTGTGGCCCCGGCCGTGGAGCCGGTGATCGACCTGCGCGACGCCAACGGCGAGAAGGTCGACTCGCCGCTCGACCGGACCATCGAGGCTGCGGTGGTGAGTCTTGCCGCCAAGATCTACGTGGAGCAGGTCCTGGCGCTGGGGGAGGAGACCGCCATCGCCGAGCAGCCCGGCGCGCACGTGGACAGCGACACCCACGCAGCAGCAACCACGCCACCTGCCGTAACAACGGTAAAATAATTTTGCATCATTGGTTGGGTAGGATAAGAGGGTAACGAAGGGCCCGAGCGGCCTCCCCTCAAGGAAACGGACAACACAACCAATGGCAAGCATCTACGGTGAGCCCGCAGTCATCAGGCGCATCGAGCAGCGCAGCGCTGTCCACAAGGTGACCTCCAACGGCACCATAGCCGCTGCGGTCATGGTGTTCGCTGCCATCGCGGCGGTCATCACGGCCAACTCGCCCGCCTACGAGGTGATTGAGGAGGTGCTCCACGCGCCCCTCTCGCTGGGCATTGGCCCCGCGACCTTTTCGATAACCATCGAGGCCTTTGTGAACGACTTCCTCATGGCCATCTTCTTCTTGCTGGTGGGCATAGAGCTCAAGTACGAGATGACCGTGGGGCAGCTGAGAAAGCCCAGGCAGGCCGCGCTTCCCATGCTCGCCGCAGTTGGCGGCGTGGCGGCACCTGCGATGATCTACCTCATCCTCAACGCCGGTGGTGCCGTGCACGGCTGGGCCACCCCCATCGCCACCGACATCGCCTTTGCGCTGGGCGTCATGTCGCTTCTCGGTGACCGCATTGCCCCCGCGACCAAGGTCTTCTTCCAGACCCTGGCCATCGCCGACGACATCCTGGCCATCGTGGTCATCGCCCTCTTCTACGGGCAGACCCCCAACGTGGCCTGGTGCGCCGCGTCTCTCGGCGTGATTGTGGTGCTGTGGATCATCTCGCGCATGAAAGTCTACTCGGCCAAGCCCTACATGCTGGTTGGCCTGGTGCTGTGGGTGTGCATGTACAACTCTGGCATCCACGCCACGCTGGCCGGCGTCATCCTGGCGTTCTTCCTGCCCGCGCGCTCTGATGTGCGCCTCTCCAAGCTGGGCAACTGGCTTGACGCCCGCGCCCGCGAGCTGGACGACACGTATGACGAGGAGAGCCACGTCCTGGGCCAGCACGATTTCACCACCGCCGCGGTGCGTGTGGAGCGCGTGATGCACCACGTCACGCCGCCGCTGGAGCGCATGGAGCGCTACATCTCGGTGCCGGTGAACTTTGTGATCCTGCCCATCTTCGCGTTTGTGAACGCGCAGGTGAGGATTGTGGACATGGACCTTGCCACCATCATCGCGGACCCGGTCACCAAGGGCGTCTACTTTGGCGCCGTGCTGGGAAAGCCCATCGGCATCATCCTGGTGACGTGGCTTCTCGTGCACATTGGCTTTGCCAAGCTGCCCAAGCACGTGGACTGGCTGCAGATCATTGCGGTGGGCATCATGGGCGGCCTGGGCTTCACGATGTCGATTCTCATCTCTGGCCTGGCCTTTACTGACCCCAGTGAGGTTATGGCCGCCAAGTGCGCCATTCTCGCCGGGTCTGTTACCTCGGCCATCCTGGGACTGCTCTTTGTGCACGTGGCGAGTGCCGTGAAGGAACGGCGAGAATCCCGCGAGCACGGCCTCGAGATGGATGACGCTTTGTAGCTGCTGGACGCCGCCGGCCACCGCCGCCGGCGGCTTTCGGCTCCGTCGCCGCTCACTCCCGACTAGTACCGCTCGAGGCGCTTGCGGATGGCGAAGTACTCGGAGAGCAGCAGCACCAGAAGGATGCTCATCACCACCACGGCGCCCACCACGGCGCCGGAGAGCCCCGAGAAGCCCACGAGCAGCCACAGCACCGGCACCGAGAAGGCAAACGCGATGAGGTACAGTCTGCTCACGGCCTGCTGCTCGCGCAGCACGGTGATGATCTGGTACAAAAAGTCGATGGCCGCGCAGATGCCGCCGTTCACCACCATCACGTAGACGAGCGGCCTAAACTGCTCGAAGTCCAGCCCGTACAGGAAGCTCATGATGGGGATGCCCAGCCACCCCATGAAGAGCCCCACTATCACGGTGATGCCGGCAATGACGCCCATCATCGCAAGGATGATGAGGTCAAAGCGCTTGTGCTGCTCGGGATCGTCCCAGATGCTGGCCAGGCGCAGCAGCTGCGGCTTGTAGATCATGGCCGCAGCCATGAGGATGGCGTGTGCGGGGAAGTACATGGCGTTGTAGTAGAGCTGGTTGTCGTACGAGAGCACGCCCTCGATGGCAAACTTGGGCATCGAGTCGATGAGGTTGTAGAGAAACGCCGCCAGGAACAGCGGGAAGCAGTTGACAAAGATCTCCTTCACGCCGCGCCACGTGAGCGGCAGCGAGCGCTCGGTCTCCATGAGCGCCAGCGGCAGCGTGAGCAGCACAAACGACGCCGCGGCGCCCACCGCCATGCCAATGCTCGCGGCCACCATGTTGCGCGTGATAAAGAGCAGCACCGTGAAGACCACAAACGAGAGCGCGCAGCGGACCGCCTGAGAGATGCCGGCCAGGTACAGCTTGTCCTTCTGCTGCAGCCTGCCCTCGTAGACGTCGCCCAGCGCGTCGAAGAAGCGGAATCCCATCACGCCGCACACGATGGCCGTCATGTCGCCGTCGTAGCCACGGATACGGCAGTACAGAAGGCCGATAAGCACCATGGCAACGCAGGTCGCAATGCGGTTGACCTGGTAGTCGTAGAACGAGTCCATCTCGTCGATGTCCGAGACCTGGTAGGTGCGCACGCCATAGTTGCCCACAAAGAACAGGAGCGTGCCCACGACCATGGCCATCGAGAAGAGGCCGGCGTTCTCGGCGCCCACAAACTGCGTGGCCACAATGGTGAGTAGCGGGAAGAACCCTCCCCAGCACGCCTGGCCAATGGAGTTGCACACGTAGTCTCGCGTGGTCTGGTGCGAGAGGTACTGCTCGGACTGCTGAGAGATGCTGCCTGAGAAAACCGAGGAGATCAGGCGGTCCCACCAGTGGTTGGTGACGCGGCGGAGAAAGCCCTCCTTCTTGGGCTTGGCCGCGTGGCTGGAGCGGCTCTCGTGCCTGCCGGCGCGCGATCCAACGAGCGAGCTCAGACCCGTCTTTTGGGCTCTCCCGCGCTGCCTGCTCGTTCGTGCCATGCGCCGACCATCCTCTCGCGGCCCTTGGGGCCAAGCTTCTCTCGTCTGCCCGTTGTCCATAGGGGTCATTGTATCGCGCCGCGTGAAAGCGGTCTTGCACCTGGCCCCATCGTGTACGTTGCGTTTCGCCTTTGCGGATGCTCGGTGGGGTTGGTGCCTAACGTGGGTTGGCTTGCTAAGGTTGTCCTGCATGCAGCGACATGCGGCACACGTGCAAGTCCGTCGGCGGGACCGGCGGGAGCTTGAGGGAGGACACATGACAACAACCGAGGCTTCGAGCCAAGGGGAGGGACGCGCGCTCGTGAGGGCAAGCGAGGCGGAGCAGGCAAAGTCTGCCCTCGCGCTGGTAGACGTGCCCGAGGAGCTCCGTGACAACCTGGCGCTCTTCCTGCGCCTTGTTCGCAAGGTGCTCAAGGAGAACGACCCGGACCTTCTCGCCACCTTCGACCTGCTGCTGGGTGACGCCATCCGCGTGACGTACGCCGACGGCGTGGCGCGCACTGACGACAAGGCCGCCCTTGCCGAGCAGGCGTTCCAGGAGTTTGTCTCCACCATCGACGGGCTTTCCATGGACAGGGCCACGCTGCTTATGCGTGCCTTTGTCACCTACTTCCACCTGGCGAACATCTGCGAGGAGAACTACCGCGTCTCGTCGCTGCGTCGTCGCGAGAGCGAGGTTCCCACCACCGAGACGGCGGACCCCATCAACGACCTCACGGTGGCATACGGCCAGCTTGTCGACGAGTGCGGTCGCGCCAAGGCGACGGCGCTTCTCAACCGCCTGGAGTTCCACCCCGTCTTTACCGCGCACCCCACCGAGGCACGTCGCAAGGCCGTCGAGCTGGTGGAGAACGAGCGCCTCATGCTGCAGGAGATCGACGCCCTGGTGCGCACCTCGCCCATCGCGTACAAGAAGCCCACGCCCGTCGAGGAGGCCGACACCGTCATCGACATCTTCGATGCCACGCTCTTCGACATGGTGCCCGAGGTCTATCGCCGCTTTGACGACTGGGAGCTGGGCGAGCGCGCCGGCACCGTGCCGCCCGTGTGCCCGGCGTTCTTCCACCCCGGCAGCTGGATTGGCTCCGACCGCGACGGCAACCCCAACGTCACCGCAAAGGTGAGCCGCAAGGTGGCCGAGAAGTTCCGCGTGCACGTGCTTGAGGCCCTGGCCGACAGGACCTACTACGTGGGCCGCAACCTCACGCTGGACGCGCGCTTCACCAAGCCCTCCGACGCCCTCGTGAACCTGTGGAACCACCAGGTCGAGATGAGCGAGGTCCTCTCGCAGCGCGCGCTTGAGGTCTCCACCTCCGAGCTGCACCGCGCCGTCATGATCGTGATCTCTGACCGCCTGCGCGCCACCATCCAGCGTACGGCTGACATCATGTACGCCTCGGCCGACGACTACATTGCCGACCTGCGCATTGTTCAGCGCTCGCTGGCGGCGGCCGGTGCCGTGCGCACGGCGTACGGCCCGCTGCAGAAGCTCATCTGGCAGGCGGAGACCTTTGGGTTCCACCTGGTCGAGATGGAGTTCCGCCAGCACTCGCTCGTGCACGCCCGCGCGCTCGAGGACATCCGCGAGCACGGGCGCTGGGGCGAGAGGGGCGAGCTGCAGCCCATGACGCGCGAGGTTCTCGACACCTTCCGCGCCATCGGCAGCATCCAGCGCATCAACGGCGTGAAGGCCGCGCGGCGCTACATCATCTCCTTCACGCAGTCGGCGCAGAACGTGGCCGACGTCTACGAGCTGGCCCGCCTTGCCTTTGCGCACGAGGCGGACGTTCCCGTGCTCGACGTGATTCCGCTCTTCGAGCAGGTGGAGGACCTGGAGAACGCCGTCGACACGCTGGACCAGATCATCAAGCTTGAGCCCGTGCAGAGGCGCCTTGCCCAGACCGGCAGGCGCATGGAGGTCATGCTCGGCTACTCCGACTCCTCCAAGGACGCCGGCCCTACCTCGGCCACGCTGGTGCTGCACGCGGCGCAGGCGGCCATCGCGCAGTGGGCCGAGAGGAACGACATCGACCTGGTGCTCATGCACGGCCGCGGCGGCGCGGTGGGACGCGGCGGCGGCCCGGCAAACCGCGCGGTTCTCTCGCAGCCCAAGGGCTCGGTCAACTGCCGCTTCAAGCTCACCGAGCAGGGCGAGGTCATCTTTGCTCGCTACGGCGATCCCACGCTGGCCAGGCGCCACGTGGAGTCCGTTGCCGGCGCCACGCTGCTGCAGTCCTCGCCGTCCATCGAGTACGTGAACACCGAGACCACGGCCAAGTACGCCGACCTGGCCTCCAAGCTGGACAGCGCCTCTCGTCGCCGCTACCGCGAGCTCTTGGAGACCGAGGGCTTTGCGGAGTGGTTCTCCACCGTCACGCCGCTTACCGAGATTGGCCTCATGCCCATTGGCTCGCGTCCCGCAAAGCGCGGCCTGGGCGCGAAGTCCCTGGATGACCTGCGCACCATTCCGTGGATCTTCTCGTGGTCGCAGGCGCGCATCAACCTCGCCGCGTGGTACGGGCTGGGCACGGCATGCGAGGAGCTGGGCGACCTCGACCTTCTCCGCCAGGCCTACGCGGAGTGGCCGCTGTTCACGACGTTCGTCGACAATATTGAGATGTCGCTCTCCAAGACCGACGAGCGCATTGGCCGCATGTACCTGGCGCTGGGCTCGCGCGACGACCTGTCCGAGAAGGTCCTGGAGGAGATGCGCCTCACGCGCAAGTGGGTGCTGGCCATTGTGGGTGACGCGTGGCCGCTGGAGCACCGTCGCGTGCTGGGGCCGGTGATTCGCGCAAGACTGCCGTTCGTGAACGTGCTCTCGGTGACGCAGGTGCGCGCGCTGCGCGAGATGCGCACCCGCGGCGAGCACCTCACGCCGGAGGAGCGCGAGCGGTTCATCTACCTCATCCTGTGCACCGTGTCCGGTGTTGCCGCCGGCCTGCAGACGCCGGAAGGGCCGCTCTTCCCCGTGGTGGCGCCGGGAGGCCCGTTTCCGGCGCTGACAAGTACGAAAAGCCCCTCTCCGGGGCGTCATTTCGGCGCCGGAGAGCCTGTTTTCGCAGCGTTTGCTTCCAAAGTGCCCCCTCCGGCGCCGTTTTCTCGCCGGAGGGCGCGTTCCCGCAGCGATGGCGTACGGAACCTTCCTTCCGGCGTCACTCCGGCGCCGGAGGGCCCTTCTCGTACGGATTTCCGTCGAAAGCCTCCGCTGCGGCGTCAATTCCTCGCCGGAGGGCCCGTCTCGTACGGAATCCCGTTGAAAGCCTTTGCTGCGGCGTTAATTTCTCGCCGGAGGGCGCGTTCCCGCAGCAATCGCGTACAAGGGTGCCCTCCCGGCGCCGTTTTCTCGCCGGAGCCGGACTTTCCTCGGCGCACGCGTGCGTGCGCGGGACACCTGCGCCTGACGCTCGCGGCCCTTCTCGCTGAGAAGTAATTGTGATGCGAGAAAAACTTTCAATTGACGGTTGCGTTACACGAGCGTTTTCGGCAACCCCAGCAGCAGAGATTTGGGCGTTTAGCTCAGGGGGAGAGCGCTTCCCTGACACGGAAGAGGTCAGAAGTTCAAATCTTCTAACGCCCACCATACACGCAGATCGGAGGCCCTTTTTGGACCTCCGATTTTTTCGTATAAGCCAAATTGAACACTGATCGTGTGAGAAAGCCGCACCGCTCTAGACGTCGTGCCCGGCCCATCCACCTGCTCGCCGCAATCGCCTCAAGTCCCGGCGCCCTCATACTTTGGGATGACGCGCGTTGCTTTCATGCCGTCGAAAATCACCTTGAAGCTGAACGCCTTTGGCCTGCAGAAAGGATCAGCCCAGCAGGTGGACCTCCTAGGATTGGAACAACCATGGCAACGTGCCCTACACGCACGCGGTGGCTGCCCGCCGTCTCCGGTGTCGTTGCGGCGATGTTCGCATTTATTCTGGCCTATCAACGAGCTCTACTACTCGCCGCTCAGCGACAACGAGAATGACGTCATCAAGGGGTCTACCAACAACGGATTCAGCGGCAAGTATGCCACCAGCGTCTCGGCAGACCTCGGCAGCGGCTACAAGGACCACGTCGTCGAGCTGCGCGCCTATGGAAGCCAGTACTACACCATGGTCGGCAACCAGCAGCCGAGCGGCGCTTTTGCGGTAAAGGTATTCTCGCTTGACCCCGAGGGGAACCGTACGGAGGTCGCGAGCCTCGCCCCACGGTCAACGAAAGCCAGATCCAGGCGAGCAATTACTCTGATGAGCTGGCATACCTCCGGGCCAGCTACCTGCAGGAGTACGATGCCTACTTCGAAGTGGCCGCTGCGGATGTGGATGGCGACGGCGTGGGTGAGGTCTTCTGCTACACGGGCTGCTACAAGGACGAGAACGGCGAGCGCCTCGCCTGCATCGACATGTGGGACCTGCAGCCCGACAGCTCTCGGAGCCACACCCAGGAGTGGGTGGACTGCGGCCAGGCGTCCTACTATGTCACAGAACATGAACTTGCCGAGGTCCGCAACAGCAAAGATGACCCCACCGACCGAATGCAGCTCATGATGGCCCCGGTGGTCACCCTGGCCGGCGGCGACCTCGACCGCCGCGGCTACGGCCCTCATCATTGCCGGCTGGGACTGCGGTGGCAGCTCCAACGCGGAGTACGCCAACTTTGGCTACTGCTACGTGTACTATGACACGTCCCAGGACGATTTCGTCGTCTCCGACTACTACCGCAAGGCTCTTGGCAAGGATGCCTCCCACATCACCGAGACCGCCTTCAAGGACTCGGACCAGGATGGCCGATACCGTCCGACCCTGGCACCCTTCGCCCTGGGTGCCGCACGCCTGGACGGCCTCAACCAGGGTACCGCCGAGAACGACGACGTCCTCATGGGTGGGGACATCTACTCGTTCAGTCTCTCCGCTGGGGTGAGCCTCGACACTCTCGGCAGCATCAGGGCGACGCGCTGTGGTGCTGCTTCCAGGCCGTCACGACCATCGGCTACGGGGACATCACCGTCACGAGCGCCATTGGCCGCGCGATTGTGGTGGTGCTCAGCGTGGTGGGGATTCTGTTCGTGGCGGTGCTCACGGCGGCGGTGGTCAGCTACTGCAACGAGCTCATGCTTGCGCGGCGCAACGAGAGCCTGGCCCTGTGTACCTGGACAAGCTGGAGCACCTGGACCAGCTGACGCAGGGAGAGCCGGCCGAGCTCTCGCGTAAGGTGCGCCGGCTGCGCGGCTCGCAGGAGTAGTGCGCGAGGGTGCGCTGCCTCTAGTCTCCCAACTCACACCATAGTGCGGGTCACGCCGTTTTCGTGCTGGGACTCATACCAGTAGGCTCGGTTTACTCAGTCATAACTGAGTCAGTTGCGGCTGAGTAAAGGCGGCAAGCGCGGGCATTATTGCCAACATTACAAGGCTAGCCTACTTGCGGCATGCGCTTACCGCATGGGAAACCATTCTTACGAACCTCACCGCACAGCTTAGGCGCTGTGGCATGCCTATGACAGATTCTGCGGAGTAATATATCGTACTTCGCCTGCACCTTCTAATCATGTGCATTATCATGTACATAACTGGACACATTATGGGAGGAATCACATGGATGCCATCTATTCTGCGACTGCGTTGCGTGATCATCCGCGCGAAGTGAAGCAGGCTGCCCGCGAACGACTCGTGAGGATTACGGAGAATGGCAACGGCGCCTACGTGTTTTGCTCTGAGGAGGTTTTCCAACGGGAAGTGGACGATGCCGTTGAACGAGCGCTCTATGCGCAGCGTGTCTCCGATGCAATAGACCGTGGTCGCGCGGATATTGCCGCCGGCCGGTATGTGGAAGGTATCGAGGCGGCGAAGGCTGCCGTTGCGGATAAGCAGGCCTCCCGTGGCGCGGCTTAGGTTCTCCGAGGAGTTCCTCGAGTCTCTCGCCGGGCTTGATAAACGGGTCGAGGAGTCCGTATGGAACAAGCTCGCGCTCGTACAGGACTTTCCGGGAGTGGGCTCGTCCCTGGTGGAACCCTCGCTTAGACATGCATATGGCTCTGCCTGCCTCAAAGTGGTAGCTGCAGGTTATGACGTGCTCTACGAGCGTGGCGAGAAGGGCAATGATGGCGAAGAGGTCGTCGACGTCCTTGGCATTGTGAACCAGCGGGCCGTGCGCTAGCGGCAGCGTTGCTAGCCACGTGCGGCAAGGCACGTATAAACACGACGTGGACGGCATTCGCATCCTCATGCCCCTTCCACCGAGAGCTCCTGTGCAGTCATTCTCGTATTGGATGGAGCATAGCGACTACTTTCTGGCCGTGAGGACCGGGTTTACGCTGAGCGTGCTCACGACGTGGGCTGAGCACGGACGAGTGGAGTCCATCGACGAGCTGTTGCGGATTATTGGGGAGCTTGGACCGGTGTGTGGGGGTAGGTGGGTTGAGTTCTGCCGGCTGCCTGGGTCTGCCGCACGGCAGCCCGCTTCGCCCATTACAGTCTGAGACGGTTTCCCGTAGGCTGATTGATGGCCCCGGCGACGGCCGGGGGGCTATCTTCTTGTCAGCCCTGCGGGGCCGCCGACCG
>CACYGL010000041.1 GCA_902773995.1 uncultured Coriobacteriaceae bacterium | reverse complement strand
CACGACGCCGCCGACGATGGCGTTGACGAACTCGTAGCCCTTGCCCTCCTCGTTGGGCTCCATGTCGATGATCGCGTGACCATACTGGCCGCGGCCACCAGACTGGCGGACGAACTTGCCCTCGGCGTGCTGCACGGCGTGGCCAGCGGTCTCGCGGTAGGCAACCTGGGGCTTGCCCACGTTGCAGTCAACCTTGAACTCGCGGCGCAGACGGTCGACGATGATCTCGAGGTGCAGCTCGCCCATGCCGGCGATGATGGTCTGGCCGGTCTCCTGGTCGGTGTGGACGCGGAAGGTCGGGTCCTCCTCGGCCAGCTTGGCGAGACCAACGGACATTTTCTCCTGCTCGGCCTTGGTCTTAGGCTCAACGGCAACGTCGATGACGGGGTCGGCGAACTTGATGGACTCGAGGACGATGGGCTTGTGCTCGTCGCAGAGGGTGTCACCGGTCTGGGTGTTCTTGAGGCCAACGCAGGCAACGATGTCGCCGGCGGAGCACTCCTCACGGTCAACACGGTCGTTGGCGTTCATCTCGAGGATGCGGCCCAGGCGCTCCTTGGAGTCCTTGACGGAGTTGTAGACATAGGAGCCTGCCTCCGCCTGACCAGAGTAAACGCGGATGTAGGTGAGCTTGCCCACGTACGGGTCGGTCATGATCTTGAAGGCCAGGGCCGAGAAGGGCTCCTTGGGATCCGCGTGACGGACCTCGGGCTCACCCTTGAGGTTCTTGCCGTCAATCTCGGGAACGTCGAGCGGGCTGGGCAGGTAGTCCACGACGGCGTCGAGGAGCTCCTGGATGCCCTTGTTCTTGTAAGCGGAACCCACGAAGACGGGGTTGAGCTCGTTGGCGATGACACCCTTGCGGATAGCTGCCTTGAGGAGGTCGACGGGAACCTCCTTCTCCTCGAGGATGGTCTCCATGAGCTCGTCGGAGAAGTTGGATGCTGCGTCGAGCAGCTCCTCGCGCTTCTCCTGGGCGAGGTCGGCGAACTCCTCCGGGATGGCATCCATGGGCTCGGGGTAAATCATGCCCTTGGCGTCTTCCTTGAAGTCCCACGCGGTCATGGTGACCAGGTCGATGAGACCCCAGAAGTTGGACTCGGAGCCCATGGGAATCTGCGCGGCCACGGCGGGGGCAGAGAGGCGCTCCTTCATGGTGTCGATGGCGTGGAAGAAGTCAGCACCCACGCGGTCGAACTTGTTGATGAAGGCGATGCGGGGGACGTTGTACTTTGCAGCCTGACGCCACACGGTCTCGGACTGGGGCTGGACGCCGGCGACGGCGTCGAACACGGCGACAGCACCGTCGAGGACGCGCAGGCAGCGCTCGACCTCGGCCGTGAAGTCAACGTGGCCCGGGGTGTCGATGATCTGGATGACGTGATCCTTCCAGAAGCACGTGGTGGCCGCAGAGGTGATGGTCACGCCGCGCTCCTGCTCCTGGACCATCCAGTCCATGGTGGCAGCACCGTCGTGGACCTCGCCGATCTTGTGGGTCTTGCCGGTGTAGTAGAGGATGCGCTCGGTAGTGGTAGTCTTACCGGCATCGATGTGGGCCATGATGCCGATGTTTCGCAGGTCTTCGAGCTTGTACTTCATCTGTGCCATATACTGCTACCCCCAACTAGAAGCGGTAGTGAGAGAACGCGCGGTTGGCCTCGGCCATCTTGTAGAGGTCCTCACGACGCTTGACGGAGGCGCCCACGCCATTAGCGGCGTCCATGATCTCGTTGGCGAGACGCTCTGCCATGGTCTTCTCCTTGCGGGCACGCGAGAAGGTCACGAGCCAGCGGATGGCCAGGGTGGTTGCACGGCGGGAGTTGACCTCCATGGGCACCTGGTAGGTGGCGCCACCAACGCGCTTAGGCTTGACCTCGAGCGTAGGACGGATGTTGTCCATGGCCTTCTTGAAGACGGAGAGGGGATCCTCGCCGGTCTTCTCGGCGACCATGTTGAAGGCACCGTAGACGATGCGCTCCGCGGATGAGCTGGGTCACGAGGCGGTTGTTGTAGACGGCGTCAGGCTGGACCTCACGACGCACTGCTGCTGCACGACGCGGCATGTTTATATCTCCCTAGAACAGTTGGCTTGCGTTGCTTGTGGTGGTTTACTTGCCGCGCTTGGCGCCGTAGCGGGAACGGGCCTTCTTGCGGTTCTGGACGGCAGCGCAGTCGTAGGCGCCACGAATGATCTTGTAACGGACACCAGGGAGGTCACGAACACGGCCGCCACGGATGAGCACGATGGAGTGCTCCTGGAGGTTGTGGCCCTCGCCGGGGATGTAGGCGGTGACCTCGATGCCGTTCACGAGGCGCACACGGGCAACCTTGCGGAGGGCGGAGTTAGGCTTCTTGGGCGTGGTGGTGAAGACGCGGGTGCAGACGCCACGCTTCTGGGGGTTGTGCTGGAGCGCGGCGTTCTTGGACTTGGCCTTGACGCTCACGCGGCTGTGGCGGACGAGCTGGTTAATGGTAGGCAAAGTTCTCTCCTTCTATACCTATCTACGTGCGTGTACACGAATCTTAAGGGCAGCGCAGCACCGTCGCCCTGGATTGGCGCGAGGTGATACGTTACGCGCGCCCACCGCAGTTGTCAAAAAGCCACGGGACCGGGCGTATCCCTTCTTCACGTGACGCACACGCAAACGGGGCTTCTGGACACGAGAAGGGCGGGGCCACCTGCGTGGCACCCCGCCCGTCACCGCAAAGCTTGGTGGAGTAGGCGCTTCCGCTACTCCTCCTCGTCGTCATCCAGACCAAGGACGGTCCTGCCAATGGCATCCGTTGCCACGATGGCTGCATAGAGCTCGTCGGGCGTGACGTCACCTGCCAGGTTGTGAATCGTCTCGCCGGGGACGCAGGCGTTCTTGGCGATGGTGCGAATCTCGTCGTCGGTGGTGATGCCCAGTTCCTTCAGCGTGACCGGCAGGCCAACCTCGAGGCAGAACTCCTGCACGTCGAGGAACTCCTCCTCCGTTGCGCCCTCGAGCGTGAGCTGCACCAGGGTGCCAAAGGCCACGCAGTTGCCGTGGGGCACGCTGTGGCCACCAAGCGAGGTGAGGCCGTTGTAGAAGGAGTGCGCCGCCGCGCAGTTGACGTTGTCGGCACCAACGCCAGAGAGGTAGACGTTGGCCTCGATGATGGCGTCCAGGGCAGGCGTCACCACGTGCTTCTCGCACGCAGCAAGCGCCTGGGTGCCGTAGTCACGCAGCGTCTGATAGCAGAGCTTGGCGAGCGCCATGCCGGCACGTGTGATGCCCGTGCCCTCAAGGCTGGGAGACTCGGTGCGTATGGACGCGCGGCCCTCGAAGTAGGTGCCCAGGGCGTCACCCATGCCGGCGACCAGGAAGCGCACCGGCGCGTTGGCAATGACCTGAGAGTCCACCATAACGGCATCGGGGTTGGTGGGATAGAAGAGGTACTTGTCAAAGCTGCCGTCGTCGTTGTAGATGACCGAGAGACCCGTACAAGGTGCGTCCGTAGCGGCAACGGTGGGGATGATCACCACGTGCTTGCCGGTGTAGTATGCCGTGGCCTTGGCGGTGTCGACGGCAGAGCCGCCGCCCACGGCCACCACGGCATCGATGTTGTCCTCCTCGACGATTGCCTTCATCTTGGCAATCTCGCCCTTGCTCGAGATGCCGCCAAAGATCTCGTAGCGACGGTAGTCATCTGCGTCGCCAAAGCTCTCCTCGAGCTGGTCATGGCAGGCCTTGTAGCCGCTCTTCGAGCACACGAAGAGCCAGCGCTTGCCCATGTAGCCCATCTCGTCCTTGAACTTGAGCAGGGCACCCTTGCCCTGGACGTACTTCAGGGGCTCACGCATCGCACGCAACAGCTTCATGGCGGTTCCCTTCTGTCATCGCGGCCGTGGCCTTCTCCACGGCATACGCAATTGACAGTATTCCCATCATGTCAGCCTGAGATAGGCCTGCCGCCACCGGAGGCGAAATTCTCCGGTGGTGGCGAGGTTCAAGCATTTATGTTCGCAGAGCCGTCTAGCGCAGAACGCGCGTAGCGTTGAGGACGCAGAGCACCATAACGCCCACGTCGCCAAAGACGGCGAGCCACATGGGGGCGAGACCAACCACGGCCAGGCAGAGGATGGCAACCTTCACCGCAATGGCAAAGACAATGTTCTGACGGGCAATGCGAATCGTGCGGCGTGCAATGCGAATGGCCACGGCAATCTTGGAGGGCTTGTCGTCCATGAGAACCACGTCGGCGGCCTCGATGGCGGCATCCGAGCCCATGGCACCCATGGCAATCCCCACGTCCGCACGGGCGAGAACCGGCGCGTCATTGATGCCATCGCCCACAAAGGCGAGCGTAGCGTCGCCCTCGCGCTCGTCAAGGAGGCGCTCGACCTGATCCACCTTGCCCGCAGGGAGAAGCTCCGCGTGGTACTCGTCAAGCCCGAGGTCGCGGGCGACGCTTGCCGCAGCATCCTCGCGGTCGCCCGTGAGCATTACGCAGCGGCGGACGCCCTCGGCCTTGATGTTGGCAATCGCCTCGCGGGAGTCATCCTTGACCTCGTCTGAGATGTGGATGTGACCGGCGTACTCGCCGTCCACGGCCACGTGCACCACGGTGCCCCCGGCGGTATGGCATCCCTGCCATGTGGCACCCACCTCATCCATCAGGCGGTCGTTGCCAACGGCCACCCTATGGCCGTTGACCGTGGCAAGCACGCCGTGGCCTGCCTCCTCGGTAACGTCTGACACGGTGCAGCCATCGTGGTCACTGGGATAGGCATCGCGAAGCGCGGCCGCGATGGGGTGCGTGGAGTTGTGCTCCACATGAGCGGCCAGGTGGAGGAGTTGCTCCTCGGTCAGACGCGACGGGTGGACCGTTGTGACCTTGAAGACGCCCTTGGTGAGCGTGCCCGTCTTGTCGAAGACAACGGTCTGCGCCTTTGCCAGGGCCTCGAGGTAGTTCGAGCCTTTCACGAGGATGCCGTGCTTGGAGGCGCTGCCGATGCCGCCAAAGAACGTGAGGGGTACCGAGAGGACCAGCGCGCAGGGGCACGAGACTACGAGGAAGGTGAGAGCGCGCAGGAGCCACTTGGCGAAGTTGGCGCCAAAGTCACCCGAGACGAGCGGTGGGAGTATCGCCACAGCAATGGCCAAGTAGACCACGATTGGCGTATAGACCTTGGCGAAGCGCTTGATGAACTTCTCAGAGTGGGACTTGTTGGACCCGGCGTTCTTGACCATGTCGATGATCTTACTTGCCGTGGATTCGCCAAAGGCCTTGGTCACGCGTAGGCGAAGCACGCCGGAAAGGTTCACGCAGCCAGAGAACGCACCCTCGCCAGGCTTGACCGAGCGTGGCACGGACTCGCCCGTGATGGCACGGGTGTCGAGGCTAGAGGTGCCCTCGACCACGGTTCCGTCGAGGGGGATCTTCTCGCCAGGCTTTACCAGGATGATCTCCCCCACCTGCACCGTATTGGGGTCGACAACAACCACCTCGCCGTTGCGCTCGACGTTTGCGGTATCGGGGCGGATGTCTAGGAGCTCCTTGATCGAGCGCTTGGAGTTGCCCTCGGCGATGCCCTCGAAGAGCTCGCCCACCTGGAAGAAGAGCATCACGAAGACGGCCTCGGCAAATTGGGGCTCTCCACCGGGCACAAAGCCAATGAGCAGGGCACCGATGGTGGCAATGGACATGAGGAAGTCCTCGTCGAAGGGGTGCCCGTGCGCCACGGATTCGGCGGCCTCGGCAATCACGCTACCTCCCGCGACCACGTAGGACGGCAGGTAGATGAGGAGTTGCGCCCAGAGCGGAAGGTTCGTTACACGCTGGATGATGACCGCCGCAACGAGAAGCACGGCAGCAATGATGATGCGGCGCTTGAGAACCGACGGATCCTCATCGTCATCGTCGTCATCCTCCTCATCGCCGTCGTCGCCGTTGACTTCGAGCGTCTCCTCATTGGCATCGGCGCAGGTAGCGCAGGCGGTCTTCTCGTCCTTATCGTCATCCTCGTGGTGGCAGCATGAGCAAGACATCGTGTCCTCCGTTGGTTCAGCCGTACACCTTGTCGCTCACGTGTCCAATCTCGTGAACACATGAGCACGTGTTCATATGAACAGTAGCACTGCGCCCATAGGGGGTCAACTGAGAGGAGTGGTTGATTTTGGGCTGTTGCCGGGGCTATCCACGAGCCACTCCGCACCTACCCGCCCGCTTGTTACCGGCTTGTAGCTTTAGCTCCGTGCCAACAGGAGAAACGTGCTGCAAGTTCAACGAACCGGTAACAAGGACATGGGTGTAGAGCTCCGCTGTAACCGGCGCGTTCGGAGCCTAACGCGTTTGCCCAAATATGCTCGCTCTTGCAGCGACAGGGCGGTAACAAAGGCTACGGGGACTGTTACCCCATGGTTTTGTTACCGGCCCACCGGGAAGAGCGAGACCGCATCTGGGCAAACGCACCCAGATCCTTACGGGCCGGTAACTAGCAACAGACAGAAACGCCCCAGCGAGCGCGGAGTTGGCAGTCAGTCTGAAATATGCGGTCGAACCTGCGCGACCTACTCCTCGCTGGCTCGCACCGGCTCAGCAGCGTGCAGCAGACCAACGGAGATGAGGGTAGTCACGTGCTCGTCTGCCAGCGAGTAGATCACCCGACGTCCGTCTCGGCGGGCCGTCACCAGTCCTCGGTCTCGCAGCAGCCGTAGCTGGTGCGATATAGCCGACTGCGAGACGGCGCAAATCTCCTCAAGGTCTGAGACGCTCTTCTCGCCCAGCGAGAGCGCCCCCAGAATGCGGAAGCGCGTCAGATCAGAGAGCGCGTCAAAAATCTGCGTGGCGTCATAGACCACGTCGTCGTTAGAAAGGTACTCGTCGAGAAGGTCCCTCGAGCATGCCTCGTTCATGGGTCCTCCCCCACGGTCAGCAACACATTATTCCGTCCAGGTCATGGTACCCGGTTACCCCTTGACTGGCACGCAACGCCATTTGCCGAAGAGCAAAATCTGGTCTGCGCGCGGGGCTTCATCAGGGCACGCAAGCGCTAGCACACAAAACGGGCCCCGGCACGATGCCGGGGCCCGTTTATCTATCTATGCGACAGGTTTGCCGCCTGCCCCGTGCGTGGGCTACTCGTTGTTCTCGTCACCGTCATCGGAGGCGTTCTCCTGCTTGACCACCTGCGAGAGCAGGTCATCCAGGGATCCCAGGTCCTCGTTGATGACATCGGAGTCGCTGGACTGCGCGTCGGCGGAGCCGCCGATGAGCTCGTCGTCGTAGTGGTGCTTGGCGGGAGCCGCGGTGCCCAGCATGATGTCCGAATCAGCGTCGGGCGAGAAGACCATGTTGAGGAGCTGCGAGAGGTCCTCGGAGTCTGCCTCGTCGTCATCCGGCTCGAGGATGTAGAGCAGGCCGCGCGCCTCGAGGCCGTCGCGGAGCTCCTCGATGGCCTTGGCGCCAATGCCGTCAATGCGCAGCAGGTCATCCTCGGTCTTGCCAATGAGGTCACCCACGGTCTCGATGCCCACCTCGCTGAACTTGTTGGTCCAGCGCTGCGAGACGCCAAGGTCGTCGAAGAGGTAGAGCTTGGCATCCTCGCTGGAGAGGGTGCGGCCGTTCTTCGAGTAGACCCCGCCGTAGCCGTAGTCGTCGCCCACCCAGTCAAGCTGCTTGGGGAGCTTCTCCTCGATGCCCTTGAGCTCGTCGGGTGCCCACTCGGGCAGGCTCTGCGCCTGCGGGGAGGTGGGACCGTCGATCTTGGTGCCGTGGTAGGTAAGCTCGACGCCACGGTACGCGGAGAGACCGGTGCCGGCGGGAATCTGCTTGCCCACGATGACGTTGGACTTGAGGTCGAGCAGGTGGTCCACGTCACCGGCAATGGAGGAGTCGGTGAGGACACCGGCGGTGCGGATGAACGACGCGCTGGAGAGCCAGGAGTCGATGGAACTTGCCACCTTGAGCGTACCAAGGATGACGGGCTCTGCCTCAGGCGGGGTGCCACCAGCCAGGGCAACGTTGCGCACCGTGTCGGCAAAGACGTAGCGGTCCACGTACTGGCCAAGCAAGTACTGGGAGTCGCCGGGGTTGGTCACCTGGACGCGGCGCAGCATCTGACGGGCGATGACCTCGATGTGCTTGTCGTTGAGGTCGACGCCCTGGGAGGTGTAGACGTCCTTGACGGAGGCAACGAAGGTGTGCATCGTCGACTCGATGTCGGTAAGCTTGCGCAGCTTGCGGAAGTTGACGAAGCCACGGGTGATCTGGTCGCCGGCGCGAACCTCGACGCCATCCTCCATGCCCGGCATGAAGCGCGCGGACGCGGGGATGCGCCACTCCTCGAGGATGCGGGAGCGGTCGTCGGTGTCGACGATGCGGATGAGGTACTCGGTCTGCTCGGGTGTGATGAGCAGGGTGCCCGAGACGGGCGCGAGGTCTGCCTCGCGGCCAAGGATCTTCTCGTTGACGTTGCCGACGACGTCGAACATGCGGGCGACCGTGGGGAGGCCCTGCGTGATGTCGTCAGCGCCAGCGACGCCGCCGGAGTGAATCGTACGCATCGTGAGCTGGGTGCCCGGCTCGCCAATGGACTGGGCCGCGATGATGCCGACGGCCGTACCGATGTTGACAGGACGACGGGTCGAGAGGTCCCAGCCGTAGCACTTCTGGCAGACGCCGTACTTGGACTTGCAGGTGAGAAGGGCCCTGAGCTGGACCTTCTTGAGACCGTGGGCAACGAGCTTCTTAAGGTCGTCCTTGGACTCGATGTAGCCGTCGCGGGGGATGAGGACCTCGCCGGTGGCAGGGTCAACGATATCGTTGAGTGCGCAGCGGCCGATAAGGTCGGCGTCCACGTCGGTCTCGCCCGGCTTGATAAGCGGGTAGGTCACGGCCTCGTCGGTGCCGCAGTCCTCCTCGCGGACAATGACGTCCTGGGCAACGTCGACCAGACGGCGGGTAAGGTAGCCGGAGTCGGACGTGTGAGACGCCGTGTCCACGAGGCCCTTACGGGCGCCGTACGTGGAGATGAAGTACTCGAGCGGCAGCAGGCCCTCGCGGAAGTTTGCCTTAATGGGCAGGTCGATGGTATCGCCGGACATATCGGCCATGAGGCCACGCATACCGGCGAGCTGGCGAAGCTGCGTCTTGGAACCACGGGCGCCGGAGTCGGCCATCATGTAGATGGGATTGTCCTCGGCGAAGCCCTCGAGCATCTTGGAGCCAAGCTCGTTGGTGCACTCGGTCCAGGCGTTGACGACCTCCACGTGGCGCTCCCTCTCGGAGAGGAAGCCGTCCTCGTAGTACTCGTTGATCTCGTCGACCTTGTCCTGCGCCTCGTCGAGCATCTCCTGCTTCTCGGGCGGGATGACGGCATCCCAGACCGAGACCGTCAGACCAGCAACGGTTGCGTAGTGGAAGCCCGTCTCCTTGATGGCGTCGAGGATGGGCTCGACGTCCGCGGTGCTGTAGCGATCGCACGCGTCGTTGACGAGGTTCTTGATGTCGCCCTTGTTCATCTTGTAGTTGATGAAGGGGTAGTCAGCGGGCAGGCAGCGCGTGTTGAAGATCACGCGGCCAACGGTGGTCTCGACGCGCACCGCGTGATCGGTGACGTCGTAGTCCACGGGGCTGTTCCACTTGTCAAAGGTGCGGAAGATCCTGCGACCGTCCTCGACCACGTTGGCGTCCTGGGGCCTCACGCGAACCTTGATGTTGGCCTGGATGTCCAGGTTGTCGCGGTTGTCGAAAGCGAGAATGGCGTCGTCGAAGTCCGCGAAGACGCGACCCTCGCCCTGGGCGCCGTCCTTGGAGGTGGTGAGGAAGTACGTGCCGAAGACCATGTCCTGGGAAGGCACGGTGACAACCTCGCCGGAGGCGGGCTTGCGCAGGTTGTTGGTCGAGAGCATGAGGACGCGCGCCTCGGTCTGCGCCTGCGTGGAGAGGGGTACGTGGACCGACATCTGGTCGCCATCGAAGTCGGCGTTGAAGGGGGCGCACACCAGCGGGTGCAGGTGGATGGCCTTGCCCTCAACAAGGACCGGCTCGAAGGCCTGGATGGAGAGGCGGTGCAGCGTAGGTGCACGGTTGAGGAGCACCAGACGGTCCTGGATGACCTCGTCGAGCACGTCCCAGACGGCGGGCATGCCGCGGTCGATGGCGCGCTTGGCGCCCTTGATGTTCTCGACCTTGCCCAGCTCGACCAGGCGGCGCATCACGAAGGGCTTGAAGAGCTCGAGCGCCATGGCCGAGGGCAGGCCGCACTGGTGCAGCTTGAGGTGCGGGTCGACAACGATGACCGAACGGCCGGAGTAGTCGACACGCTTGCCCAGCAGGTTCTGGCGGAAGCGGCCCTGCTTGCCCTTGAGGGCCTCGGCGAGCGACTTGAGCGGGCGTCCGCCACGGCCGGTGACGGGACGACCACGGCGGCCGTTGTCGAAGAGGGCGTCCACGGACTCCTGGAGCATGCGCTTCTCGTTATTGACGATGATTGCGGGAGCGTCAAGGTCGAGCAGGCGCTTGAGTCGGTTGTTGCGGTTGATCACGCGACGGTAGAGGTCGTTGAGGTCGGACGCGGCAAAGCGGCCACCGTCGAGTTGCACCATGGGGCGCAGGTCGGGCGGGATCACGGGGATGACGTCCAGAATCATGTTGGCGGGGTCGTTGCCGCCCTTGAGGAAGGCGTCGACAATCTCCAGGCGCTTAATGGCCTTCTCGCGCTTCTGCTTCTGGGAGTCTTCGGACGCGATGATGGCGCGGAGCTCGGTGGCCTCCTTCTCGAGGTCGATGCCACGGAGCAGCTCGCGCACGGCCTCGGCGCCCATGCCACCCTTGAAGTAGATACCGTAGTAGCGCTTGAGCTCGGAGAAGAGTGCCTCGTCGGAGATGAGCTGGCGCTTCTCGAGCTGCATGAACTGCTCGTAGGCCTCGCGGCGCAGTGCCTTCTCCTCCTCGTACTCCTCCTCGAGGTCGGCGATGCCGGCGCGGACCTCCTCCTCGGAGAGGGGCTCGACGTCGTCGAACTCGTCGCCGGAGGCCTGGCCCTGCTCCTTCAGACGCTCGATCTGGTCGTCACGCTCGGCGTCCAGCTCCTCGAGGTCTGCGGCCAGCTCCTCCTTGAGGTCGTCGGCATCGGCCTCGCGGGCCTCGGTGTCGACGTCGGTAATCACGTAGCTCGCGAAGTAAAGGACCTTCTCGAGGTCCTTGCTCTTCATGTCGAGCAGACGCGACATGGGGAAGCTCGCGGGGCTCTTGAAGTACCAGATGTGGCTCACGGGCGCGGCGAGCTCGATGTGGCCCATGCGCTCGCGGCGCACCTTGGCGGTGGTCACCTCAACGCCGCAGCGCTCGCAGATGATGCCCTTGAAGCGAATGCCCTTGTACTTGCCGCAGGCGCACTCCCAGTCCTTGACGGGACCAAAGATCTTCTCGCAGAACAGGCCGTCCTTCTCGGGCTTGAGCGTGCGGTAGTTGATCGTCTCGGGCTTCTTGACCTCGCCGTGCGACCAGCTACGAATCTGGTCAGCAGAGGCGAGAGAAATCTTGATAGCGTCGAAGTCGGTGGTATCGAATTCTGCCACAGTCGCTACTCCTTATCGCTGTTGGCGTCGCCGACGAGGTCGTCGGACTCGCCGAGGTCGCGGGCAAGGCCCTTGACGAGGTC
>CACYGL010000040.1 GCA_902773995.1 uncultured Coriobacteriaceae bacterium | reverse complement strand
TACTTCTCGCAGCTTGTCGATCAGCTCCGCGCCGAGCTCTAGGACGAGCGCAGCGCATCACGGCGAGGACCCTCGCCATTGCGTCACCCCAGACGGCGTCCGGCTTTGGCCGGGCGCCGTTTTGCGCACGAACTACTCGACCTTCTCGAGCAGCCTAAGAAGCTTCTTGTCAAATGTCAGGACGTCTCTTCCCAGCTCCGCGTGCTCGGCAGCAAGCACACAGTCCACAAAGTCAAAGCGGCTGCCCGACCAGAGCCCCAACGCAGCCAGCGCGATGCCCCGCCGCTGGCACGCAACGTCATCGAGGAGAAGGCCGAGACTCTCCGCCACACGCGACCTCGGTACCCCATACACGCCCGAAAGCACGTAGACGCATTCCGCGAGCACCTCCAGCGTGACCTCCGCTCCAGACGCCACCGCTTGGCAAACCTCATCGGCCTGCTCGTCATTGTCCTCGAGAAGGTATCGAAGAACCGCATTCGCATCAAGAAGCACAGGCTTCTCCGGCATGCTTCACCTCCATTGCCCTGACAAAGGCGTCGCTCTCCTGCTTGCGCTTCTCCGGACTTGCATATGATTTGAGCACGCCCCTTGCGCGCGTGCTACCCGAAGCAGCGCTGGGATAGGGAACCACGAGCGCCGCCGGTCTCCCATAGCGCTCGATGACGCAGGCCTCCCCCGCAGACTCCACGCTAGCGACAATCCCGCTGAGCCTCGCCTTTGCCTCGGCAAGTCCAAAGTGGCGCGCCCCCTCAGGATTGACCTCTATGTACGCCATAGCCCCTCCTCTCTCGCCGTGTATCGAGTATCTCATCGAACCAACATGTTGGTCATACTCCCATCGGCAGGCGGTCGAAGAACCTAGGCGAACGTTTGTTCGCTACCTAGAACGCTTCCCTACCTGCCATGCCGACCACCAGAGGAGAGACTCGAGTTGGGGTTGGTGAAGTCGACGCCAAGCGCGTTGGCAACGGCCTCGAGAATGCTGTTGCTCGAGAACGTGGCCCCGCTCACGGTGTCCACATCAAGGCTCTGGGCAGTAAGGACCTCGCTCACCATGGTCGACTCCGCATGCTCGAAGTACTGCTGGTCATCCTCGTACGAGACAACCTGGATGTCGGAAATCTTCCCGTCCGCAACCGTGACCGAGACCGTCGTGGTCCCGCGAAGCCCCGTGCCAGAGCCTGTGTACGTTCCATCGGCCACCGCGCTCAGGTCAAGGCCCGAAGCGTCGCTCGAGGTCGTGCTGTCACCGGTCTCGTCCGCCGCATCCTGGTCCTGCTCAGAGGTCGTGACAGCTTCGCCATCGTCAGCCGCGTCCCCCTCGACCCCCAACGCGTTGGCAACGGCCTCGAGAATGCCTTGGCTGGAGTAGGTAGCCCCGCTCACCGTTGCCACGTCGACACCCTGCGCAGAGATGATCTCATCGATCACCGTGGCCTTTGCCTTGCCAAAGAACTCGTCGTCATCCTGATAGGAGGTCACCAACACGTCGGTGATATAGCCGTTCTCGACCGTCACCTGCACGTCGACGGCTCCACGGAAGCCCTGGCCCTTACCCGTGTAGGTGCCGTCCGCATAGGCTCCCTGCCCCTGGGTAGCGACGTTCGCCGCCTGCTCGGAACCAGCGGTCCCCACAAGCCCCTCGGCACCAATGCGTCCCACGTAGACCAGCCCAACCGTCGCCAGCGCGGCCGCCGTTCCGGCAACGGCTGGCTCGGCGCTTGTCGCAAGGCTCTTCGGCTGGCACGAATCGACGCACTCCATGCAGTCGATGCACTCCCCCGAGCGCACTCGCTCCCCCTCGTGCACCGTGATGCCCATGCTGCACGCACGCGAGCACGCGCGACAACCGGTGCAGCGCTCCTCGCTTCGCGCGTTTTTAAAGAGGCGCCCACGTGAGACGAGCGGGAACACCGCGCCAAGAGGGCAGAGGTAGCGACAGAAGAAGCGCTCTACCAGGGCAGACGCCACGACGATAAGGGCGAGAAGCACGAGTCCCACCCCAAGCGACGCCGCAAAGTTGCCCGTGGCGAGCATGCCAAAGGCCGACCACGGGTCGAGGCTGGAATCTATGCTCGCCCCCATCACCCAACACAGCACGACAATGGCGCCAAGAACACCGAACTTGAGCCCCTTGAGCAGCCGATCCGCCCGCTCCGGCATGCGCAGGCCGCGGGGGCGAAGGCGCTTGGTCAAGAAGAACACAAGGTCACCCATGGCGCCAAACGAGCAGAGATACCCGCAGAAGAAGCGGCCCCACAGGATCGTGATGGGTAGCACGGCGAGGAGCAAGAGAAGGCTCGGCGCCTGGGAGCCAGGTGAGAAGGAGCCATGGACCAGGGCGCTCCCCACGTCTCCCAGTGCGGAGAAGGTCGAGATGAAAAGTCCCGGCATCAGGAGGAATGCGACAACCTGTACAACATGGCGGATGATCTGCGTGCGCGAAGGCCTGCGAAAACGCGACGACCTCCTGGAACTCGATGCTCTGCTCTGCATGAGGCTCACTCCAATGCGCTCGGTGTGCGACGGGGCGGGCCATAGATGCTCCAACGCAGGAAGCATTTATGTGTCGTGTGACAGATATACCGCACGCGGGGAGCGCCGCGAACCTGAAATGCCCAAACGGACCGATAACCACGGTTCCTGCGAGGGGTTGTACTAGGGTTCCTGAAGCCCCGCTGGAATGAAGGACGCAGAAAGTCCAGGCGTCACCAGCACCTCACCTGAAGCGGTAACCATCACCGCATCGACCTCCTGCTCGGCGAGAAGCCGCGCGGCCTTCTCGGCGCCAAGCACAAACGCACCGGTAGCGAGCGCGTCGAGGGTGCACGGATCCTCGCCCACCAGCGTCACCGAGATGAGGTCGCTTGCGGCTGGCGTCCCCGTTCGGGGGTCAACGATGTGGTGGACGAGACGCCCGTCGACCATTCGGCACTGCTCGTAGGCCCCGCTCGTCACGATTGCCTGGTCACGTACGGCAAGGGTGCCCAGGACCGACTCCCCCTGCCCACCCACTTTCCTGGCCCCACGCGGGGCAGTGGGGCTTCTCACCCCCACCTTCCAAGGGCCGCCTATGGCAACCACCGTGCCCCCAAAGTTGACGAGCGCGCGCGTGATGCCCGACGTACGCAGCTCTGCCGCCGCAAGGCGCGCAGCGTACCCCTTGGCAATGCCGCCAAGGTCGACGCGCATGCCAGGCCGGGCCAAACGAGCCGTACGGGCACCTTCTGGACCGGCGAGGAGAATGTCACGGTAGTTCACAAGCGCTCGTGCCCGCTCGATGCACGCGCGGCTCGGCTCCTTGCCATCGCGAATGGCAGCCTTCCAGAGCGAGGCAAGCTCGCCTGCAGTAACGTCGAACGCACCGCCTGTGACATCGCCATAACCACGCGCCGCGTCGAGCAGCTGGTAGGTATCCTCGCTCACGGCCACAGCGCCCTCTCCGGCAAGGCGGTTGAGCCGACTCACCTCGCTTGTTTCCTTGAAGACCGAGAGCGTGTCATCGAGGCAACAGACCTTCTCGCGGATGCGTCCCAGGCATGCTGCCGCAAGGTCCTTCTCGCCCTCCCCCACCACAGCCACAACCGAGTTCACGGTGCCCATGGCGGGAAATTCCCTCTCGACTCTCATTGCGTCTCCTCCGAAGGTCCGCTCGATTTGAGTCCTTATTGCAGCCTGAAACTTGCTGCGCTCGCAAAAAAACGTCCAGTTTGTATCCCACCAATAAACTAGGATTTTACTGGGATACAATGGCTTGCACTGCAAACGAACATGGGAGTATCGCAGATGGGCACAGGACTTCACGGCTCGATGAATCGCAGGGCATTTCTCGGCATGATGGCCGCAGGCGCCACGCTTGCGCCGTTCGCGCTTGCGGGCTGTGGCAACACGCAGGAGAACACCAGCACAAACAGCGCTTCGACCCCTGCGAGCAACGCCTCCCCGACCGACCTTGCCGGTCAGCACCTCACCTTTGTGGGCGATGACGCGTTTGCGCCGTACCGCTACATCGAGATGCAGTCCGACGGCACCCAGAAGGTCGTTGGCCTGGACATCGCCGTGGCAGACGAGATGGCCAGCCGCCTGGGCTTCACGTACGACTTCGAGCCGCAGGAGTTTGCGGCCACGCTGGCCTCCGTCCAGGCAAGCGACACGTCCTTCACGATGGCCATGTCCTCGAACGCGGAGCGCGAGCAGACCTACGACTTCACCCGCGGCTACTACCAGCCGCTCGTTGGCGTGCTCACCCTGGGCGACGACGCCATCACGAGCATCGACGACCTTGCCGACAAGAGCATTGCCTGCACCACCGGCACGGTGCAGAACAAGTTTGTCACTGCCGTCCTGCCAAACGCCGACGTCCACACCTACGACGGCGGCGACCAGTGCCTGCAGGAGGTCCTTGCTGGCCGCATCGACGCCTACGTGTGCGACGGCGCCGAGGGCCAGTCAATGCGCGACGCCAATGACGGCCTGGTACTAGGCCTTCTCGGCCGCGACGAGACCAAGGACTACGTGGGCGTCTACCGCATCATGGCCACAAAGGGGGCGTCGTTTGTCTCGGCCTTTGACCAGTGCGTTGGCGAGATGCTCGAGGACGGCACCATCGACCAGTTCATTGGCACCTACGTGGGCACCGACTTCGAGTGGGGCGGGGACTTCGCGAGAAAACCTGAGCTTCATGAACTTCTCGGTCATCGAGCCCTATGCACCTATGTTCGCAAGCGGCCTCGCCGTCACCCTGGAGGTGACGGGGGCCGCTTTGGTCCTTGCGTTTGCGCTGGGGTTTCTCATCGCCGTGCTCAAGGTTCTGCCGTGCAAGCCGCTGCGGATAGTGCTGGACTTCTACACGTCGATTTTCCGAGGCATCCCGCTCATAGTGCTCCTCTTCATTGCGTACTTTGCAACGCCGCAGCTCACGGGGTACAAAATCTCGATGTTTGCGGCCTCGGTGCTCACGCTGGGGCTCAATGGGTCTGCCACCGTCTCGGAGACCGTGCGTCCCTATCACCTCATGATGTGGGAGATCATCATCCCGCAGGCGCTGCGCTCGGTGGCTCCCGCACTGGTCAACGAGGTCATCACGGTACTCAAGAGCTCGTCGCTCGTGGCTACCATCGGCCTCATGGACATGATGCGCGCGGCACAGAGCGTCCAAGCACTCACGTACCGCGCGTTCGAGCCGTTTATCGCCGTCGCCGCGATCTACTACGTGATCGTGATGGTGCTTGTGGCGGTTAGTCGACGCCTAGAACGTCGTTTGAAGCAGAACTAGAGGGCATTCCGACCCCACCGCTGCATCGAACTCCCTCTCGTTACACTAAAATGCTCATCCCATGCATCGAACTGGCCCTCGTTACATGAGGTTATTGAGGTCCCCCAAGTACCGTGGTTCATATCTTGTGTTTCACTAATAGATAGATACAACATCTTGTAGTTCAAAGACCTTCATACTCATGGGGTCTGAAAAAGGTAGTGTAACGAAGGCCAGTTCGGCGCAGCGAGAGCACATTTAGTGTAACGTAGCCCATTTCGATGCAGGGTGCCTGGCAGCAAGTCGCTTGCTGCCAGGCACCCTGATCTCGAATCGCGTCTTTCGACCGCGTCCTACTTCTCCCCAGCCTTCTTCCCCGCGACGATGCTCTTGAATACGCCGCTCTGGTCAAAGTCCTCGGGCAGCAGCACCGTGGTTGCCTTGCCGCTGGCAGCGTAATTGTTCATCATGTCGGTCCACTGCGTGAACTCAAAGAGACGGTTGGCCTCCTCCTCGGTCACGCCGGACTCGCGAATGGTGTCGATGGAGTCCTTGATGCCGCGCGCGATGGCAACGCGCTGGTCAGCGATGCCCTTGCCCTCCGCAGCCATTGCCTCGGCCTTGGCCTGCGCCGCGATGACCGTCTTCGCCTTGGCGGCGTTTGCGTCGTTGGTCGCGCTCTCCAGGTTGTTCTTCGAGGCGATGATGTGGTTCATCGACTCCTGGACCTCCTTGGGAAGCTTGATACGCGTGATGAGGGTGGTCACCAGCACGTAGCCGTAGTCGAGCATCTTGGCGGCAACGACCTCGTCGATTGCGTGGGCGATGGCGTCCTTCTCGGAGAAGACCTCGTCGAGCGTGCGCGCGGGAATCTGCGAGCGCAGTGCGTCTGCCAGGTAGTCCTGCATCTGTCCGACGGGATCCTGCAGCGTGTAGAAGCTACGGTAGACGCCGGAGTCCGCGCCCTTCTCGATGTCGGCGTAGTCCACGTGATACTGGATCGAGACGTCCAGCTCGATGGTCACGTTGTCGGAGGTCTTTGCGTCGAAGGTCATGTGCTCGTCTTCGGTCATGAGGCTCACGTCGTGGGTGATGTCGATGAAGGGGAACTTCACGTGAAAGCCGGGACCGGCAAAGCCGTGGAACTTCCCCAGCCGCTCGATCACCGCGACGTGCTGCTGACGCACGACGTAGCCCGTCGAGAGCACGAGAACCGCAATAATGACGATAAGTATGATCATGGCCATGAGGAGCTCCTTTGTTTGTCGTCTGTATTAGGTAACCTCAAGAGAGCATATCAGGATTAGCACTCGAACAGTGTTGGGCATTGTGTTGGAGTATGACGTGCCGTCGGTGAGCCCCGGACGGCATTGCGGGGGGGATTGTCAATGACCGCTGAGAAGAGACTGCCGTTTGCGTCCGACTACCAGCAGGGCGCGCACCCGCGCATCCTCGAGCGTCTGGCTGCCGCGAACATGGAGGCCAACGCCGGGTACGGAATGGACGTTCACAGCGAGGACGCGCGCAAGCTCATCCGCGCCGCTTGTAATGCGCCGCAGGCGGAGGTCCACTTCCTGGTCGGGGGCACGCAGGCGAATGCGGTCACAATTGATGCGCTTCTCGCCCAATGGCAGGGCGTCGTCGCGGCGAGCTCGGGCCACGTGAGCGTCCACGAGGCGGGGGCCATTGAGGCCTGCGGGCACAAGGTCATCCAGCTGCCCCAGAGGGACGGCAAGCTGGAAGCCGCTGACGTCGATGCCCTGGCAACATCGTGGGAACAGGACGAGAACCGCGAGCACATGGTCATGCCAGGGCTTGCGTACATCTCCCAGCCAACCGAGTACGGCACGCTCTACTCGCTGCGCGAGCTTACCGCGCTGCGGGCAGCATGCGACAAGCACGACATGCGACTCTACGTTGACGGCGCGCGGCTGGCGTACGCTCTTGCGGCGCCGAGCAATGACGTAACCCTTGCCGACCTAGCCCGCCTTGCCGATGCCTTCTACATTGGCGGCACAAAGTGCGGGGCGCTCCTCGGCGAAGCGGTAGTCTTCCCCAAGCCGGGGACGTGCCCCCACTTCTTCACACTTGTAAAGCGTCGCGGGGCTCTTCTCGCCAAGGGAATGGTTGCAGGCATTCAGTTTGAGACGCTTTTCTCCGCGGGCGAATCGCGCGGGCGTTTGGTAACGCCGGTTGCGAGCTTATGTATCCGCAGCAGACCAACCAGGTGTTTGTCGCGCTGGACGAGAAGCGCTACGCAACGTTGTCCGCACGCGTCGAGATGAGCTTCTGGGAGCGCTTGGCAGACGGTAGGACTGCGGTGAGGCTTGCAACGAGCTGGGCGAGCTCTGATGAGGACGTTGACGCGCTTGTAGCGCTACTGCGGGATTAATATGCCGGGCGACTCGATTGCATAACGGGATTCCGTTTCCGGGGAAGCGCTTCTGCTTCAGGTTGACCAGGGAAGAGGCCACGAATCTAAGGTCACAAGTTGTGACCTTAGATTCCGAGCTGGGCAGGCAAAGCTCCTGATGGCGTTCTTTGCCCCGCGTGTTCACCGAGCAGGGCGTCTCCATGCTCTCCGCTGTGCTGCGCAGCCCCACCGCCATCGAGGTCAGCATCAAGATCATGGACGCCTTCGTCGAGATGCGCCACTTCATCGCCGACAACGCCCACATGTTCGAGCAGATACGCAACATCGAGTTGAAGCAGGCGGAGTACCAGAAGGCCACGGACGACCGCTTCGAGAAGGTCTTCGACTACATGGGGGCGCACAGGGAGCCAAGACAGAAGGTGTTCTTCGAGGGTCAGGTCTGGGACGCCTTCGAGTTCCTGGTATCAACCATACAGAAGGCGCAGAAGGGCATCGTCCTCGTCGACGGTTACGTGGACACCACCACGCTCAACATCCTCGCGAAGAAAGCCGAAGGCGTAGTGGTAACCGTCTGGACCAACCCCAAGACCAAGCTCACGGCTAGGGATGTAGAGACCTTCAACGCTCAGTACCCCTCACTCGAGGTCCGGCACACGACGGCGTTTCACGACCGCTTTCTGATTCTTGATGGCTCTGAGGGCTACCTCGTAGGCGCGTCTCTCAAGGACGCCGGCAAGCGCAGCTTTGCCGTGACCCGCATCGAGGATGCCGCAATCGCCCAGACCGTTCTATCCAAGCTCGATGGAATTGAGTTGCCCGGCAACTGAGTTGCATGCGGAAAATGCTAATTGGGGATTAGGAAAAACCAATCTTTCGGAGTTACCAGCTATGTAAGGGGGGCTGCATTCACATCACCAGTAACGAAGACTGGGCTAAACGAGCACGGCTTCCCCGCCGACGACGGGAGGCCCTACTCCCGCAGCAACAGGCGAAGCCAGGTGCGCAGGCACTACGTAGAGCTCCGCTTCCACGAGCTGCAAAACACGAACATCTCGCTCATAATCGCAAACTGCGTGGACTTCCGCACCGCCAGCGAGCGCTTCTGCCACAGCAAGGTCTCCACCACGATGGACATCTATAGCCACGCCCTCCCCAAGAACGACAGGGAGGCCCCAGGCCTGATCGGGAAATCATGAGCCAAAATACAAGGGCACCGAACGGCATCGAGAGCCGAACGGTGCCCTTATAGCGTCACTCTTGCGAACTGCCGAATACGAACCTGACTGGATAATTCATTGTTATCTAGCCCAACACGGCGCCGGTCTTTGCGGAAGCCACCTGCTTCGAATAACGCTCAAGCAGGTGTCCTCCATTCTCGTGAATGACCGGCTTCCACGAAGCACGACGCTTCTCGAGCTCCGCATCAGAGACGTGCAGCTCAATGAGGTTCTTGGTTAGGTCAACGTGAATCTCATCGCCGTTCTTTACGAGAGCAATCGCGCCACCCTCGAACGCCTCGGGGCAGAGATATCCTACGGAAAGTCCACCCGATGCGCCTGAGAAGCGCCCATCCGTAATGACTGCCGAGTTGGGAATGCCCTTCATAATCTCGGTGACGCGGTGCAGCTCCTTCATGCCCGGCCCTCCCTTGGGGCCCTCGTAGCGCACTACGACGCCGGTACCAGGCTTGATTGCATGCGCGTTGTAAGCGGCGAACGCTTCCTCCTCGGATTCGAAGACCTGGGCCCTTCCTGTCCAAACATGCTGCTCGGCAGGGACGGCACTCGTCTTCACGAGCGCCCCCTCAGGAGCGAGGTTTCCATAGAGCACCTGTATCCCGTTGCAGACCGAGTCAGGGTCATCCTGAGTGCGGATGACGGAGCGGTCGACAGGGATGTCCTTGTCCAGGTTCTCGCCGAGAGTCTGCCCCGTCACGGTCATGACCGTGGTGTCAAGATCCCCCTCGATAGTCTTGAGCACCGCGGGGACTCCGCCTGCCTTATAGAGGTTGATGCAACTGATGTCGCCATTGGGAACCACATTACAGACAACGGGAGTATGACTGGTGATATCGGCAACCTTATCCCAAGTGACCTCAAGGCCAAGTTCGTGTGCAAGGGCAGGAAGGTGCACCAAAGCGTTGAGCGAACCGCCAATGGAGGCAAGGAGCGTTACCGCATTGTCAAGAGCAGCTTGGGTCATGATGTCAGAGGGTCGGATTCCTCTGCGGACAAGATCGACGACGCGCGCGCCGGTCTGGCGAGCGCTGAACCTCCGCTGGCTTGTTGAGCTCGGCCAGAGGGCGCCGTACGGAAGCATCATACCGAGCGCTTCCGAGAGGCATCCCATGGTGTTCGCGGTGCCCAAGAACGGGCAGATGCCAGGCCCAGTGTAGTACTTGAGCGTTCCCTCTATCACGTCGCGCTCCGAAGCCTCACCACGCAGAAACGCCGCACGAAGAGCCTTGGATTGCGAGGGCTTTATCTCGTCATAGCAGGGTCCTGCGGTAACGATGGCAGAGGGGAGGTTGATGCGCGCTGCGGCGTTGAGCATGCCCGGGATAATCTTGTCGCATGATCCCATGTAGACGACTCCGTCGAAGACCCCCTCTCCCACAACCATGGCCTCGCAAGAGTCGGTAATGAGGTCGCGGTGCGGCAGGCAGTAGCGCATTCCGGGATGTCCTTGGGCTACCCCATCGCACATGCCGATAGTGTTGAACTCTATTGGTTCCCCACCAGCCTCGAGCACGCCCTTCTTGACCTCTGCTGCAAGCTGCCGGAGTGGCTCGTGGCCAGGACAGACCTCATTCCAGCTGTTTGCGATTGCAATGAGCGGTTTATCGGGGTTCTCTAGCGAGTCAATCGAAATGCCCGCCGACGCGAGGTGCGCCTTTGAAATGGCACGCTGAAATGGCTCGAGCTGATCAATCTTGCGTTGCATAGTTTGTTGCCTTTCCTGTTAGGTAGTAAGGGCAGAGAGTTAAACTCCTCTACCCGATCTCATTAGGACCAATCGAGGACATTCCGGGGGTTGTCTATCAGCATCTTCCAATAGTCTCCCTCGCCAATCCCATCAAGGAGATACTCTTTCAAATCCGTGAGGATGTAATCGAGGCCGGGTGCGCCACCGTATGACTTGAAGTAGTTCTTCTTGCCCATGTCCCCCGCCAGACAGATCTGGCTTCCGAATCCTGAAGTCACGAGGTCCTTTAATATCCGTACGCGATTGGCATCGTGCTCAGCAAGGTCCCTTCCGACGTGGTCGAAAGAGAGAAAGGCCCCCCTGACCATGAGGGATTTCATATAGGCAGGATCCAAGGTGAGGTCTGTGTGAGAGAGACATACGTGAGACAAATCCATGCCCTGGGCGTCGAGCAAATCGAGCTGCTCAAGGCCCATCGTACCCTTGTCGCAGTGCGTAATGATTGGAAGGTGATGCCTCAGGGCAACCGGGGCAGCAATTCTTATTGCACGCTTCTCCCGCTCTGTGACCTTGCCCAGGGAGGTACCGATCTTCACTGCAGCTGGCTTGACCTTTGAGAAACCTATTCCGTCTTCAATCTCACGCGTCAGCTCGCATGT
This sequence comes from uncultured Coriobacteriaceae bacterium, assembly GCA_902773995.1. Classification (GTDB taxonomy): domain Bacteria; phylum Actinomycetota; class Coriobacteriia; order Coriobacteriales; family Atopobiaceae; genus Tractidigestivibacter. The sequence continues at coordinate 15,642 of CACYGL010000040.1, read as the reverse complement.
TATCTCTTCGTCAGATAAATCATCAAACCAACGGGGAAGCCACAAATCCTTGTGAAATCCCGTGATGCACAACACGTTGATACCAGCCTGTTGGGAAATAAAGCGAAGGGCTTCGGGGCTTCGGCCATAGGCAAGCGGCGTCATGTCTACGATTGTGCAACCACCCGCAGCCTTGAAAAGTTGAGCCTCCTCGACGCTTTTAGAAGGTACGTCAAGGGTGTAGTCATAGTAGCGCGCGAGCTCGTCTGGCGAGACGTACAGATGCTCATGAATGTAGGTTGCTCCTAGGTCCTGAGGGGCAACCTCTCCGAGGACGGTGTTAATCATCATTCCCTACCATTCCGCAATGGTTCCATCGTAATTTTCCCAGCTGGGATTTCTCCACACGAGTCCCTCGGCCGAAACCGCCTTGACCTTCTCCTCATCGATTTCAAGACCTAGTCCAGGCTTGCACGGAACGTCAACGTATCCGTCGGAGTACTGGAAGACCTCTTTGTTCTCAACGAAGTCGAGAAGGTCAAACCCCTGGTTGTAGTGAATGCCAAGGCTCTGCTCCTGGATAAACACGTTGGGTGAACATGCGTCAACCTGAAGAGTTGCGGCGAGAGCGATTGGTCCATAGGGGGCATGCGGCGCGGCTGCCATATCAAATGCCTCAGCCATTGCGATAATCTTACGCATCTCGAGTATGCCCCCGCAGAGGGAGACGTCAGGTTGAATGATGTCGACTGCTCCCTGGGCAAACAGACGCTTGAACTCCCAGCGCGAGTACAGGCGCTCCCCCGTAGCGATGGGAATGGGCGCCTCGCGGGCTATGTTGTCAAATGATTCCCAGTTCTCAGGCAGCACAGGCTCCTCGATAAACATGGGATGGTAAGGAACGAGAGCATGCGCAAGCACCTTTGCCATAGGCCTATGAACGCGCCCGTGAAAATCGATACCAATCTCAATCTCGTTCCCACATGCACTTCGGATGGACTCCACCCTATCAACAACTTGTTGGACCTTGTCATAAGTGTCGACGTAATGAAGCTCCTCGGTGGCATTCATCTTCACAGCACGGAAGCCTTTTTCAAGTCTATCCTTGGCTCCGCTTGCGACATCCGAGGGACGATCGCCACCAATCCACGAATAAACTCGCACGCGGTCGCGCGCCTTACCTCCCAGCAGCTGCCACACTGGAACACCAAACGCCTTTCCCTTGATGTCCCAGAGGGCCATCTCGAGACCGGAAATTATCGTCCCATTGATGGGGCCACCGCGAAAGAAGGACCTGTGCAGCTCTTGCCAGAGTCTCTCAATCTCGAATGGGTCGCGGCCGATGATTCTTTGCGAGAGTTCTTTCGCGCCTTCGACAACTGTTCGCGTCTTGGTGCCAGACACCATCTCGCCCCATCCGCTGATGCATTCATCGGTGTCAACCTTGCAGAATATCCACCTTGGCTTGACCTCGTAAATCTGTACTCCGGTAACCTTCATTGCCATCCTCACTTTTCGGTGGAAAGAGAGGGGCGGAGCTTAATGCTCCACCCCTCACATGGGCACTGCACATGCAATGAACTAAGCGAGGAAGCCCGCGAGCCACTGGAGGCAGAAGCCGATGAGGTGCTCACCTGCGTCCTCAGTGGAGATGAACTGCATGCCATCCGGCAGGACGAAGCCGCCGGCAATTGCGAGCTGGGTGTGAACAGGAGCGAGAGCGGTAGCAATCCACAGCACGATACAAGTGATGATAGTCGTGGAGAGGATACCGCGGAAGATGTTGCCCTTTCCAAACGCAACCGGCCATGCGGCGAGCCACATCGCCTGATAGGCAATATCGGCGATGGGGAGGAGCTTGTTGCCAGGCAGGACTGCCGCGAGGAGGAGCGTGATAGGAACCATGATGATTCCGACCGTGATAGCGGACTCATTAGCAACGGTCAGGGCAGCATCGATGCCCATGACGAAGTCGGTACCAGGGAAACGCTTCTGAAGGATTTCTTTGACAGCGTTTGCGAACGGGAGGAGACCCTCCATAAGAATCTGCATCATCTTGGGAGTTAGAACCATCGTTGCGGAAGTGCTCATGGCAACGATAAGGACCTTGTCAATCGAGTCGCCCGCCAGAAGACCGATAGCAGCACCGATGATGAATCCCATGAACATCGGCTCACCTACGAAACCAAACTTCTCCTGGACACCCTTCGGATTGATGTCAATCTTGTTGATGCCCGGAATGACATCCCAAAGCTTGTTCAGGGCATACGCAACGGGAGCCCAGATTGCGGAGTTGGAAGTCGGGAAGTTTACGCCCTCGAGCTCGAAATAGTCCTCGACAACGGGGGTAGTCCAGTCAGCGATCTTGATCGTAATAATGAAGTCGATGGCAGACGCGATGATGGAGATCCAAGGGTTGCCGTTTGTTGCATACCAGACAAGAGCACCCGTAAAGATGAAGTGGTTGTACGACCAGAAGTCGACCATGACAGTCTTCGTGGTCTTGGTAATCAGCATCAGAGCATTCACGCCGAGAACAACAAAAACAACGATTGCAGCAAGGGGGAATGCCCAAGTCGCGGCAGCTCTAGCTGGCCAACCCACATCCATGATGGAGGTCTGAATTCCCCAGTTCGCGACCATATTGGTTACCGAGCCTGCGACCTGAGCGACAAACCAGTTGATTACCATGTTGACGCCAGCAAAGCCAATACCCACGAGCAGGGCAGACTTCAGTAAAACATTGATTTTCACGCGGAAGATAAGTCCGAGGACCAGAATGATGATTGGCATCATTACCATAGGGCCCATCGAAGCGATAGTCTGGAGACCGGTTACCACGAAGTCCATTGCCTCTACCTCCTAGATTGCAATTAACACTTACGCCTTAAGCTGAGCCTCAATCTCGGCCTTCGCCTTGTCCTCGCCGACACCAGTAACAAAGGCCGTCCCCTTGATAACTGGCACGTCCCCCGTCTCAACACCCTTGAGCTTGCCGGTAGGAACAATAAAGTCGACTTGATTAGAAGCGAGGTTCCCCTGAACCTCGGAGAATTTGCACTGAATAATGCGAGGCTCAGGCGCACCGCAACCAGCAGCAATTTCCTTCACCTTGGCAACCGCCATGGTCGACGTAATCATCGATGAGGCGCAGCATACGATAACCGTCTTCTTCTCCATGCTCTAACCCTTCCTAATTGAATAGCCCTATTACCTGTTGCGCAGAATCGGCATCGGCGATTTGTGCAACGAGTTCCTGGTTTTGCAAGACGCCCATAATTTGCTGAAGCGCTTCAAGCTGGTGCTCGGGTTTATCGAACACAGAAAGAACGACCACGCTAACCGGAATCGACTCATCAGAGTCCTCCATGTTGCGCCACGTGACCGGCTTCTCGAGCGTCGCAACCAGCAGCTGAGTGGTGTTCGCGTATTGATAGTCGGTATGGGGAATTGCAACGTTTATCTCACCGAGTGCAAGGCCGGTCGGATAATCCTCCTCGCGAGCCAAGAGGTGCTCCTCATATGATTGCTTAACTTTTCCCTCCCCAAGTAGGTGGGAGGAAACAAGATGCAGCACTTCCTCGCAGCTATCGGCCTTGATGTGAAGGAGAATGTCTTCTGGAAAGAGATTGAGAGACATGCCGGAGCCAATCCTCTCTGCGCCCGCTACCAACGGACTTTCTGCTCGAACGCCTCAATGTCAGCCTTGAGAGCGCCCTCATCCATCTCGATGATGTGCTTGGGATCGAAGATGCCGGACCCGATTCCGGCGTACGATGCGCCCTCGTCGAAGAACTCCTGGCAGTTGTCGCCATTCACGCCGCCAACAACCATGATTGGCATGGGGTTGAGAGGAGCCTGGATGTCCTTGACATACTTGGGGCCCAGCGTGCCCGCGGGGAAGATCTTCACAATGTCCGCGCCCATCTCGAACATGTTCCAGACCTCAGAAGGCGAGAACGCGGAGGGAACGGTGAGCAGGCCATTGGCCTTGCAGATGCTAAAGATCTCCTCGGTAAAGCAGATTGGGGAGAGAGCAAAACGAGCGCCCGCCTCGACCGCAGCGTTGGCTCGCGTCGCAGAGATGACAGTCCCGGCGCCTACGAGAACCTCATCGCCAAACTCTTTGACGACTTTCTCGATGATCTGAGCCGCCCCGGGGGTGTTCATCGCAACCTCGATGGCTCCGAGCTTGGTCCCGACCATGCTCTTCACGACGCATCGGACTTGCTCGTAGTTGTATCCACGGAGAATAACCGTCACTTTAGGAAACTTGGTAAGACCCGCGTCTATCACGCTTTTCCTCCCAGCTCTGTTTAGCAAACAATGAAATTGAATGGATGAAACACCGTTGCTGTTGATATTTGAACACAGCTTCGTCACATAGACAAGCAACGTTTTAGATTGAGCATTATTTGTATCTAATCATGTGTATTGCTCAGCAATTACGTGCTCTTATATGATTCTGTGCGTATATTTTTCTTTATGAACAGTTATCAGTTCATAGTTTCTACATGTTATAGAGACTCCAAAAGGAGCGATTCTATCGTATACAATGCATGAATATCAGATACTCTTGCATATTAAGAAGAGCCAGGCCGGCGCGCTCGAATGCGCGTGGGAAATCGCCGCCAAGCCTGCCAAGTTTTCTGAATGCCGCCGCGAGGAGAACTATTCGCCGCCCGCGGACTGCCCCATCACCATCATGGACTCATACAGGTGCTGAGGAGTGATGGGGTCCGGGGGTTCGACCCCAGACTTAACGGCAAGGATGTTGTCCACGACGATATTGCCCATCCGGCGGCTGCTCTCGAAGGTATTTCCCGCAACGTGGGGCGTTACGAGCACGTTGTCGTAGTCGTAGTAGGGCTGGTGCTCTGGTGGCTCCTTGGAAAAGACGTCGATGGCAAAGCCCGCAAGCTTCCCGGACTGCAGCGCATTGTCAAGAGCTCCATGGCGCACGATGCCGGCACGCGCGGTGTTGATGAGAATCGACCCCGGCTTAACGAGTCTCAGCTCACGGGCACCGATGAGGTTTTTCGTCGACTCGTCCAGCGGGAGGTGGATCGTGATGATGTCAGACCTTCTCAGCAGGTCATTTAGCGTGGTGTAGACAACGCCATAGACCGTGGCCTCGTTGCGCTGGACAATGTCATAGCCAAGGATGTCCATGCCAAAGCCCATCGCCCTGCGGGCAACGGCGCATCCAATCTGCCCGACGCCGATGATGCCGATGGTCTTGCCGTATAGACTCGTGCCCGTCAGCTTGGTCCAGCCGCCCGAACGCGTGTCGATGACCATCTGCGAGATGTGCCGCTCCAAATCGAGGATGAGCCCAAACGTGAAGTCCGCAGTCTCCTCGCGATTCGATGCGGGAGCGTAGGTGACCTCGATGCCAAGGTCGCGGGCCTCCGCCACGTCAACTCCGTCGAACCCAACGCCGTAACGGGCAATGATCTTCAGCCTTTTGAGCCGACGGATGACGCTTGCGGGCAGGTCGTCATTGCCGAGGATGATGGCGTTGGCGTCTCCCGCGAAGTCCAGCATCTCCGCTTTTGTCAGCGGACGCCCATAAGGGTTGAGTCGAACCTCGCAGCCAGCAGCCTTGAGACGTTCGATCGGCTCATCCGAGCCACGTCCAAAGGTCACAGCAGTAGAGCAAACAACCCAGTTGGAACCCATGTCATTCTCCGCAGGATGTTGATGCGGCAGCGCAAGGCCTGCCTCAGCCCGATTACCCCTCATATCATAATGAAGAAGCTTACGAGTAAGGCAATCTCACGTTGTGGGCCGTAAGCCTTCACAGAAACTTTCTCAGCTGCCGAAGAACTGCCCTCAAGACAGGCGGGATTAAATTGCCGGGTAACGGAATCCCGTTTCCCGGCAACGGGATCCCGTTACCAGGGAAGAAAATCCCGCATGAAAAAGGCCAGAGGACGTGTCCTCTGGCCTGCGAATTCATGGTCGCGGGGGCAGGATTTGAACCTGCGACCTTCGGGTTATGAGCCCGACGAGCTACCAAACTGCTCCACCCCGCAATGGGTTGCGCCTCAGCGCAAGAAGTAACTATATGCTCAAGCCCACTCTCGGTCAACACCGCAGCGTGTCTCCATAGAGAAGACAAAAGTGCGCCGAGACGTGCAAAGAAATGCCGTCCTCACAGCCACCCTACCCCAGCTCCTCGAGAATCCTGCGCATCTCCTTCTGCACGGCGTGCTCGACGTTCGTGCCCACGACCCTCTCGGCAATCTGCTTCACCGCATAGCGCGCATTGCCCATCACATAGGGATGCCCCACGTACCGCAGCATCGCATAGTCGTCGATCCAGGTGTTGCCCGACGGCATGAACGAGAAGACGTCACCCAGCTCGCGCTCGAGCACGTAGACCATGTCCATGATCTCGTGCGTGCGGTCGTAGCAAATAGCTGCCTTGATGATGCTCACGTCCGGCGACGGCGGGTCGAAGATGCGCTCGGCGTTGGGCAGGTCCTTGTCGAGCTCGCGCACATAGCTGCTCTGGTCGTTAAGCAGGTAGGTGTGCGTGCGATCGTAGAGCACCAGGTGGAAGCAGTCGAACTCCTGGCACGTGCGGAAGAGCCTCAGCACCGCGCGCGTCGAGAAGACCTCGCGGTCGAGAAGTACGCCGTCGGCATAGACCTGCGTGCCAAGGGACCCCACGTAGTCCATCCTGTCGGCAACCGGTTCGAACATCCAACGCAGCGTCTCGTACCTACGCCCGGAGCTTGCGCAGAAGATGACCCCGCGGTCGCGCAGCTTCTCGATGAGCTCGAAGGTCTCCTCGGGGAGCAGCGAGTTCTCGTCGAGCAGGGTTCCGTCCATGTCAGCTGCAATCAGCCGTACCATTAGCCCTCCCTTAGGAACGCCGGGACCTCATGCGCACGCACCGCACGGGCAATCTCGAACAGTGCGTCCGCCACGCCCTCGTCCGCTGACGCGCCGCAGCTAAAGTTGCAGATTCCCTTGACCTCGTCCGTCGCATTTGCCACAGCGACGGAGTAGTGGACCTCGCTCAGGATCGCAACGTCATTGCCCGAGTCCCCAAAGACCACAACCTCATCGCGCGTGGCGCCCACCGCATCCAGGATGGTGCCGAGCGCAGAGGCCTTGTTGATTCCACGCGGCAGCACGTCGAACCAGTTGGGAACCGACATGATGGTCTCTACCTCGGGGCATGCCTCGGCAACGAGCTGCTGGCAGTAGGTATGGCGCTTCTCGTCTCCGTTGCAGGCGATGGCAGCCGCAATAAAGTCGATATCAGGAACGTCCTCCACACGGCCGCCGTTGAAGTGGACGAGCCTCTCGTACTTGCTCATCTCCCCCTCGGAGGCACCCACCACGTAGCCAGGGTTAAAGAGGTTGGTGTCCAGGGGGAAGCAGACAAGGAACATGCCACGCTCGGGCTTGAGCGCGTCAGCTACGCGCTGGAGCCAGTCGTGCGGAATAGAGTAGGTCCACACGTCGCGCCCATCCACGCGCACGCGCTTGCCGTTGGACATGATGCCCGTCATGAAGCAGGACTCGTCCATGTGGAAGAAGCGCATGAGCTCCACGTAGTCGCGCCCAGTGTCCGGGCCAAAGTGAATCCCGGCGTTGATTACGTCGTGGATTGCCTCGAGCGTGTGCGGCGAGACGTGGCGCGCGCCAAACGGGATGAGCGTGTTGTCCATGTCAGAGAGAACGAGCTTGATCAAGGCGATAACCCCCGGAAAACGCAGTTGAGCGGCTACGTACCATCATGTCATACGTCAGCTTCTGGCAAGCTCCGCGAAAGCCGCCACCATGGGACAGCATCCCACGACGACGAGAGACCCCCAGCTAGCGCCGCTGTGGCATGCCTCCAACCAGCGCGTCGTCGCGGTCGATGTGGACGAGGACGTGCTCAAGGTCCAGCACTCCCGGAAGCCTCACCGGCCGCTCCCCCGCCGAGATGACCTCGAGGCTTCTGAAACCCGTCCCACACCGAACGCCGCGCCACTCCATGCGCTCGATCTTGTCGTACCTAATCGTCCGCACGGAGCCAAGATACGGCCTCACGTCCATGAAGTCGTCGTAGAGCGAGACACGATAGCGCCTCATGAGCGCCCACAGCACGAAGAGCACGATCACGAAGGCCGAGAAGAACGGCACCACCACATCCGCGCTGGAATCGAAGCCGCCCATGTCGCAGAGCCAACCGAGCATGAGCCCGATGGCCCCCATGAGCAGCATCGCGAACGCAAACGAGCGCGAGAGCGCCGAGGAGATGACGTAGGTGTCGTGGTGGCTGTGGTGCCGCTCCGAGATGCCCACGCTGCCCGCCCACTCGACGAGACAGGCAAGCACGGGCAGCACGGCAGCCGCCACCGAGAAGAGATCTGCCACCTCGGGGCTCATCGGGCCGCCGTCTGGCCGAACGCCTGCGGAGTCGCTTCCTGCGGAGCGGCCTCCTGCGGGACGGCCTCCTGCGAGACGGCGAACTTGGCAACCAGGTTCTGGAGGATCTCGACCGTGACCTCGAGCGAGGGAACGGGGATGAACTCGCGAACCGAGTGCGCGTTGTAGCCGCCCGTCGCGATGTTGGGGCACGGCAGGCCGCGCAGCGAGAGCTGCGAGCCGTCGGTGCCGCCGCGCACGGCGACGACGCTGGGCTCCACGCCGGCCTCGCGGTTTGCGGCAAGCGCATTGTCGATGAGGAAGGGGCACTCGCCAAACGCCTCGGCCATGTTGCGGTACTGCTCGTGCAGCGTCACGGTGACGGTCCCCTCGCCATAGCGCTTGTTCAGGAACTCCGCGATGTCGCAGAGCGTCTGCTGACGCTGCGAGAACTTCTCGGCATCGTGGTCGCGCACGATGTAGGAGAGCGTGAGCTCCGAGGCCGTGCCGCGAATCAGCGTGGGATGATAGAAGCCCTCGCGGCCGGCGTTCACCATGACATCCTTTGCCGAACCGGGGTGCACCATCACGCCACGCACGCGCACCAGGGCCTCGGCGGCGTTGAACGTCTCGTAGTTGAACTCGCCCAGTGCCTCACCGTCGACCGTGTAGCCCCAGGCCGCGCCGAGCTTCTCGAGGTCGAGAAGGGAAGCCCCGTGGCCAATCTCCTCGTCGGGAACAAAGGCCAGCTTGAGGGTGGGATGCGGAATGCTCGGATCCTTGAGGAGACGGGCAGCAAGCGCGCATATCTCGGCGACGCCGGCCTTGTCGTCTGCCCCCAGGAGCGTGGAGCCGTCGGAGCACACGATGTCCTGGCCCACGAAGCCCGCGAGATCCGGCACCTGCTCGGGCGTGGTCTCGACGGCCTGGCCGTCCACCACGCCAGCCACAAGGTTTCCGCCCTCGTAGTGCACCACGTGCGGGCGCACGCCCAGCGAGGGGGCGTCGGCCGTGGTGTCGAGGTGCGAGCACAGGCAGAGGGCGGGCAGACCCTCGGCGCCAGCGGAGGCGGGGACGGTCCCCAGGACGTAGGCGTGCTCGTCCACGCTCACGTCCACGCAACCCATGGCCGTGAGCTCGTCTGCCAGGAGGCGCGCCATGCCGTGCTCCAGAGGACTCGAGGGCACCTCCTCCTCGTTGTCCGGGTCGGAGGGGGAATCAACCTGCACGTAGCGCAGGAAGCGCTCGAGAACGTCGCTCATGCGGTCTTCCTTTCGGATTGCCGTGTGGTGGCCCGCCGTGTGCGGGCCGTTTTGCTCACCAGCCGAAAGTCTACAGCGCAGAGAGGCCTACGCCCCCACGAAGAGGGGCTTTCCCTCCCCCATGAGGTAGCGCGCCACACCGGAGTCCTCGCAGCTCGCGGTCACGTGGTCGGCCACGGCGCGGCACTCCGCGGTTGCGTTTGCCATCGCAACCCCGTCACCTGCCACGCGCAGCATGGCGATGTCGTTCGAGGAGTCGCCGAAGGCGATGGTGTCCGCGACGGGGACTCCCAGGTAGTTGCAGAGCCAGGCGAGACCTGCGCCCTTGTCGGCGCCCGCGTGGGTGATCTCGACGTTGCAGGGAAGCGAGGATGCGCGAGTAAGCTCCGGGCGCGCGTCGACCGCATCCCACACGGCGCGCCTGTCCTTCTCGTTGAGGTAGAACACGTTCACCCTGCAGATGGAGTGCGCCGCGTCGATCATCTGGTCGACGGTCTTGTCGCAGCAGGTGCGCACCGAGGTGACGATGCCGCGGGTTGCCTCCGAGACGTCCATCTCGTCGATGACGTGCCAGCGGTCGCGCGCCGTGAAGACGCTGCCATCCGCAAAGAGGTCGAAGGTGACCTCGCGGTCCTGGAGGTCGTGCCAAAGGCTATGGAGAAGCGCGTGGTCGAGCGTGACCTCGCGGAGGTTGCGGTTCTCGTGCAGGTCGCGGACGATGGCGCCATTGCAGCAGACGGCGTAACGCACGCTGGGGTGGTGCGCCAGCTCCTCCGGAAGGCCGGTGTGGTTGCGGCCGGTGCACGGCACAAACTGGATGCCCCGCTCGTACGCAAGGTCGAGGGCCTGGCGGTTGAGCGGCGTGATGGTCTTCTCAGGTGTGAGGAAGGTATCGTCCATATCGACAAAGACGAGCTTGAGCACGATGTGATTTCTCCTCTCGGTTGCGGGCCCCACCGATTATGCCGCTCCCGCGGGATTGTGTTGCCGGGCAACGGGATCCCATTACCGGGCAACGGGATCCCATTCCGGGGGCTGGGCGAGAATAGCGCTACACATTCGGCATGCGAACTTGTAGCGACCTGCACGGGATACAGTTTCGGATCCGAATGAGTAGCGGGAGGATACAGGTTCGGGGTCCGAACGCATAGCGACCTGCGCGGGATACAGGTTCAGGTCCGAATGTGTAGCGACACTCGAAAAGCCGTCCCGCGCGAGAAAAACGCGGGCGACGGAAGACCCGCCGCCCGCGCTGCCCCCCTACTTGATCACGCCAGCCCGGCGCTTGGCGTCCTCGATCTGGGCGAGCTGCTCGTCCGAGAGGTGAATCGCCGGCGCGCCGTGGCCCACGCCGCCCTCGTTCACGATGGAGTCGTGGTGGTAGCGCGACTCGTCCACGTACGGCGCCACGGCGTCGTTCACCGTGGGGTCGTTGGGGTTCTCAAGGTGGAACCCGCGCGAGTGGTCATTGCGGTAGTTCTCCTTGGCCACGCTGATCATGAGCTTGATGCGGTTAAGCTGGTTCACCTCGGAGGCGCCGGGGTCGTAGTCCACGGCCACGATGTTGCTCTCGGGGTGCATCTGGCGCAGACGCTTGATCACGGACTTGCCCACCACGTGGTTGGGCAGGCACGCGAAGGGCTGCGCGCACACGATGTTGGGCGTACCGTGCTCGATGAGGTCGACCATCTCGGCCGTGAGCAGCCAGCCTTCGCCCATGGTGTTGCACAGGGAGAGGACCTGCTCGGCCTTGTCGGCAAGCTCGAAGATGTCCTCGTAGGGCTCGAAGCGCGAGGACTGCGCGAGCATGCGGTCCATGGGCTTGCGGGCGGCCTCGATGAGCTTGATGCCCGCCATGTGCGTGAGGCGCTTGGACGCCTTGGAGCCAAGCTCGCCCTTCATGTTGATGGGGCTCGTGAGGCCAAAGAGGAAGAAGTCGACAAGCCCGGGCACGTTGGCCTCGCAGCCCTCGGCCTCGATGACCTTGACCAGCTGGTTGTTGGCCGTGGGGTGGAACTTGACGAGAATCTCGCCCACCACGCCAACGCGCGGCTTGGAGCGGTCGTTCACCAGCGGGATCTGGTCGAAGGCCGTGATGGTCTCCTGGCAGATCTCCTCGAAGCTGCGCTTGTTGAGCGTGTGCACGGCCGCCTTCATGCGGGCCATGTACTTGTCGTGCAGCGCGTCGACCGAGCCCTTCTCGGCCTCGTACGGACGCGTGCGGTAGACGCACTGCATCATGAGGTCGCCGTAGAGCAGGATGTAGATCGCCTTGGTGAGAAGGGCCGGATCCTTGATGGACCAGCCGGGGTTGTCCTCGTCCAGCCCCGTGGCCATATTGATCGAGATCACGGGGATGTTGGGGTGGCCGCTCTCGCGCAGGGCCTTGCGGATGAGGGCGATGTAGTTGGTGGCTCGGCAGCCGCCGCCCGTCTGGGAGATGAGGACGGCCGTGTGCGAGAGGTCGTACTTGCCGCTCTCGATGGCCTCCATGATCTGCCCCACCGTGAGGATGGAGGGGTAGCAGATGTCGTTGTTCACGTACTTCAGGCCGGCGTCCACGGCGCCCTGGTCGACGGAGGGGAGAAGCACCAGGTTGTAGCCGTAGTCACGAAGGACCGCCTCGGCCAGCTCGAAGTGCACGGGGCTCATCTGCGGCGCAAGGATGGTGTAGTGCGCGTCCTGCATCTCCTTGGTGTAGCGCACCTTCTGGAAGGCCGCGCTCTTGGCCTCGCGGTAGACGGGCGTGCGGCGCGAGAGGTCGGTCTTGCGGGCGCGCTCGAGCGAGCCGTCGGCCAGGTGCACGCCCACGGGCTCGACCTCCTTGGCCTCGCCCTCGGCGGTCTTCTCCTCGAGCTGCTCCTGCTGCTCCTTCAGGGCCGCCATCAGCGAGCGGATGCGGATGCGGGCGGCGCCAAGGTTGGAGACCTGGTCGATCTTGAGCACCGTGTAGATCTTGCCGGAGGCTTCGAGGATCTCCTGAACCTGGTCGGTGGTGAGGGCGTCAAGGCCGCAGCCAAACGAGAAGAGCTGGATGAGGTCGAGGTCGTTGCGGGTGGCCACAAAGCGCGCGGCGCGGTAGAGGCGGCTGTGGAACATCCACTGGTCAACCACGCGGATGGGGCGCTCGGGGCTCATCTTGTGCGCAACCGAGTCCTCGGTGAGCACCGCGAAGCCAAACGAGTGCACCAGCTCGGGGATGGCGTGGTTGATCTCGGGATCGTTGTGGTAGGGGCGGCCAGCCAGCACGATGCCGTGGGCGTTGTGCTCCTCCATCCAGGCCAAGGCCTCGTCGCCTGCGCGGTGCATGGCGTTCTTGAAGTCGATGTCGGCCTGCCAGGCAACGTTTACCGCCTCGTCGACCTCGGCACGGGTGATGTGGGGACCGCGGAAGCGGCCCTTGCCCTTGGCGGCGTCCTGCTCACGCTGGACCGAGATGAGCTCGTACAGGCGGCGCTTGAGCTCGCGCTTGTCGTCATACGGCACGAAGGGCGCCAGGTACTCCACACTGGGATCCGAGAGCTCGTCCACGTTGAGTCCCAGCGCCTGCGGGTAGCTCATCACGATCGGGCAGTTGTAGTGGTTGGTGGCGGTGTCGTCCTCCTTGCGCTCCCAGCGGATGCAGGGCATCCAGATGAAGTCCGGGTCCTTGGCAAGCAGGTTCATGATGTGGCCGTGGCTCAGCTTGGCCGGATAGCACGCGGACTCGGAGGGCATGGACTCGATGCCGACGTCGTAGGTCTTCGAGGACGTCTGGTCAGAGATCATCACCGAGAAGCCCAGCTTGGTGAAGAACGCATGCCAGAAGGGGTAGTTCTCGTACATGTTGAGCGCGCGCGGGATGCCCACCGTGCCGCGCGGCGCGGTCTCTGCGTCCAGGCAGGGACGGTCGAACAGCAGCTTGTTCTTGAACTCGAAGAGGTTGGGGGCGTCGTTTTTGGTCTTGCCCGAGCGGCCCGCGCCCTTCTCGCAGCGGTTGCCCGTGATGAAGCGGTGGCCGCCGCCAAAGTCGTTAATCGTGAGCAGGCAGTTGTTCGCGCAGCGCCCGCAGTGGACGTTGGTGTGCTTGACCTTGAGGTTGTCGATGTCCTCGCGCGAGAGGACCGTCGAGGTACCGGTGGCACCCGCACGGTCGCGGGCGAGAAGCGCCGCACCGTAGGCGCCCATGCAGCCGGCGATGTCGGGGCGGATGACCTGGCGGCCGGTGAGCAGCTCGAAGGCGCGCAGGGTGGCGTCGCTCATGAAGGTGCCGCCCTGGACCACGCAGTACTTGCCAATCTCGTCAAAGTCGCGCAGCTTGATGACCTTAAAGAGGGCGTTCTTGATCACGGAGTACGAGAGGCCCGCGGCCACGTCGCCAATGGTCGCGCCCTCCTTCTGCGCCTGCTTGACGCGGGAGTTCATGAAGACCGTGCAGCGGCTGCCCAGGTCAACGGGGGCCTTTGCGGTCACGGCGACCTTCGCGAAGTCCTGGACGCTCATGTCCATTGACTTGGCGAAGCTCTCGATAAACGAGCCGCAGCCAGACGAGCAGGCCTCGTTGAGCATGATGTGCTCGATGACGCCGTTGCGCACCTGGAGGCACTTCATGTCCTGGCCGCCGATGTCGAGGATGAACTCGACGCCGGGGACGAAGGCCTTCGCGCCGCGCAGGTGGGCGACGGTCTCGATCTCGCCGGAGTCCGCGCGCAGGGCCTCGATGAGGATGCCCTCGCCGTAGCCGGTGGTGGTCACGTGGCCAATGGTGCAGCCCTCGGGCATGGCGTCGTAGATGCCGTCCATGATGTGGCGCGCGGTGCCCAAGACGTCGCCGTTGTTGTTGCCGTACCAGGTGTAGAGAAGCTCGCCCTTCTCGCCCACCACGGCGCACTTCATGGTGGTGGAGCCGGCGTCGATGCCAATGAAGACGCGGCCACGGTAGCTGGCCAGGTCGCCCTTGGGCACGACCTCCTTGTTGTGGCGCTCCTTGAACTCCTTGTAGTCCTCCTCGGTGGCAAAGAGCGGGTCCAGGCGCTGGACCTCAGAGCCCTGGACGTCCTTCAGCTGCTCGAGCGAGCGGATGACCTCGGCGAAGGTCACGCGCTTCTCGGACTCGCCCGCCAGCGCGGCGCCGGTGGCAACGAAGAGGTGCGCGTTTTTGGGGACCACGCGGTGCTCCTCGTCGAGGTCGAGCGTGATGTAGAAGCGGCGGCGCAGCTCGGAGAGGTACTGCAGCGGGCCACCGAGAAAGGCCACATAGCCCTTGATGGGGTGGCCGCAGGCCAGGCCCGAGACGGTCTGCGTGACCACGGCCTGGAAGATGGAGGCGGCCACGTCCTCGGGGCGGGCGCCCTCGTTGAGCAGCGGCTGGACGTCGGACTTGGCAAAGACGCCGCAGCGGCTGGCAATGGGGTGGATCTGCGTGGCGCCCTTGGCCAGCTCGTTCAGGCCCATGGCGTCGGTCTTGAGGAGGGTTGCCATCTGGTCGATGAAGGCGCCCGTGCCGCCGGCGCAGGTGCCGTTCATGCGCTGCTCGATGCCGTTGTCAAAGTATATGATCTTGGCGTCCTCGCCGCCCAGCTCGATGGCAACGTCGGTCTGGGGGATGAGGGCCTCCACGGCGCGCTTGGACGCAATGACCTCCTGGACAAACTCGAGGTCGAGCCACTTGGCAAGCAGCATGCCGCCAGAACCGGTGATCGAGACGCGCATGGGAACGTTGCCCACGACGCGCTGGGCGCCGGCGAAGAGCTCCTTTGCCGTGGCGCGGATGTCGGTGTGGTGACGCTCGTAATTGGCGTAGACCAGGTTGCCCGAGGCGTCGATGACGGCGAGCTTGACCGTGGTCGAGCCCACGTCGATGCCCAGGCGCAGGTCGGCGCCGGTGAAGTCCTGCGGCGTTGCGGGGTAGAGCTCCGCGCCGTTCTGGGTGAGCTCGAGCGGCTCGGCGGTTGCGTTGTTCTCGGTCATCAGTTGTTGTCCTCCTCGTCGGGAAGCATGACTGCCAGCGCAAAGCTGGGCAGGTCGAGCTCTATGGGGCTGTCGTATA
>CACYGL010000039.1 GCA_902773995.1 uncultured Coriobacteriaceae bacterium | reverse complement strand
TAGCCGTACTTGTCCTGCATCTCCTGCCAGTACTGCATGAGGGAGTTGCGGATGCGCATGCCGTTGGGCAGCCAGAACGGGAAGCCGGGGCCGGCCTCGTTCATCATGAAGATCTCCATCTCCTGGCCGATCTTCCTGTGGTCGCGCTTCTCCGCCTCCTCGCGCATGTGCTCCCACTGGGCAAGCTCGTCCTTGCTGCGGAAGGCGACGCCGTTGATGCGTGTAAGCATCTTGTTGTCCTTGTCGCCCTTCCAGTACGCGCCAGAGACACCGGTGAGCTTGAAGGCCTTGAGCGCCTTGGTGTAGAGGATGTGGGGGCCAACGCACATGTCCACGTACTCGCCCTGCTTGTAGAAGGTGATGCGGGCATCCTCGGGTAGGTCGCCGATGTGCTCTACCTTGTACTTCTCGCCACGCTCCTGCATGTGGGCAATGGCCTCGGCGCGGGGCAGCTCGTAGGTCTCAAACTTGAGGTTCTCCTTGCAGATCTTGGCCATCTCAGCCTCAATCTTGGGGAAGTCCTCCTCGGAGATCTTGGTGCCCTCGGGCAGGTCGATGTCGTAGTAGAAGCCGTTCTCGGTTGCGGGGCCAAAGGCGAAGTCTGCCTCGGGGTACAGGCGCTTGATGGCCTGGGCCATGATGTGCGCCGCGGAGTGGCGCACGACGTGCAGCTCCTGGTCCTCGGGGCACTCGTCCACGTGACCGTCGTTGTAGAGAACCTTCATGTGAAACCTCTTCCTTGGGGTAGCTCCCCAGACTCTGACTGCAAGGTGACGTTGCGGGCCAAACCCGGCACCGCGGCGCATAACGGCGACTGTCACATGGCACGAGGCCAGGTGAGGGACAGCCGCCTAGATAGTCACCGTAGTCGTTACACGCGTGGCGAGAAATGCGTGGATGCAGCAAGCATCCGTGGCCTGACGGAACATGTGCACGTCGCTCGTGTGGCGCATACCCTAATGACTCCCCCGCGCATTCACTGGCACTTCTGCGGGCGCACGCGACGCCGCCGCTCGATTGCGAGCAGAGTCACCTACGCTGCCTGCGGTTACGCAGACAGTTGACACTTTACACCAGAGAGGCGTTGCCACAGGGAAGAAATACCACATGCACAAAGGAAGGTGTGGGTGTAAGCCCACATGCATGGCGCCCGCCTTCCCTTTCGGAAGACGGGCGCCGCAGCGCAACCAACGCCAAAATGCAGCACAAAAGCTAGACGCGACTAACTTCACCAAGGGTGGTACGGTCGTACCAGCCGGCAAAGACGTAGGGGAAGAACTCACCCGCATCGACGTCTGCCAGCTTCTTCTCGCCTAGAACCGTCAGGTCAAGCTCGGAGTAAGCGCAGCCGAGCACAGAGAGCACGGGAAGCTCTCCCCATGGGTCATCGGGACTCGACTCCATCTTGATGCTGGTAACGTAGCCAGGCTCCCACTTGTGATAGTCATACTGAACGAGCGCCGCGTTGATGGCACCGCCGGTCAGCTGCGCTCCGCCCTGCGGGAGTGCCGGACGGTCGAAGTGGTAGTAGAACCCACAACCCTTGGTGGTCTTTCCGGCAGCCGGGGACTGGAAAATCAGATGGCAGAGGGGGCTGTTGTACTCGCCAAGGTCTGCCTCCACGTGTACCAGCCGGTAACCGCGGCGCGCAAGGTCAACGCAGAGCGCCGAGCCTTCCTTGCGAATCGAGAACTGGGCGCCAAGCTTCTTGGGCATGGATCCGTTGTCACGCCCAAGCTGCGTTGCCATCTCGGCACCGTTGCCGCCCAAGAGCAGCGACATCGTGTACTGTCCAAGCTGGTCGCCAAGGTAGCAGTACACGCCGAGAATTGCCTCGTAGTAGTCATCGGTAAACGACGGCCGCAGGATGTGATTCACGGAGAGCGTCACCACGGGCATTGAGAAGGGCTTGAGCGGTGCAGGCAGGATGCGCTCGATGGCAGAAGGGTCGGTGGTGTAGGCGAGATACAAGCCACGCTGGTCAGACATTACGGACGGTGCGCCAAACTTTTGGAGGTCTGCGGAGTCCATGCAAAAGCTCGAGCGAGCGGCGCGCGCCGAGAATAGACCGCGGGCAGCCTCGTAACCACCACGTGTAGCAGGCGCGATGTTCCCGTCGCGCACAGCGGAACCAACAAGGCAAACACCGACGCCGCGCTTACGCAGACCCTCGGCAAGCTCCTTTGCAGGCCGGTTCCCCAGCGAAAGCACCACAAGGTCCGCCTCGACCTTGGAGCGCCCTCCATCGGCAACGCTCTCGACAGCAATGCCATCGGACCCAACCTCAACGAGCTTCTCGCCCAGCTTGAGCTCAACCTGCTGTGCGCGCAGGCGTCCCATCAGGTCAACGAGGTTGGTCTGGTTTGTACCCGGAGCCGGCGTGGCCACCATATCGACGACCGTAACGGAAGCCGCACCCTTATCAGCAATGTACTCGGCGGTCTCAAGGCCCGTCATACCGGCACCCACAACCACTACGCGCTTGCCCTCATAGCTCTCGCGTGACAGGGCATCGGGCACGCATATCACGTTCTTGCCACCAATCCCTGGAATCGATCCAGGGACAAGGGGATCTCCACCCGTGGCGCAGATGACTGCGTCTGGGCCAAATGCCATCACTGATTCCACCGTAGCCTCCACGCCAAGGCGCACGTCCACGCCCAGCTTGGGAAGCATTGTCTCGTAGTACTGCGGGACAAAGTCCATCTTCTCCTTGCGTGGCGGACGCTCGGCGAGAAGAACCTGGCCGCCAAGGCGATCGCCCTTTTCAAGCAGCGTCACCTTGCAGCCGCGTCGCGCCGCGGTCTCCGCCGCCTGGCAGCCACCGGGGCCGCCACCAATCACAACAACGTGATGATGGTCAACGTCGATTGGCAGCTCACCATAGCGCAGCTCATGCGCGCACTCCGGATTGACGGCGCACTCAAGGGGCATGCATTTCTCGGCGTTCTGTTCCAGGGACTCGAAGCAGCGCAGACAGCTGATGCACTTGCGAAGTTCGGGAACTCGGCCCTGTTGAACCTTATTGCCCCACTCGGGATCGGCGAGCCACGCGCGGCCAAGACCGGCGAAGTCGATAGTTCCTTCCTCGAGGAATGCCTCGGGAACGTCGGGGCCACGATATGCGGAGACCGCAATCACGGGAACGCTGACGTGCTCTTTCACCGCTCGGATGATGTCATGGCGCCATCCCTCGGGATAACTTACTGGCTCCACGCACGTAATGCCGGTCTCGTAGAGGCCAACGGACACGTCTATGAAGTCGACGCCTGCCTTTTCGAACGCCATGCAGATCTTGACGCCGTCTGCAGTGTGGATGTAGTCCTCGGTAACCCCGGTCTTGTCGAGGAATTCCTCGACGGAGACGCGGCAGCCAAGCGCAAAGCCTGCGGAACAGCGCTCGCGAATGCCTGCGATGATCTCGGTGACGATGCGCAGGCGGTTCTCAAAGCTGCCACCATACTGGTCTGTTCGCTTGTTGGTGTAGGGAGAGAGGAACTGCTGCAGCAGGTAGCCGTGCGCGCAGTGCAGCTCGACACCATCGAAGCCCGCGCGCTCGGCACGAACTGCGCCTTCGATAAACTCCTGGACTATATGCTGGACCTCTTCCGTAGAGAGCGCGCGGGTCTCCGCCTGCGTCTTCTTGCAAGGAATCGCAGACGCCGAGACAACCGGCTTTCCGCCGAGAAGGACATTGGGTG
Source organism: uncultured Coriobacteriaceae bacterium (assembly GCA_902773995.1). GTDB lineage: Bacteria > Actinomycetota > Coriobacteriia > Coriobacteriales > Atopobiaceae > Tractidigestivibacter. The sequence continues at coordinate 7,574 of CACYGL010000039.1, read as the reverse complement.
TCTCCCTGCCTGGGTGATGCAGCTGCAGGAATGTCTTGGAACCATGGCGGTGAATTGCCTCAGCAAGACGCGCGAGTTGCGGAACATTGCGGTCGCGTGTGACGGAAATCTGGCGCAGCTCACCGACGCCCGTCTCGTCGTCAATCCGGCAGATCTCCGGTATCACTAGGCCGGCACCACCTGCGGCGCGCAGCTCGTAATAACGGATCATCTCTTCAGTGGGTGTCCCGTCAAGATTGGCAAGCCCTACCCCCATGGGCTCCATGACCAGACGGTTCCTGAGCTCGACCGATCCAATACGGCCAGGTTCGAAAAGCTTGTCGTACATGCCCCTCTCCCTTCGCTGCCGCGCCAGCTTTCGTCGGCGCACATTACGGCTCTAGGCACAGAGTAGAGGGATTAGACTTGGACAAATACGTATATTCGGGGAGGGAGCTGCTTGGCTTCGCGAGGCAGCATTATGGCGGGCCAGCTTTACAGAGCCAATACGGGCACGGCGATCCTCTCCCCTATCGCGCGCCGTCGAAGGTCTTGAGGAACAGCTGGTAATCGACCTCATTCTGGTCTGCGTAGGCCTGCGCGAACTCGCAGAGCGCGTTGTCGATGCCCGCGCCTTTCCCCAGGTAGCCGGCAATGGCGTGGCGGTCACCCGTGCGGGCGTGTGCGTGCGCGAGGGTCCAAGCGCACAGTGAACCAAAGCGTGAGAGCTCGTAGGCATCCATGCGCTCCAGGTCGACCGACCCCTTGGCGTCCCACAGTTGGCGCACGTAGTAGTCACGCATGACGCCTTTCTCGTCTGCCGATCGAGCCCAGCCGAGAAGAACGTCGCCGGCCGTCTGCATGGCCCGCTGTCCCTCGACGACCCTCCTGCCATGGTCGAGAAAGCAGCTTGTTGGTCATTCCTCTCGACGAGTATTGCGCTTCCGGCGAGAAATTGACGCCCGAGCAGGGGTTTCAGACGGGATTTCGTACGAGATGCTCGCTCGGGCGCCGTTTTGACGCCCGAGCGAGAGTTTCGTTCCCACCTGCCGCGAGAAGGCGCCACCCGGGCGCCAGCGGCAATAAAAAAGGACCCCACCGAGGCGGGGCCCTTCTCAAAGCAATGTGCACTAACCTACTGGATGCGCGTGCGACAGTACGGGCACACCTTCCAGTCGGCGTTGAGCGGACGGTGGCACGTGGGGCACACGTTCCTCACCTGCGTGTTGCAGATGGGGCACACCACAAAGTCGCGGTCGATGGGAGCGCCGCACTTGGGGCAGATGCCGTAGTGCGAAAGCTGGTGCTCACGCAGGGCAATATCGAGGTCCTGCTCCTCGCGGTCAATGAGGTAGGAGCTGGGACGCAGGATGACATATGCGAGAAGTCCCACGATGGGGATAACCGAGATGATCGCCCACATCCACCAGGGCTCTGCGCCGCGACGCTGGGCGTCGCGAATAACGTAGACGATGGAGAGGACGTAGAGCATGACGACGCACACAACCATGAGGTACAGGACCATCCTGACCTCGGGTGTGAGAATTTGGTCGATAAGGTCTTGCATTCCCTGGACTCCTCTTGTTGGCACATGTGTACGCGGCGTCCGACCGTCTTGCGGCCAATGACGCGCGACCGAGAAACGCGATTGACGATTGTATCAGATGTGGAAGAGAATGCCTGCAACCTCGGCATCAAGCACCATTGAGTCACACGCAATGCGCGATTCTCCACACAATGCGGACGCGCCCTCAACAACACTCCCATATGTTGTTGGGGCGCGTCGTAAGCTACCTGATAATGTCGCCGTTCTCGTCGTACTTGTAGAAGCCCTCGCCGGCTGCCATGCCAAGCTTGCCCTCGTTGATGTACTTCTGCAGCACGGCCTTCATGCCCTTGAAGTTGTAGGGCAGCATCATCTTCCTAAGGAGCGGGGTCACGATGCCGGGCACCTTCTGGTACTGGTCGACGATGTTCATGGCCGTAGTGAGACCCACGGTGTCGAACACCTGGAACGGGCCCTTGGGCGCGCCAGTGCCAGATGTCCATGCCTTGTCGATGCTCTCGGGGTCTGAGATGCCGTTGGCGAGAAGGTCAAGACCGGAGAGCATCCAGGGCACAAGCTGGGAGTTGAGAAGGTAACCTGCCTTCTCCTTCTTTACCGGCAGCGGCTGCATGTGGATGCCACGGGCAAACTCGAGCACCGCCTGGAACGAGGCATCGCTCGTCTCGCTCTGCACCATGACCTCGGTCACGTTGTGCTTCCAGATAGAGTTGGCAAAGTGCAGCGCCAGGTAGCGGTCGGGGCGCCCCGTGTCCTTGGTGAACTGCGAAGGCAGAAGCGACGAGGAGTTGGTGACAATGATGGTCTTCTCGGGCATGAGAGGCGCGACCTTCTTGAAGAAGTCCGCTTTCTGATCCGCCACCTCGGCCATCGACTCGATCACGAGGTCGGCGTCGGCAACGGCCTTGGCAAGGTCGAGTTCGAGCTTCATGCCGTCGTGCGCCTTGCGTGCGCGGGCGGCGCACTCGTCAGCGTCGAACGTGTCGAAATCGGCCAGACCGGCGCACCAGGCGGGGTCATTTGCGCTCTCGGCGCCCTTCATGCCCTCGATGGCCTCGAGGTACTGCTGCTCGAACTTGTCGAGCTTGGGCTGGCAGCGGCCGATGGAACTCTCGGAGCGCAGCCAGATGGTGACGTCGTAGCCCCAGTAGGCCGTCTGCAGCGCAATCTGCGAGCCCAGCACGCCGCCGCCGGCAACCACGATCTTCTTGAATGCCATGGCATGTCCTCTCGTTGGAATTGAACGTGTCAAACCGCTATTCTAACGTAGTTGGCACCTTCGACCAACGACGCACTTCGTAGGTGCGCCGGTACAAGAGGTAGACGGGGCTAGTACACGGTAGCGCCGCGGTTTTGGACACCCGGACGGAAAATTCCCGTCACCTCACCGGCAGTAGTGATGGACCCGCAAGCAACAAACGACTCGTCGCCAAGAGCGGCAACCGCCTCCGCCACCGAGTCAAAGGTCCCGACGGGCGTATTGCCAGCAGCCTCAAACAACTTGGCCAGTTCCTCGGCAGAGAGGGCCCGTGGCGAGGAGGTCTGCGTGCAAAACACGCGTGGGAACTCCGGTGCGAGCAGCCGAACGATGCCCTCGACGTCCTTGTCGGCGAGAACCGCGCAGAGAAGCGCGGGGCGCTTATCTACGCTTGACGCAACTCCACGCACGGCGGTGAGGAAGGTCGCCACGCTTTGCGGGTTGTGGCAGGCGTCCACAAGAGCAACGGGCTCGGCACGCACCACGTCAAAGCGACCAGGCGTGGGGCAGGTGACCACGGAGCCAAAGAGCTTCTCGGCATCAAGCGGCCGGCCTAGATAGTCCTCGGCAAGCTGCACGGCGCAGGCGATGTTCGCCGCCTGGTAGACGGGCTTGAGCGCGCTCACCTCCGCATACGAGGCGCGCGTGGTGCGCACGTCGACCATAAGCGAGCCGCCAATGCGGTTTGGCCTCTCAATCACGCGATATGTGGCGTGCGGGAGGTCCGCATGCTTGCGGGGCACGCCGGGATGCATCTCCCCTGCCGCGTCGGCAAGCACCTCGGGCCGCAGGAGCGTGGGCACCACGTCCTCGCATGCGCACTGGTCGAGAAACACGTCCTCCATCGTGTCCGGCGTGGCTGTGCCCACGCCCAGAACGCAACTGCGGCCGCGCTTGATGATGGCGGCCTTCTCGCCGGCGATCTTCTCCAGCGTGTCACCAAGGATGCGCATGTGATCGAGGCCAATGCCCGTAATGGCAACACTTTTGATGGACTTCACGGCAGATGTGGCATCCCAACGCCCGCCCATGCCGCACTCGAGCACGGCCACGTCCACGCCCGCTTCGGCAAAGACCACGCACGCAGCAACGGTGAGCAGGTCGAACTCGGTGATGTCGTAGGGTCTCTCGCATGCCGCGGAGCGCTTGGCATTCACGCGCCTGCCTGCTTCCTGCGCTGCCACAATGCCACGCGCAAAGGCGTCCTCGGAGACGGGAGAGCCCGCAACCTCCATGCGCTCGGTGTAGCTCACGAGCTCGGGCGAGGTGTAGAGCGCCGTGCGCAGCCCCTCCCCGCGTAGGATCGCAGCGGTAAAGCGTGCGGTTGACGTCTTGCCGTTGGTTCCAGCTATCTGCACGCTCTGGAAGGCAAGGTCAGGGTTGTCAAGCTCTGCGAGCATGTCCTCCACGCTCTCGAGCATGGGACAGATGCCAAAGCGCAGCGCGGAGTGGAGAATCCCCAGCGCCTGGTCGTAGGTTGTGTGGGGAACGTCGAACGGAAGCTGGTAGGTCATGGTGAGCCTATATATCCCTTCTTGCGATACGGTGCGTACCATAGGGCCATGGTCTTACGGCCTAGAGCCCCAGCAGCCTGAGCGCCTCGGCACGGCTCTTCGAGTCGCTCTTGAGACAGCCGCGCACGGCAGACGTCACGGTCTTTGCGCCGGGAGTACGGATACCACGGATGGTCATGCAGGTGTGCTCTGCTTCAATAACGACAAGGACCCCTAGAGGGTCGAGCTCGCGCACCATGGCATCGGCGATCTGCCCCGTGAGGCGCTCCTGAAGTTGCGGCCGCCGAGCAAAGCCAGACACGCAGCGGGCAATCTTCGAGAGTCCCGTGATCCGACCGTCCCGCGGAATATAGCAGACGTGCGCATGGCCAACAAAGGGCAACAGGTGGTGCTCGCACATCGAGGAGAACGGGATGTCGCGCACGACAACCATCTCCTCGTTGCCCGGCTCATGGAACTGCTTACGCAGGTAGGCAGCAGGGTCCTCCTGCATACCTCCAAAAATCTCCTCGCAGGCGCGCGCCACGCGGTCCGGCGTGCCCTGGAGGCCCTCCCTATCTGGATCCTCGCCGATGGCAAGAAGGAACTCGCGAACCGCCGCTTCGACGCGGGGTTTGTCGAGACGCCCGTATTGTGTCTCCGAGTTGTTGTCCACCGCTACCCCACCATCCTCTGAGCCGCCTCGACCACGTGCTTGGCCAGCACCGCCGTGGTGACGGAGCCCACGCCGCCAGGAACGGGCGTGATGGCACGCACGATTGGCTCGACGGCATCGTAGTCAACGTCTCCCACAAGCTTGCCTGCCTTCTCGTCCCAGTTGATGCCCACGTCGACAACAACCTGCTGGGGAGCGGCACACGCTGCCCCAACCGTGCCAATGTGACCCGCCGCCGCAACCACGATGTCTGCGTCCTTGCACGCCGCAGCAAGGTCACGCGTGTGCGTGTGGCACATGGTCACGGTGGCATTTCTCGCCTGGAGCATCATCGAGACAGGCTTGCCAATGACAAGCGAGCGGCCGACCACGGTTACCCTGGCGCCGTCGAGCGGCACCTGGTAGTAGTCGAGAAGTTCTACCACAGCCTCGGCAGTGCAGGGCGGAAAGCCAAGCTGTCGCCCGGCAAAGACGCCGTAGAGCGAACCAGCCGTGATGCAGTCCACGTCCTTGGCGGAATCGAGCAAGGCGCAGATTGCGGCCTCATCCAGGGACTTCGGCAGTGGTCTAAAGAGAAGGCAGCCGTGGATAGACGTGTCCTCGTTGACCTCGCGGATAACGTCTGCCAGCCACTCCTGCGAGCAATCCGCAGGCAGGACGAATTTGCGAAGCCCCAGGCCAACCTTCTCGGCACGCTTGGTGGCACCCCGCTCGTAGGAGAGGTCATCCTCGCGCTCCCCCACCCGCACGATGGCGAGCGTGGGTCGCACGCCCTTCTCAGCAAGTGCCTCCACCTGGGGGATTAGCCGTTCCGTAAGCGCCTTCGCGACCGGCGCACCTTTCATTACCTGCTGGGCCAACGGATTCCCCTCTCAACTCGCACGTAGGCGTCGTCTGCCTTCTTGCATCCCTCGTCGAGCATCTCCTGCGTATGGGTAAGGAGAGCCTCGGCGTACTCACGATCGGTCATCGACTTGGCGTTGATGAAGATATTGAGGCTCACGGCCTTGAGTGCGGACGAGAGAAGCGTGGCACCGGCGCCGGCATCGCTAATCGCGATTTTGGTGCCAATGCGGCTTATCTCGTCTACCAGGTCTATGGCCTCGCAGGTCTTCTCCATGATCTTGAGGGGCGGCTCGCATGCAGACCGCAGCGCGGCCTCCATGACCTCGGCCTTGTGTGCCCGCTCCTCCTCGGTCGACTTGGGAAGACCGTAGGCGCGCGAGAGCGGCTCGAACGCCTTGGCGTCCTCGTCGGCCAGGGCGAGAAGGTCCGCGCGGACGGCCTCGAAGCGTGGGATGAGCTCCTCGATGCGCCCCTGGACGTCCGCATACTTCTTCTTGCCAAGCGTGAGGCTCGCGACCATCTGCCCAAGCGAGGCACCCACGGCGGCGGCGACCGCCGAGGCCCCACCCCCACCAGGCACAGGAGCCTTGGACGCGAGCACGTCCGAGAACTCCCCCAACCGCAAATCCGCAACAGTATCCATGAGTCCCTCCCAAGAAGGAAAAGAGTCAAAGCAAACCTAAATTAGAGGTGCGCCCAAGCGACTCCCCAAGGTGCCCGCCGATAAGCTCGACGTGCCGCAGGGGCCAACCGCGTCGGGCTGCCTGAGGTTATCCCAAGGCTCCCGCACTTCTCTAAGCGAGACTTTCTGAGATCTTGCCGTCAGGCGTCACGTCGATCTTCTCGGCGGCCGGCACCTTGGGGAGTCCGGGCATCGTCATGATGTCCCCCGTGAGCGCCACTATGAAGCCAGCGCCCGCGGAGACCTTGAGGTTGCGCACCGTGATGCGGAAGCCCTCGGGGGCGCCGAGCTTGTGCTGGTCGTCGGTGAAGGAGTACTGGGTCTTCGCGACGCAGATGGGGAGCTTGCCAAAGCCCTGCTCCTCGAGCTCCTTGAGCTGCTTGGCCGCCTTGGTGGTGTAGTCCACGCCATCGGCGTGATAGATCTTGGTCGCGATGGCGTCGAGCTTGTTGGCGATCGTGTCGTCCACGTCGTAGGCGAACTGGAAGTCGTTGGGCTGGTCGCAGAGACGAACGACCTCCTCGGCGAGCGCCAGGCCGCCCTCGCCGCCCTTTGCCCACACCTCGGAGAGCGCCACGTTCACGCCGAGCTTGTTGCACTCGTCCTCGACGAGCTTGAGCTCGGCCTGGGTGTCCGTGGGGAACGCGTTGATGGCAACGACGACCGGAAGCCTGAAGACGTCCTTGATGTTCGAGACGTGGCGGAGCAGGTTGGGCAGGCCGGCCCTCACGGCGTCGAGGTTCTCCTCGGTAAGCTCTGCCTTGGGGACGCCGCCGTTGTACTTGAGGGCCCGGACGGTGGCCACGAGCACGACGGCGTTGGGGTGCAGGCCGGCGTAGCGGCTCTTGATGTCGAGGAACTTCTCGGCACCAAGGTCGGCACCGAAGCCCGCCTCGGTGACCACGTAGTCCGCGAGCTTGAGGGCGGTCGTGGTCGCCTCCACGGAGTTGCAGCCGTGGGCGATGTTGGCGAAGGGGCCGCCGTGCACGAAGGCGGGGTTGCCCTCGAGCGTCTGGACCAGGTTGGGCTTGATGGCATCCTTGAGCAGCGCCGTCATGGCACCCTCGGCGTGGATG
>CACYGL010000038.1 GCA_902773995.1 uncultured Coriobacteriaceae bacterium | reverse complement strand
CTCGAGCGTCTGGACCAGGTTGGGCTTGATGGCATCCTTGAGCAGCGCCGTCATGGCACCCTCGGCGTGGATGTCGTGGACCGTGACGGGCTTGCGGTCGTAGGTGTAGGCAATGACCATGCGGCCGAGGCGCGCCTTGAGGTCCATGAGGTCGGTCGCCAGGCAGAAGCACGCCATGACCTCGGAGGCCACGGTGATGTCGAAGCCGTCCTCGCGCGGCATGCCGTTCGCGACGCCGCCAAGGCCGTCGACGATGCTCCTGAGCTGGCGGTCGTTCATGTCGACGCAGCGCTTCCACACGATGCGGCGCGGGTCGATCCCCAGGGCGTTGCCCTGCTTGATGTGGTTGTCGAGCATCGCGGCGCAGAGGTTGTTGGCCGCGCCGATGGCATGGAAGTCGCCCGTGAAGTGGAGGTTGATGTCCTCCATGGGGACGACCTGGGCGTATCCGCCGCCGGCGGCACCGCCCTTGATGCCAAACACAGGTCCCAGGGAAGGCTCGCGCAGGCAGAGCATGGCGTTCTTGCCCATCTTGCAGAGGGCGTCCTCGAGGCCGACGGACGTGGTAGTCTTGCCCTCGCCGGCAGGCGTGGGGTTGATTGCGGTGACGAGAATGAGCTTGCCCTTCATGGGCACGTCCGTGAAGGCGTGGATGTCGACCTTGGCCTTGTAGTTGCCATAGAGCTCGAGCTGCTCGGGACCCAGGCCAGCCCTCTTGGCGACCTCGGTGATTGGCAGCATCCTGGCCTCTTGGGCAATCTCGATGTCGGACTTAGCCATCTCCAGACTTCCTTTCGCTTTATGGCGCTGGTCGACGCCAAAGGTTACCGAGTTTCACGGGACGAACTGACCACGTTCCATTGTGCCGTTCTTGGTCTAATCGTCTTGGCAAGAATCCAACTTGAAACAGGGACACCATCAACACGCGATGGTCGAGAGGCCAATGCGCCATCCATAGTCCGCCCGTCCGGCAGCAGACACCAATTGCCACCCGATGTCAAAACCATGGGGTCCGCCGACAAGGCGGACCCCCTTACTTCGTGCGTCAATAGGAGCCCCCTAGAATGAGGTCCAGCCGCCATCGACAGTCAGTTGAGCTCCATTTATATACGCGTTGTCATCATCAATGAGGAACAGTATTGCACGCGCGATATCCTCTGACGTTCCCATCATGTTGTTCCCTGCCGCATCGCAGCCCAAAGACACGCTGCCACGAACGTTATACAGGTCATTGCCCTCTGGATCCATGACGTCGCGATCTGGCCACTTTTCCATGGCGTTCCCCAAAATGCCCGAGATGATTGCGCCCGGATTCACAACGTTAACCTTTAGGTTGCGCCAGTGATATGACCACGCGAGGTTTCGAGCCAGGCCAAGAACCGCATGCTTGGAGGTGACGTATGCAGCGCCGGCAGTCGAGCCATACAGGCCACCAACAGAGCCAACTATCACGACGTTCGCCGCTGGCCCCTCATGGTCAAGCAGCATCGATAGACAGTCACGAACCAGGTAGAAGCAATCGTTGCAGTTCACATCCATGACGTACTGCCAAAGCAAGTCATCGGTCTTGTGGGCTGGGCACATGAGGTCGAGAACTCCTGCGACGTACAGCAGGCTGTCAATTCGCCCGTACTTTTCGCGAACAGTCGTGACGAGCCTTGACCGGTCCTCGGCACTAGTGACGTCTCCGTAAACCACGTTGAGATTGTCTTTGAATTCTGGCAACTCCTCGTTGATTTCCTCGAGCGTATCGGCCATATTCTCCCTGTTGTTGTCGAATCCGGTTACGGTTGCGCCGGCAGCAAGGAGCAACTTGAGGGTCGCCGCCCCCATTCCCGAAGCGCATCCAACCAGTACGACAACCTTTCCCTTCATAGAAGCCATGAGGCATCCCTCCTAGCACCACCTGGGAGCTACGATTACTGCAGGTGAATCATTGGGGCCAATAGTTACCTTGGTACCAATGGGGCACTTTTCCGCATCGACAATCGCAAAGCCGATGTTCTTGTCGACTGTGTAGCCGTAAATCATCTGACGGCATTTACCAACCGGCACGCCACGCTTGCGGACTATCTCGTTCTGACAGATGTCCTCATAGCTCTCGCGTTCTATCTCAACGCCAACGAATGCAAAGCGCGGACCCTCCTCCTGGGCCTTCTCCAGCGCAGCTCGTCCGATGAAGTCGTCCTTTTTATCGAAATGGACCGACCATCCAAGGTTCGCCTCAAATGGCGTCAGGAAGTGATAGTCCTGCCGGAGAGCCATTCCCTTCTCCATAGGGAGACTTCTCACAAATACCTCGAGTGTCTGCAGCTCCCGGATGCCAGTGCTGCGGAGAAGCTCAGAAATGCGAGCAGAATCAGACCGTGAGCAGTAGAGCTCATAGCCAAGCTCTCCCGTAAAGCCGCCTCGGTCAACATGAACCGGGATTCCAGCGATGGTGGCATCCACGATTTGGAAACGCTTCAAATCGTCGACGGGAACGTCTAGGAGCTTATCCATCACCTCTGTCGAGCGAGGGCCCTGCACCGAGTACATATCCACAGTTGCCGTAATGTCGGAATAGGAGACATCGAATCCTTGCTTGTGCTCATCCAGCCACTTGATCATTTGAGGCCCGTAGAGTGTCGAGAGCCACCAGTGGCTCTCCTCAAGGCGGATTGCCATGAGGTCATCTATAATTCTGCCGTTGTCGTCAAGCATGGTGGTGTACTTTTCACGCCCCACCTTGCACAGCGCGACGGTATTGACAAGAAGCTTGTCCAGAAGCGCAGTCGAATCCGGCCCCGCCACGTCCACTGTGTCGTGGGTCCAGCGATACCAGCCAGCGCTGTTTCTCACCGCAAATGCATCGGCACGCGCAACTTCGTCGTCTTTGAACAACATAATTCGTCACTCCCCTACACCATGCGGCTATCGAGCTTGCGCCCTATCTGAATGAACTGAAACTCGTCGTCTTTTCCGTCAATCCAGACGGACCACTCGGGCGACACAAGCGTCTTAATTGCGCCGTTCCACTCCGCCTCGTATCCAGCGGTAATTTCGTCGAGGGGCGCCATGGGAAACCGGCCATTGAAGTCGTCTGTCGAGACCTTTATGGTGACGCCGTCTTTGTCGAACGCCTCCCATTCGAAGGGGACAAGCTGGCAACCCATGATGGCGCCAATGTAGGCACCCATGACACGAGGATCGTTATCTCCAATTTCGCGAGGAATGTCGAGCCACGTCCTGAGACCCTCTCGCGCGAAGGGGTCGATGAAGTGGTTCTTTCCTGCGGTTGCAAAAACGATGGAAAGCACTCGGTCAAAGTCACCCTCGTTTTTCTCCATATCCCTTATTGCGATAAGCGGGAATGAGACCGACCAGACCCAGCCCATCTGAGCAACCCAGTTGTACTGCCACTCAAAGGACTGCTCCTCACCGAACGCCTGCGTGTACTGGCCACTGCGAAGGCCCTCTGCATGCTTCACACGGCGCTCTGGTGGTGTGTCGTGAACGGGAGCAGTAGACGCACCTCGGTGGTCAAGCCACCCCTGGTGGTCCAGACCATACGCGTCAAGTCGCTCTGCAACCACTCGGCAGTGGGGGTTGCCGCACCCGCGGGCCTCGCACATGTTTAGAGCGACATCGTTGGTAATCTTCCCATGTTCGCCACCAGCCGCAATGTCGAAGTTAGCGGTAAACATCGCGGTTGTCATGTTGCACATCTCAGAGCCCACGATGTCCCAAGGGCAGGAATCGAGCTCCTTCTCAACCCGGTTGCGCGTGAATTGTATGACGCGGCCCGCCATGTCCTCGGCCTCGTCCCCGTAGTCACCCCAGATGGCGCCTATCCACGCCTCCCTGTCGACGAATTCGGGGATGTTCCATTCATCATAGAAATCATTGAGATACTGCTGCAGCTGGCCTTCGGATCCCGAGCATGCCGCACAGTTCATCATGTTCGCGCATTCGCAGATCTTCTCCGTACGGTCCTCCCAGTCATCGTTGAGAATGCGCATGACCTGGAAAATGTTTGCGGAGAATGCCGCGATTGTCCTGAGACAGTAGGAATATGCCTCCTTCTCGGGGATCAACTTCCCGAACGCCGTCTCGACTCCACGATGAAGTCCAACCTTCTGTTCGAGTGCCATGTCTCGCTCCTCCTCCAACGACAGCAATGGGACTGCACAAGCCTCATGAAGGAGGGTGGACGTAGATACGCCCTGCGGCTAGCTGCGATCTTGCGGAAATATTCACCCAGGATACCTACAAATCGTAGGCCCCGCCGTCACCATGCGTCCTTCTACCGAGACACGCCGGTCCCTTGGACGGAAACGGGAACACGGAGCCCCGCTCCTCTGCTACATTGGCAATGGCATAACGTAACGAAAGTTTTTATCATTTAGGCACACACGGTGGTTGTAATGAAGCTGAGCCCACAACTGGTCTTTGATAGCCTGCCGGCTGAGTTTGGGGCACAGCTTTCTGGCATCTCCCCCATGGATGCAACACTGGAGGCGCCGGAACTTCTCGCAACGGATGCTCAGGAGCTGCAGGGGGGACGGCTCATCGTGACAAACGCGAACCGCCTCCCCCAGCTTGCCAAGGTAACCGCAGGCTGTGCACTCCTCTGCATAGGAGATTCCAGGAGACTCGACTGGTTCAGAAGACACTGTGCGGTCATTACCGTACGTCCCGATTTGGATTTCTACACGGTTTTCTCCGCTGTTCAGCAGACATTCCTCCGCGTTAGCAAGTGGGTGCTCGACCTATACCAGATTCTTGAAAGTGAAGGCTCAATCCAGTCCATGTTGGAGGTGTCCTCCGCGGTCACCCCGGCTTCCGCGATTGTTGTCGACTCAAGCTTCACTTGTGTTGCCTCCACCGGAGTGGGGACAAACCAGGAGGGGACTCCAAGCGGCACATCAACCGGAATCGCGGATGGGGTAAGCAAGCGAATCCCCATCTCAGACGTAGACCAGTACCTTGCGTCCTACAACCTCTCGATGAGTGTAAAGGAACCTTTCACCCTTGACTTTGGTGAACTACAGAGCTTGAATGCAAATCTCATTGACTCCAACGGATACCATGGGTGTCTCTCGTTTCTCTACCCCAACCATGACCTGCGCCCCGGCGACGGCCTCATCGTGAGGCATCTGGCTCACATGGTGCTCCGGGGCATGTCCCTCGTGGGCAGTGGCACAGAGACTGGCAATGACGTATTAAAGCGGGCCCTCTCCTGTCTGATAGACAATCTCCCGCTTGGCACCTTGGAGCTTGCCGCTCTTCAAGCAGCCTCCTCGAACGGAACATACGTCTGCGTGCTTATGCGACCGCAGAGGCGAGCACGGGAACTACCGCTCTCCTACATCTGCAACTCGCTCGAGGAGGACATTCCCGGAACGGTAGCGTTCGAATATAGACAAACTTCCGTGGCAGCTTTCATTCGCATTGACAATCTTGCACCGGAAGGGAGCCGCAGAGACGAGCTTGAGCGCAAGCTACTTCCAATCCTTGCCTCGTTGGACATGAAGGCTGGCATGTCTGACCATGTGAGCGATCCCCTTGAGGCGAGAAGCTATTTCCTCCAGGCGAGCATTGCTCTCGACAAGGGGTCATGCCTGGATGAGAGCCCCCTTCTCTACCGCTTCCAGGACTTTGCGCTCGCCGAGCTGCTGGAGAATTGCACAGGGGAGATGCCCTTGGAAATGTACTTTACGAGCGGTCTCAGGCGACTCCTCGCCCATGACAGGGATTCTACGATTTCATACGTGCAGACCCTAAGCGTCTATTTGAAGCACAACATGAACGTCACGCACACCGCCAAGGCGCTCTACATTCACCGATCAACGCTTCTCGACCGCCTCGAACGCATGAAGGCGCTCCTGAACGAGGACTTGAATGACCCCGATGAACGCCTTAGGATTGAAATGGTGCTTCGCGCACTTGAGCTGCGAGACCAGTTGAAAATGCAGCTCGGGGGATACGACCAGGAGCAGTCGAATCCCCCGCGCCAGACTCACCTTCCTGCACTAGTCGATGTCAGACCCGCCGACTAGTCTCCAAGGGCCTTAAGCTCGGCATCAATCTCATCGAGATGTTCCGCGAGTTCCTTGGCCTGGGGGAAGCTCGCAAGCTTTCTCAACGTAAGCCCAAACACCATCTTCATTTGCGGATCGGTCTTGAAGCCAGGGGAATACTTGGCCACGATATCGGCCGCAGCCTCGTTTTTCGCCAAGACCTTTATCTTGCTGTCGACAGAAACACCCATTGCTTCCTCCTCACCTCGACGGGAATACATCCCGTGCCTGCGTGGATTGCGAGGGCATCCTCGCGGTTCACCAGCAGCATCGCGGCAAGAGGCGCGTTCGTACACCGCACAAACAGGAGGATGTTTTGGGCGGGGACACCTACAAAGTATCTGTTGGATTCAGGGCCGGCGAGATGTTGGGTAGACGCATCCGCTTGTACCGGCACACTCGGCAAGCCCACAGGTGGCGGAGCATGCCGGGGAGAAGTCCAATGATGTCTCAACTAGTCGACCGGAGGCGCACTGCCGGGCAATGGCTTTGACAGCTCACTTTGCAGAGAGCCCTACCCCAGAGCCGCGTCAAGCGGCTCGATCCAGCTCGTCCCTACGAGAGCGAGGAACCTTGAACGCAATGGTCACAAGCTCCTCTTCGCTTATCCGCAGCCTCCCTGGCGGGCCAACAAGGAGCTTCCCCGCCTTAACTCATGCACAGCGGCTCTTATCCGCAGATTGATACGTTCGTCTCGACAGCAAAGCCCTGCGGTTGCGAAGTGATCGCTCGCCTCCCAACCAGGGGCATCGCAATGAGACAAAGGGACAGTCCCTTTGTCTCATCGCAAATCGGCGACGGTCTGGCGCTCGACAAGCGTGCCGGCAATCCTGATCTGCTGGACGTGGTAGTTGGGGCTTGTGCCAAGAAGCGCCTGCTCAAAGGCACGACGTCCGCGCGAGAAGAGGTCAAACCGAACGGTCGTGAGCCGGTTGTGCGGGACCGAGGCGGTAAGCGAATCGTCCACGCCCACCACGCTCACGTCCTCCGGCACCCTCCTGCCGGCATCCTCAAGCGCAGCAATGACACCGAGCGCCATCTGGTCGTTGGCAACGTAAACAGCCGTCATGTCCTTGTCGGCGGCAAGCGCCGCGCCAGCCTCGTAGCCGCTGTCAGCCGTCCAGTCCCCACGCAGCGGCTCGGCAACATCGATACCACGCACCTCGAGCGCGTCTCGCCAGCCCTGCTCGCGGAAGTTGGAGTCAACGGAGTACGAGGGGCCCGCCACAAAGCGAACCTGTCGATGCCCGCGCGAGAGCAGGTGGTCCATCACGAGCATGGAGCAACCATACTGGTCAGAGTCAACCGTAGTGCAATGGGGATGCTCGTACATGGTGAGTAGAACCGTGCCAAACCCCGGGCTAGGGCGGAAGGTATCGAAGTCCTCGGCCTTGATGCTCATGCTCATGATCATGGCGTCAACCGGCAGCGTGAGCATGCGCTTTGTCATGTGCTCGAGGGAGACCGGGTCATCGTCGCCCATCTCCACCATAGTGATGGCGTCACCGTGCTCTCGCGCGGCGGTCATGATGCCATCGAGCGTTGAGAGGTTGCCAAACTGGGTGATGTTGTAGATGCAGAGTCCCACGGAGCGGTATCGGCCGCTCCTGAGAGACCTTCCCGCAAAGTTGGGCCTAAAGCCAAGCTCGTCCATAGCCTTTTGCACTGCCCTGCGGGTCGACTCGCTCACGTTGGGCTGGCCGTTGGCTACGCGGGAGACAGTCTGCTGCGACACGCCCGCCCTCTCGGCGACATCTGCCATCGAGACGAAGCGATGAGAGCTGTCCTGACGCCCCGTACTCATCTCAAGCCCCCCTGCTCGAATGGGCCCAGTGGGGCCCTACCAATTACCGTCTGCCGGACAAGCGAGAAATTCCCCAAGACTCTCGCCGTCTAACCGTGTTGAGTACGTTAACATAACCCTGCTTGCAAACGAACCAGATTGCAAAATCGCTTGCTTACTGGGCAATTAGCACGCCATCGGGAGATTTGGTCCGCGTATTCACGATCACCACCCCCAGGGCACGCCTCAGGCTCATGGAGTTTGGGGCAGCGCTCCTCTCGCTGGAGGTCCCCGACGCCTCTGGAACGCAGGGGGACGTTCTTCTCGGCCTGGCATCGCTCGAGGACTACTTCGACAACCCCGCCTGCCATGGTTCCACCGTAGGGCCCATCGCAAACCGCACGGACGGGGCAGAGATGGCCATAGGCCCCGCCGTCGCCTGCCACCTTGCGAGAAACGATGGACCCGGCCAACGCAACAACCTCCACACCAGCCTTACCTCGGGGCTCCACAAGCGCGTGTGGAGGGCAGCCGCAGTCGAGAAGAGAAATGCGGTGCGCCTTACCTGCCAGCTTGGCGAGGGCGAGCTTGGACTGCCCGGCAACCGCATCTTCACCTGCGAAGTCTCGCTGGTCGACCTTCCCGACGACACCACGCGCCTCACGGTCTCGTACTCCTGCAAGACCGACGCTGTCACCTTTGTGAACATGACTAACCACAGCTACTTCAACCTGGCAGGCCACAACGCTGGCACCGCAATGGGAACGGTCGTGCGCCTCGAGGCAGACGAGTTTCTCCCCATCCGCGAGGACTCAGTCTCAACGGGCGAGATACGTCCCGTCGACGGAACGCCCTTCGACTTCCGTGAGCCTAAGCCACTCGGACGTGACATCAACGGGAACGACGAGCAGCTCCACCGAGCGCGCGGATACGATCACTGCTTCTGCATCCGGGGCTGGAAGCCGGGTACCCCACCGCGCCTGGCCCTCTCCGCCCTTGACCCCGCTAGTGGCCGCACGCTTGAGATACGCGTGAGCACGCCGGGCGCGCACCTCTACACGGGAAACTGGCTCGATGATGCCAACGCCAAAGGCGGCGAGACCTACCTGCCGCGCGCAGGCTTTGCGTTTGAGCCCGAGTTCTACCCGGACTGCGCCCACCACTTCTCGTGGCCGCAGCCAATCTGCACGCCATCCCAGCCGTACACCCAAACGATCGTCTACCAGCTGGGAACCATGCCCCGTTGAGGGAAAATGCTGTAAAGGTGAGACGGGCGCTGCCCCCTCATTGCGTTGATGCGTTCCCCGGCATGCCGGGAGGAAGGAGAACACGATGAACGAGACGTGCGCCGGTCACAAGGACGGCTTCGAGCGAGCGCGGCAGCTCTTCTGCCAGGAGTTTGGCGAACCCCCCGCAGGAGAGCGCCTGCTCCGGGTACACGCCCCTGGCCGCTCGGAGATTGCCGGCAACCACACCGACCACGAGGGAGGCCACGTTATCGCGGGCGCGCTGGACGTGGCTGTAAACGCACTCGCCCGCCCCAACGGCCTGGGCGTTGTGCGCCTGGCAAGCGACGGATACCCCACCATCGAGGTCTCCCTCGACTCGCTTGACCCCCAAGACGCTGAGAAGAACACCACGGCTTCGTTGGTAAGGGGCATGGCGTTCAGGATGGCCCAGGACGGCAGGACCCCCGCGGGCTTTGACCTTGCCATGACGAGCACCATCCCCGTGGGCGGGGGGCTCTCCTCGTCCGCAGCGGTCGAGGCAGCGCTGGGACGTGCGATGGAGGCCCTCTGGGAGGGGCGGAGCTATGACGCCCTCGAGATGGCACGCATGAGCCAGTTTGCCGAGAACGTCTACTTTGGCAAGCCCTGCGGCCTCATGGACCAGGCGTCCGTCTGCCTGGGCGGCCTCGCTTTCATCGACTTCGCCGTTCCCGAGGATCCCGTGGCCCGGCGCCTGGAGTTCGACTTCGAGGACCACGGCTATGCGCTCTGCCTGGTAGACGTTGGCTCGAGCCACGCCGACCTCACCGACGCGTACGCTGCCATGCCCCAGGAGATGCAGGCAGTTGCCGCCGTGTTTGGGAAGAAGCGCCTCTGCGAGGTTGACCAGGACGACTTCGATGCCCACGTCCCCGAGCTGCGGTGCGACCTTGGCGACCGCGCGGTACTGCGCGCCATCCACTACTGGCGCGAGAACGAGCTGGTCGACAAGCGCTGGGCGGCACTCAACGCCCCGGACATCGACGCCTTCCTCTCATGCACCCGCACCTCGGGTGCGAGCTCGGCAATGTTCCTCCAGAACGTCTCGTGCGGCGTGGAGAGCCAGCCTGCCATGGTGGCGCTTGGGCTTGCCGAGCGCGTTCTCGACGGTCGCGGCGCCACGAGGATCCATGGAGGCGGCTTTGGCGGCACCATCCAGTGCTTTGTCCCGCTCGACATGGTCGAGGAGTTCTCCGACCGTATGGACGCATGGCTTGGCGCCGACTCCTGCAGGCGCTACCGCATCTCTGACAGGGGGGCGTACGCGGAATGGGAGTAGAGAGCACTCATACGCCCATTGACGGCGCTGCCCTGGTTGCTGCTGCTGCGGGGATTGTCGACTATGCTGCCAACCATGGGCTTATCGGCTGGGCGGACCGTGTCTGGGGCGTGAATGCCGTGCTTGAGGCCGTGGGCGCAACCGGCCCCGGTCCCAGCGACGCGTGGGTGCTCGCCGAGGGACCAGACTCCCCTGCCGTGACGCAGGGCTCAACGGCCACGGCACCAGACGACCTTCTCGCCCCGCTCGCCGAGGCCGCGGTGGCTAACGGCTGCACCGCAGACACCGCGAGCGGCCGTGACCGCATAGCCATGCGCGTCATGGGGCTTCTCATGCCCAAGCCCTCAGACGTCGAGGCAACGTTCAAGGGTCTTCTCGCGCAGGATGGCCCCAAGGCTGCGACCGACTGGTTCTATGGCACCTGCTGCGACGCCGGCTACGTGCGCCGCACTGCCATTGCCCGGAACGTCTGCTGGAACACGCAGACGGACTGGGGGTCGCTGGAGATAACCATTAACCTCTCCAAGCCTGAGAAGGACCCGCGCGAGATTGCTGCGGCGGGCAAGGCGCCTACGGGCGAGAAGTACCCAGCCTGCCAGCTCTGCATTGAGAACGAGGGTTACCCCGGGCGCGCCGCCACAGACCCCATGGGCGCGCATCCCGCCAGGCAGAACCTGCGGATCATCCCCATCTCCCTTGGCAGCGAGCGCTGGGGCCTGCAGTATAGCCCGTACGCTTACTTCAACGAGCACTGCATTGCCATGAGCGCAAGTCACCGCCCCATGCACGTGGACCGCGCCTCGCTCTCGTGTCTCTTCGACTTTGTGGACCTATTGCCCCACTACTTCATTGGCTCCAACGCTGACCTGCCCGTGGTTGGCGGTTCGATCCTCTCGCACGACCACTTCCAGGGCGGCGCGCACGTCTTTCCCATGATGCGCGCGGCCACGGCCGAGAGGTTCTCGCTGCCGGGCTTTCCAGAGGTTTCCGGCGAGGTACTCCACTGGCCCCTCTCGGTCCTGCGCCTCTCCTCCAAAAGCCGGGAACAGCTGCTCGGCGCCTGCGACCACGTTATTACCGCATGGCGCGCCTGGAGCGACGAGTCAGTAGGTGTGGTTGCGCATGACGCGGACGGCACGCCACACAACACGGTGACCCCCATCGTGCGACGCGTGGATGCCCAGGGCAACGTGGGTGGCACCACGTACGAGGCCTATCTCGCCCTACGCTGCAACGTCACAAGCACCGAGCATCCGCTCGGTGTCTTCCACCCGCACGAGGAGTGGCACCACATCAAGCGCGAGAACATCGGCCTCATCGAGGTCATGGGGCTTGCAATCCTGCCGCCGCGCCTGGTAGGCGAGCTTGGACGCGTGGAGGATCTGCTAGTTGCGGGAGCAACCAGGGAGCAGATGGCCGCGGATTTGCTGGCGTCCTCACACGCAGCATGGGCGGAGCAGCTTGCCGAGGAGAACCCCGGGCTTTCCGCTGCAAACGTGCACCAGGTGGTGCGCGACGGTGTGGGCCTGGTCTTCTCGCACGTGCTTGAGGACGCTGGCGTCTTCAAGTGGGACGAGGCCGGCCGCGCGGCGCAGATGCGCTTTGTGGCGTCGCTGTAGCGGCAGACGGCGGCGAACGGTTGGGGCCATCCCGGCAGCGCTGGGATGGCCTTTTCGTTTGCGTGAGGCGCGCCCGCATCCCTATTTCGAAAACCTGCGGCTTAATTGCTGTCATTTTAAAGTACTGCTGAGAATAACCGCAGGTAAACGCCTTGAGTGCCATTTGGGAGCTACTACTAAACCGCACGTTTCTACGTGGTGAGGGTTCCCGAGAGGCGAGGAATACCGACCAGATACACTATGCAGAGAAGCGGGAAGTTGAGCCGGGGAGGTCAGCATGGAATCCGAGACAAGCCTGGAACGGGTTGCGCGGGACATTACTACGCTTGCAAGCTTCCTAGGGATGCGAGACGTGCCCGCACTCAGTCACTACGCCCTTGTCGCGCGCTACGGCTTTGAGCAGGCAGACGTGATGGCGCTCTTTGGCGGCTCCATTCTTGCTGGCGGGGACGTGTTGGCAGACGCGATGCGTGCCGGCGTCGCACGCACGTACGTAATCGTGGGCGGCGCTGGGCACACCACAGAGACGTTCAGGGCGAGGGTGCGCGAGCTCTGCCCGGAGCTGGAGTTTGCAGACGATGCCACCGAGGCACAGATCTTCTCGGCATACCTATCCCACGCTCATGGACTTGAAGCAGACCTGCTGGAAACTCGCTCAACCAACTGCGGAAACAACATCACCTACCTGCGAGACCTTCTCGCCGAGAAGGGCATTTCCTGCAAGAGTCTGATTCTCTCGCAGGACGCCACCATGCAGAGGCGCATGGTCGCCGAGGTCGAGAAGGAGATGCCCCGCGTGCTGCCCATCGCATTTGCCACCTATGCGGTAAGCGTGGTTGTGCGCGACGGCGAGCTGGCCTTTGACCACTCCCCGCTTGGCATGTGGAACATGCGCCGCTACCTGACCCTGCTCATGGGCGAGATTCCGCGCCTCACCGACAACGAGAACGGCTATGGACCGTGTGGCCAGGGCTTTCTTGCGCATGTGGACATCCCTAACGAGGTAAGGGCCGCATGGGAGCGCCTTCTCGCGCACTATCCCTGGTCGATGAGGAAGGCGGACCCCCGCTATGCGGGGTAGCGTGGCGGGATAGCCTGGCGGGTGCGACCTCCCCTCTTTCCTGCAAATTTCGATTGGTTGGCGCACCTCAAACGATCGGAAATTGCAAGATCCGCTGCCCCCTCTCTCAGTGCTGCGGATTCCAAACGCTGCAGCCCTGAACCGGCGAGAACGCGCGGCATACCAGCGGCCCGCCCCAGCGAACCAACACGCCTGGGGCGGGCCATCAGGGATGGGAGCCGTCTGGAGGGGGTTCCGGACGGCAAGGGAGGATCTACCAGCTACTTCTTCTGGACGTACTTCAGGCAGTCGAGCGTGACGGCGGTGAGGATAATCACGCCGGAGAACACAAACTGCAGGTTGGTGTCGATGCCCAGGATGGTCAGGGAGTACGTAAGCGCGGTGAAGATGAGAACGCCCACCGTGACGCCGGAAATCTTGCCGATGCCGCCGGTGAAGGAGACGCCACCTACGACGCAGGCCGCGATGGCGTCCATGTCCCAGCCCTGGCCATATGCGGCGGAGCCGGAGCCAACCATGCGCATGCACTCGAGCCAGTCACCAAAGCCGTAGAGGATACCGGCCATCACGAAGGCCAGCAACGTCACCTTGAAGACCGAGATGCCCGATACGGCAGCGGCCTCGGGGTTTCCACCCACAGCGTAGAGGTTCTTGCCAAAGGTGGTCTTATTCCAGATGAACCAAACGATGAGGATGGCAGCCACCGCCCAGAGGATGATCGTCGGGAAGCCGTTGACCTTGGGAATCACCATGTTGGGGATGGCAGGGTCGATGGAGCCAAACGAGACGCCCTTGGTGGCATAGGTGACCAGGCCAAAGATGATGAGCATGTTGGCCATGGTCGAGATGAACGGGTGCATCTTGAAGCGAGCGGTGAAGAAGCCCGCAATCGAGGTGAAGAGCGTGCAGAGGGCAACGCACACCACAAGGGCAAACACTATGCGCCCGACGAGCGGCATCCCGGTGAAGTCAAAGACGTGACCAAAGACCGAGCCCGTGTTAACACCCTGGTGCATGATGATCGTCGCTGCCGTCATGCCCATACCCATCATGCGACCAATGGAGAGGTCGGTGCCGGTAAGCAGGATGAGTCCGGCAACGCCCAGCGCCAGGAACATGCGCGGCGAGGCCTGCTGGAGGATGTTCAGGATGTTCTGGTACGTGAGAAGCTGCGTGCCCTTCACAACGGGCGTGATGGCGCACAGGAAGATGAAGACAAGGAGAATGACGATGTATAGGCCGTTCTTGAGGAGGAACTGCCTGCGGTCAAAGGTGTACTTGTAGTTCTCCCACTTTTGGGCCTGACGCTGCGTAAACGTGAACTTGGACATGCGCAGGAGGTCGATGAGGTGATACTCGTAGCTGAAGGCCGCATGCTCGCGATCCTTGATCTGCTGCATCTCCTTCTCAAAGACCACCTTAGCGTCGAAGCGACGGTTCTTGTAGACGTAGTTCTCGTCCTTGACCTCGGCGCGGTCGGTGAGGCCAGAGAGGTTCGCGCGGTGCTCGTCCTCGAGCGCCTTGAGGTTGGCCTGGTAGTGATCCTTAGCAAGCACGCGCTCCTGGGCACAGCTCTGGCGCACGGGCTCAAGATACTCCTTGGCGTAGTGCTCCTTGAGGTAGCCCTCGGCCTCGGAGACAAGGCCCGCCACCTCTGCCTTATGGCTCGCCTCGACAGCCTTTGCGACATCAAGTTCGCTTTTGTAGCCAGAGATGGCCTGCTTGCGCTCCTCTTTGGTGAGGATGCGATCACGTTTGGTTGCGTCGATGTCACCCTGGAGCTTGACCACGCGGTCGGTTCCGTCGCGCCGCAGCTCGTCGATCTTTGCCTGGATAGCGGAAACGTGCTCGTCAATGGGGCGGAGCAGGGCCTGCTCCTCCTCGACCGTAAGCACCTTATCGCCCTGGTTTGCCATGTGTGCTCATCCCCCTTACAGGTACTTCGCGCTTAGACGCAGGAGCTCTTCCTGGTTGGTCTCCCTTGTGTTGACGATGCCTGAGAGCCGGCCGTTGGACATGACGCCAATCCGGTTGGTGATGCCGAGAATCTCTGGCATCTCGGAGGAGACCACGATGATGGTCCTTCCCTGCTTGGCCATGCCAATGATTAGCTCGTAGATCTCGTACTTCGCACCTACGTCAATACCGCGCGTGGGCTCGTCCATGAGGAACACCTGCGGTCCTCGCTCGAGCCACTTGCCAAAGATGACCTTCTGCTGGTTGCCGCCGGAGAGGCTCGAAATCATGTCGTCGGGACCCATGCACTTGGTGTTCATGAGCTTGATCTCGGCCGCCGTGGCGTTGGTCATCTTGGGGTCGGAGAGGGCGATGCCGCTCCTGTAGTGGTTGAGGTTGGCAATCGTGGTGTTGAAGGTGAGGTTGCCCTTGAGGAACAGGCCGTTTGCCTTGCGTTCCTCGGTGATCAGCGCAAAGCCGTGCTCCATGGCCTCGCGCGCGTTCTCGAAGTTCATGAGGTGGTCGCGGAAGTACACGCGGCCGGCGGCGCGCGTGCGCACGCCGAAGATGGTCTCGAGGAGCTCGGTGCGGCCGGCGCCCACGAGGCCATAGAGGCCAAAGATCTCTCCCTTGCGCACGTCGAACGAAATGTCCTGCAGGTAGGGCGGGTACTTCGTGGAGAGATGCCTAATGGAG
The DNA here is from genome assembly GCA_902773995.1 of uncultured Coriobacteriaceae bacterium. Classification (GTDB taxonomy): domain Bacteria; phylum Actinomycetota; class Coriobacteriia; order Coriobacteriales; family Atopobiaceae; genus Tractidigestivibacter. The sequence continues at coordinate 21,576 of CACYGL010000038.1, read as the reverse complement.
AGGATCGGCTCGCCCGGTACGTTGTCGACGGGCGGGAAGCGGTTCTCCAGCGAACGGCCCACCATGGCGGCAATGAGCTCGTTCATCGTCGTCTGGGAAGTGGGCTTGGTCATGACGAGCTTGCCGTCACGAAGCACGGAAATCTCATCGCAGATCTCGAAAATCTCATCCATCTTGTGCGAGATGTAGATAAGCGAGATGCCCTGCTCCTTGAGCATGCGCATCATGCCAAAGAGCTTCTCTACCTCCTGAGACATCAGCGAGGAGGTGGGCTCGTCCAGGACGATGACCTGGGCATTGTACGAAATTGCCTTGGCAATCTCGACCATCTGGCGCTGCGAGACGGACATCCTGCGCATGGGCTGATCGAGGTCGACGGTCATGCCCAGGCGGCGGAAGAGCTCTGCCGCCTCCTTGCGCATGAGGCCCTCGTCCACGACACCCAGCGAGTTGACCGGATAGCGGCCGAGGAAGAGGTTGTCCACCACGCTGCGCTCCAGGCACTGGTTGAGCTCCTGGTGCACCATGGCGATGCCGTTCTCGAGGGCGTCCTTGGGGCCCGAGAAGCCCACCTCTCGGCCATTCAGGATGATGGTGCCCTCGTCTTTCTGGTAGGTGCCAAAGAGGCACTTCATCATTGTTGACTTACCGGCGCCGTTTTCGCCCATAAGTCCCATGACCGTTCCGCGCTTGAGGTCGAGGTCGATGTGGTCGAGTACCTGGTTGCGCCCGAAGGATTTACACATCCCGCGAATCGACAGCACCACGTCGTTCTGGCTGTCAGCCATGCTCCCCCATCCTTCCTACTAGATGCCCGCAAAATGTGCGGGGGGAACTCCCCTCCCCCCGCACCGGACGCGTGTCACGAACAAGACGTACGGGAACGCCCTAGCTCAGGAGGGAGGTGTAGGACGAGGCGTTGTCGGTCTTCACCATGTTGATGGCAAAGGCGTCGTATTCGCTCGGGTTGCCAAGGCGGTTGGTGATGTTGGACTCGGTCTGGCCGTCGCCGCCGATGTAGTCCACCGTGAGGTTGAGGAGCTTGTCGTACTGCTGGAGCAGCGGCTGATAGGTGGAGCTCAGGAAGTTGTCTGCCGCGTTGTAGATGTCCAGCCACACCTTCTTGGACGGAGACTTCGAAGAGTCGAGCTGCTTGGAAGCACCCTCGTAGATCTTGGTGGAGTCCGTGAAGTCGGTGTAGTTCTCGGCGGTCACGGCAACGTTCATCGCATAGTAGGAGCGGTCGGCCTCGACGTACTTGTAGGTGTCCTCAGCAAGCACGTTGCCGGCGTCATCGGCCGTGGAGATGCCGGTGTTGATATCGACGCCATCGAGAGAGTTGCGAAGCAGGCGCAGCGTGAGGTAGGCCTGGATATCGGCGTGCTGGCTGATGGTTCCGCCGTAACCCTCGGCGATTGCCGCGACGGCATCATTGTTGGCGTCGTAGCCAAAGGTCGGGACCTTGTTGTCCTTGGACCAGGCGTTGAACATCGACATACCCATGCCGTCGTTGTTCGAGACGATGAGGTCGATCTGGTCACCGAAGGAGGACGCCCAGGTACCAATGGCGTTGCCGGCGGTTGCGGCGTCCCAGGTGGCACCTGCGGAGTTCTTCATCTCCTGCGAGGCAAGCTCGCGAACGGTGTAGGTCTTGCCGCCAATCTCCATCTTGGCGTCCTGGACCAGCGAGGAAGAGCCATCCGTGTTGGTGCCAATGGGATCGGAGACGACCTTGCCGTCCTTCTCGACGCCCGTGCCAAGGGTGCTGCGCACGCCGCGGGTGCGGGCGATGGAGTCGTTGTGGCCCACGTCGCCAATGGCAAGGACGTAGCCAATGATGCCGTCGCCATTGCGGTCGAGCGTGGCAATGTTCTTCTCGATGTAGTCCTTGACCATCTTGCCCTGAGCCTCGGCGCCCTGGTTGGCGTCAAAGCCAACGTAGTAGGTCTTGTCGTTGAAGTTGAGGGCGGCGGAGTCAAGCTCGCCGGTGGAGCTATTGGACGGCTGGCGGTTGAACCACACCAGCGGCTTGTCCTTGTTGGCAACTGCGTCGGTTCCGGAGGAGGCAGTGGAGTCGCTGCTCGTGCTGTCGGAGCTGCTGCCGCAGCCGGCGAGCACACCCACGCTGGCAAAGCTCAGGGCGCCAAGGCCACAGACCTCAAGGAACCTACGACGAGACATTTCCATGGGTTTCTCCCTTTCCCCGTGGTTCGCGCCCCGTTGCGCAAACCTTTGATGTGAGTACGTTAACTCCACTTTTAACTGCGGATGTTAACGTTCTCATTTGTTCGACCAGCGGTTGTGGAAAGGGCGGCGGACGGCCTTTTTTGGGAGATCTATCGGGCCGTTAGCCGGGCGATACTGCTGCCGGGAATTGCACCTGCCGCGGAATCCGAACGGTTAGAGCCGCCTAAACGGAGAGAAGGAGCGGCATCCCCGCAGTGCCGCTGATTTCGAACGGTTAGGACCGCCTAAACGGCGAAAAGGAGCGGCAAGCGAGATCGCCGGGCGGGCAATCATGCCGGACTGGAAACCATGCCGGACGGGCAACCAAACGGCACGCGCAAGAAAAGGCCCGCGGCGGCATCAACCGTCGCGGGCCCAGCAAACACCGGGGACATCGGCAATCTGGGCGCGAAGCTGCTCGATAGACTGCTCCAGCTCCTCGGCGCGGTCGCGCTTCTTCTGGATGACCTCGGGCGCCGCCTTGGCAACAAAGCCCTCGTTGGAGAGGGTGCGCTTGGTGCCGTCAAGCTCCTTCTCGGCCTTTGCCAGCTCCTTCTCCAGGCGCTTGCCCTCGGCGGCAAGGTCAACCAGCCCGCCGAGCACCACGAAAATCTCAAGCGCGCCATCGGCAACGCTCACGGAACCCGCAGGCTTGTCCTGCTGGGCGCCAAGCGCCAGCTGGTCCACGTGGCCCACGCTGCAGATGAAGTCTCGCTGGGACTCGAGAACGGCAACGTCCTCGGCTGCGGCGCGCACACACACGTCAAGCTCGGCCTTGGGCGACAGACGGTAGCGGGCACGCGTCGAGCGCACGGCAGAGACCACGCGACGTGCAAGCTCGAAGTCATGCTCGGCCTTGTCGTTCACAAAGACGGCAAGGTCTGCGGGCTCCGGCCAGGCCGCCGTCATGAGGAACTGCGAGGAATGGTCGTCGAGACCGCTTGCGGGCAGCGCGTCCCAGACGCTCTCGGTGACGAAGGGCATCACGGGGTGCAGCAGGCGCATGGAGACGTCAAGCACGTAGACGAGGTTGCGCTGCACCTGGAGGCGCTCCTCCGGTGTGCCGTGGAGCAGGCGCCCCTTGCACAGCTCGATGTACCAGTCGCAGACCTCGCCCCAGAAGAACGACTGCAGGTCGCGGGCGTAGTCTCCAAACTCGTAGCCCTCGAGCTGTCGCGTGGCGGCCTCAACGGCACGCGACAGACGAGAGAGCATCCAGGCGTCCTCAGCCGTCTCGGCCTTTGGCGCGCCGGGGGCGTACCCATCTAGGTTCATCTGGACGAAGCGGCTGGCGTTCCAGATCTTGGTCACGAAGGAGCGAGCCTGCTCGGTGCGCGGGCTGTCGATGAGCTCGCGCGTCTTCTTGTCCAGGTTGGCGTCGAACTTCACGTCCTGGTTGGTCGTGATGAGCGTGAGCAGGTTGTAGCGCATGGCGTCTGCGCCGTACTTGTCCATGAGCGCCATGGGATCGACGCCGTTGCCCTTCGACTTGGACATGCGGCTGCCGTCCTTGGCGAGGATGGTCGCGTAGATGTATACGTCGTGGAATGGCACCTCATGCGTGAAGTAGAGCGAACTCATGATCATGCGGGCAACCCAGAGGGCAATGATGTCTCGGGCGGTCACAAGGACCTTGGTGGGGTGGTGGCCCTCCATCTCCTCGGGGTGGTCGGGCCAGCCCTGCGTGGCAAAGGTCCAGAGCTGCGAGGAGAACCAGGTGTCCAGCACGTCCGGGTCCTGGTGCACGTGATGGCCGCCGCACTTGGGGCACACGTCGGTGTCCTCCATGAGGGCGTCCTCCCACCCGCAGTCCTCGCAGTAGAAGACGGGGATGCGGTGGCCCCACCACAGCTGGCGGGAGATGCACCAGTCCTTGAGGTTGTCCATCCAGGTGAGGTAGGTCTGCGTCCAGCGCTCGGGGTAGAACTTGACCTCGCCGTCCTTGACGACCTTGGTGGCAGGCCCCTTGAGCTTGTCGACGGCAACAAACCACTGCTCGGAGAGCCAGGGCTCGAGGGCGGTATCGCAGCGGTAGCAGTGCATGACCGAGTGCTCGAGGTCCTCGATGTGGTCGAGAAGACCATGCTCGTCGAACCACTTCACGATAGCCTCGCGCGCCTCGTCGCGATCCATGCCGGAGAACTCGCCGTAGCCGTCGACGATGTGGGCGTGCTCGTCGAGGATGTTGATCTGCTCGAGGTTGTGGGTCTGGCCCATGGCAAAGTCGTTGGGGTCGTGCGCGGGCGTGACCTTCACGAAGCCGGTGCCAAAGTTCTTGTCGACGTGCCAATCGGAGAAGATGGGAATCTCGCGGTTCACGATGGGCAGCATCACGGTCTTGCCCACGAGCTTGGCCTTCTCCGGGTCCTCCGGGGAGACCGCCACGCCGGTGTCACCCAGCATGGTCTCGGGTCGCGTGGTGGCTACGGTGATGTACTCGATGCCGTCGACGGGCTCGGTGAGCGGGTAGCGCAGGAACCACAGGTGGCCCTTCTCGTCGTGGTACTCTGCCTCGTCGTCCGAGATCGCGGTGCCGCACACGGGGCACCAGTTGACGATGCGCTTGCCGCGGTAGATGAGGCCGTCGTGATACCAGTCGCAGAAGACCTTGCGCACGGCACGGCTGAACTCGGGGCTCATGGTGAACTTCTCGTCATCGAAGTCGATCGAGCAGCCCATGCGCTTGATCTGCGAGACGATCGTGCCGCCGTACTCGTGGGTCCAGTCCCAGCAGGCGTCGAGGAACTTCTCGCGCCCCATCTCAAGACGAGACTTGCCCTCGCTCTTGAGCTTCTTGTCCACCTTTGTCTGCGTGGCGATGCCAGCGTGGTCGGTACCCAGAATCCAACGGGTGGAACGGCCGCGCATACGGTTGTAGCGAATGAAGGTGTCCTGGATGGAGTCGTCCATGGCATGGCCCATGTGCAGGATGCCGGTCACGTTGGGCGGCGGGATCACGACGGTGCAGTCCCCTACGCCCTTGCTGCGACGGTAGCAGCCAGCGTCAACCCACTTCTGGATGAGCTGGGGCTCGGCCTCTTGCGGATTGTAGGTCTTGGGCATCTCTTCCACGATACGGTCCTCTCGAACACAGCCATGTGGGGCGCCTGGCGCCCAGATTGCAGCTTCCCAGCTTAGCACAGGCGCAATGGGACAAAGGGACAGTCCCTTTGTCTCATGCTTTCGACTATTATCGGGGCGATTACAAACGGACAGACGAGAGGCGCGGAGAGACGCATGGCAGACGTTGACGAGACACCCACGTCCAGGCTCGAGCTGGTCATGGGGAAGGACGCCGTGAGGAGGCTTGCAAGCTCCCGCGTGGTTGTGCTGGGCCTTGGCGGCGTTGGCTCCAACTGCGCCGAGGCACTGGCACGTGGCGGCGTAGGCTCGCTCGTCCTCGTCGACCGGGACGTGGTAGAACCGAGCAACATCAACCGCCAGACCGTGGCATACGCGAGCACCGTAGGCCAGCGCAAGACGGACGTGATGGCGCGCATCGTGGCCGACATCAACCCTTCGTGCAAAATCACGCCGATCCACGTGTTCCTCACGCGAGACAACATCGCGGCCAGACTTTGTAGTGGACGCCATCGACAACGTGACGGCCAAGCTCGTGGTAGCCCGCTGGTGCCAGGACGAGGGCATGCCCCTTGTCTCCAGCATGGGCGGAGCCAACAAGTTGCACCCCGAGCTCCTGCGCTTTGCCGACATATCGCAGACGCATGGGTGCCCGCTTGCGCGCATCATCCGGAAGGAGTGCCGCAAGCGCGGCATCCGCGGACTGAGGGTGCTCTACTCGCCCGAGGAGCCAGTGCGCCCCCAAGCGCCCAATGGTGCTTCCGGCAAGGCGGCAACGCTGGGAACCATGTCCTACTTCCCGCCCATCATGGGTCAGATGATTGCCGGCGACGTAATCTTGTCGCTCACGGGACTCGACGACAGGAGCGCCGCAAGCGGAGGCGGCATGCGATGAGACTCTTCGACGCCCACGTGCACCTTGACTTCTACGCAAACGCACCGCAGGTAGCAGAGCAGGCACAGGAATTTGGGCTCTCGTTTCTCGCCTGCACGGTGACGCCAGCGGGCTATCTTTGCGCGGCGCAGGAGCTTGCCGACGCACCGGGGGTCCATCTTGCCGCTGGCGCCCATCCCTGGTGGGTCGCAGACGGTCGCATTGCCGAGAAGGACGTTGACACGCTGGTCTCCATATTGCCCGACCTGCGCTTCATTGGCGAGGTTGGGCTGGACTTCTCGCCAGCGCATGTGGGTGAGGGAACGCAGCGCATTCAGGTTTCGGCCTTCGAGCGCATCATGCGCGCCTGCTCCGAGACGAGCGACCCCACGTGCCCAAAGGTGGTATCAATCCACTCCGTGCGCTCGGCAGACGTGGTGCTCGACGTGTTGGAGCGCACGGGCGCCGTCAGGTCCTGCCGTTGTATATTCCACTGGTTCTCCGGAAGGCCAGAGGAGCTGTGGCGCGCTGCCCGCATGGGCTGTTACTTCTCGTTTGGCGAGCACTCCCTTGCCACCAGGCGCGGGCGCGAGTACGTTCGCGAGGTGCCCGCAGAGCTATTGCTCACCGAGACGGACCTCCCCGCGGGCGAGAACGTCCTGGGTACCGCGGAGGAGATTGCCTCCTCGCTCGAACGTGCCATCGCAAAGGCATCTGAGGTACGCGGCGAAGACGTGGGGGCACTTGCGCGCTCCAACGCCGCCGCACTTCTCGCATGAGACAAAGGGAAACTCCCTTTGTCTCAGATGGGCCTTTGGCGGGGACGGGCGGGCGAACGGAACGCGGCTCGCACGTCATGGTAGAGTCGTACAGTGCTGTTTTGGCACGCAGACACGGGCATCCTACAGGGAGCAGCCAGACGATGAACTCACAGAGTGGAACACCTGCCACCCAGCAGACGCAGAGGGGCACCATGCTGGCCACCTCGTCACGCGAACTGCCGCTTGACCTCAACGACGTTGTTCTCGTCTTTGCCTGCAACGAGCTCTTTGTCCCCTACCTCTCGGTGGCGCTCCAGTCCATCCTGGTGAACGCCTCCCCCGAGCGCCACTACGACATCGTGGTACTCACGCGCGACATCACGCCCAAGAGCATGATCACGCTCACCCAGCAGGCATCCAAGTACCACGTTGGGTTGGGCTTCCTAGACGTTGACGCCGCACTCGGCGACATCAAGCTGCCCCACCACGGACACTTTAGGCCAGAGACGTACTTCCGCCTTTTGGCGCCAACGCTTCTCGACAATGTCGAAAAGGCCATCTACCTGGACTCGGATATCGTGGTGTGTGCAGACGTGGCAGAGCTTTTTGACACGGATGTCACGGGCTACCTGCTGGCGGCCACGCGCGATGCGGACACCATCGGGCAGATTGACGGTTATGATCCCACGGTCTACTCCTACCTCAAGGACCAACTGGGCATGACCGAGCCGCACGACTACTTCCAGGCAGGCGTGCTCCTCATGAACCTGGAGAAGTTCCGCCAGACCATCACGGCCGAGGAGCTGCTCGACATTGCCACGGAGCGCACGTGGCGCTGGCTTGACCAGGACGTCCTCAACAAGGTGGTGGATGGTCACTACCGGCGGGTTCACATGAAGTGGAACTACCTTGTGGACTGGCAGTACATGCGACGCACCCACATTGTGGCTCAGGCACCCAAGGACGTTCAGGACGAGTACGACGAGGCCAGGCGCGACTATCGCATTGTCCACTACGCAGGACCCGACAACAGGCCCTGGCTCTACCCAGACTCCGACCTCGCTGGTCTCTTCTGGCAGTACGCGGCAGGCTCCCCCTACCTCGAGTACCTGCGAGACCAGCTTGAGAAGTCTCGCAGCACCGTCGACGGCATGGCGCGCCGCATAAAGGCCGTTGCCATCTATCGCGGCATCATGCACGCCTTCGACTACACCTGCCCAGCAGGGACCAAGCGGCGCCAGAAGTTCATCGAGTACTACGAGCGCTTTGGCGGTTCGGTGGGCTAGAGCTGCCGCAACGATGGTGTCCAACAAGATGAGAGGCGGAGACCGTTTTGGCCTCCGCCTCTATTGGTTACAAACGAAACAACAAATGCAATGGTTATCCGCACTTGCTACATCGAAGGTGGCTTGCAGTCCTTGCAGGGGGTATAGTTCCTACGAACCGCTTCCGCAAGCGTCATTGAACGCGTCCGCTTTCCCGAAGTTGAAGGACAGCTTTGACGGTGATAGCGCTTGCCGCTAGCCGTCACATAAACGGTATAGGTATTCGGATCGACCGCGTCAGAGTTTGTTCCGGAATTGGTGGAGCCACCATTTCCCGGGTTGGGATTCGAAGGAGTGGGGTCTGTCTCGGAAATAGCACCTTCACCCGAGCCGGCACGGATGGCGAAGAATGCCAAGCCCTCCTGCTGCCAACCGATAGCTCCAAGATTGTCGTACTCGCTCTCGGAAGTCGAAAAGAGGTGCGTTCCACAGGTCAGCCAGGGATTGTACAGCCGGTACACAGGAACGCCCTCACCTTGGAGGGAGCAAAATATAGGACCCTCGCCTCTCCAGCCAAGAGTCTGCAGGTAATGGTACTCCGACGAATCCTTTGTATAGTGATGGTCGCCCGAATAGGGGTTGTACAAACGGTACACCGGGTCTCCCTCGGTAGGCGACACCCACGCCTCGCCCTCGCCCCTCCAACCGATGGTGGGCAGGTAACGGTACTCGTCGACGTTGGTGGTATAAAGATGTTCCCCGCTCCACTTGTTGTAAAGACGGTAAACAGGAAGCTCTCCAGCAAAAGCAACGGATGGCACGCATATAAAAGCTGCTACCAATAGCGCAAACATCCATACCCGCGAAGGCCTCGCCCATCTGTTTGGCTTGGAGACTCGCATAGAACCACTTCCTATCCCGTAATCAAACCTGCAAGCAAACCCTACACACCCACATAAAAACAGATTAGTTTCAGGAGAACAAAGTTCATCCTGGGCTCCGGCAAACGGTCAATCTATTTCAGCGGAATACACGGTTCCTGACCACACTGATATGGATAAACCCCGTCCCCGTCACCTCGACGCAAATCTTTGGTGACTTGCATCTAGGGACGGAGACGGGACATCGCTACGTCATAGCCGATATTCCAGAGAAACTATCAAAGGCAGTACCAGCCAATGCTCTCCTGGCTCCAGCCAATGCGGCCAAGGCTGTCGTACTCATCCCGACTCGTGGTGTAGTGGTGCGTACCCACGGTCACATAGGGGTTGAAGAGCCTATAGACCGGCTTCCTGTCTGAGGTTTCCGCCGAGTAGAAGCCAATGCCCTCCTGGCTCCAGCCAATGCGACCCAGATTGTCGTACTCGTCCCGACTCGTAGTGTAGTGATGGTCGCCAGAGTACGGGTTGTAGAGACGATAGACAGGCGTATTCGAGGTCTTGGGCGAGTTCCAAGCAAGCCCCTCCTGTTGCCAGCCAATCCACGCCAGGCTGTTGTACTCGTCGAAGCTCTGAGTAAAGAGGTGCTCGCCCGAGTACGGGTTGTAGAGACGGTAGGTGGTGATGGTCTCCGGCTGCGTAGGCTGCGACGGCTGGTCGGGTTGCGACGGCTGGTCGGGCTGCGACGGCTGGTCGGGCTGAGAAGGATTCTCCGGCTGTTGTGCCTGAATGTTGAAGGTCGCGGTCACTGTACCCGTGAAGTTGTTCTTGCCCGTGATGATGACCTTGCCCGTGCCCGCTCCGTTGTTGTTCTCGTAGGAGACCGTGTAGTCCCGGTCCTGCCCCTTGGTGAGCGGCTTGCCGTTCCAGGTCACCTTGGGCTCTGGCTTCAGCGCGGACCCCGTGTACGTCTGGTCCGGGATGGCGGAGATGGTCGCCGAGGAGATGTCAGCAGGCGTGATTGTGTATGGGATGGTCTTTGTACCCTCGTAGCTATTGATGCCATGAACCGTGATGTTCTTGGTGCCAACGTTGGTGTGATCCTCGTCATAGGTCGTGTAGTACGAGGGATCGGTTGCATTGACGTCCTCTTTCTTGCGAAGCGAGGATGTCTGCGACAAGTCGGCGAACAACGTAACCGTAGGCTCGATGGGGCTTCCGGTATACGTGAAGGAAGACACCGGAAGCTTTGCAGTTGTCCCAGAAATGTCCTTCTTGCCTATGATGTTGAACTCGATCTCACGCGTGCCCGTGTAATTACCGATTCCGGTCACGACAATGGTAGGGGGATTATCGTCTGTGGCAGTCGCTTCCTTGGTGTTGTTCTTGTAAGACAGCGTGCAGTCAATTCCGGGAACGAGCGTATGAGCAGAATAGTCAAACACGGTGGGAACCGGCTTTGCCTCGCCATCGGTAAGGACCTGGTCTGGCACATCGTTGTTCGCCGCGCTGTCGCCTCGAGAGATGTCAATCTTCGACCATTTCGAGACGCTCTCGGTATGCGAGCCCGTGAACACGCCAATCCCCTGGAATGTCGCTGTCACGTTCCCACTCTCGTCGGGGTTGGAGTAGGTCACGTTATAGTCCTTGCCCTCAACGAGATCATAAGAAACATGCCTAGGTGCCTTTGTTTGACTTGCGTCGTGCCTAACGGTTGATGAATTCTTACTAGACCCCGCGTTGTAATAGGAGTTGAAATCCATCGTCCCGCTAGACGAGTATGACGATGCCGAGGCAGCCGTGCTGAAGTCAATCGGCGCATCAACGATAAAATAGTTCGCGGTCTTGGTACCCGTGAAGGAGCCAACGCCGGTAATGGTGACCGTAGCAATACCCGTCGAGGTATTGTTTGCATAGGAGACCGTATAGTCCTTACCGCGCACGAGCTGCAACTCAGTGCCATAGGTGACAACGGGGTCTGGGGTGACGGCTGCGCCAGCGGATGCTTGGAGTTGGGGGGCAATGCCATCTACAGTAGCCTGATCCAGTGACATCTTCCTACCACTGGCCATAGCAACGGCGCGACAGGCATTCACGCAGCCATAGCCGGTCTTGGCATCCCAACCCTTATCGTCCAAATCCATTGCAGTCTCATAGAGAATGTCGATAGCCCGCTGCGAGGTGAGGCTGGGATCTGCAGCAAATTCGAGACTGAGCACGCCGGCAACGTACGGAGACGCCATCGAGGTACCACTCATATATGTGTAGCCGGAATCCGAATTATTAAATGTGCTGTTAATCCAGTTACCAGGGGCGCTGATGTTCTTGTTCGTAGTACCTTGCGTCTCTGAAGAGGTACAGTAATTCGAATCCCCTGAAAGTCTGGCTCCATTCTCATCAATACTCGTGATGAGATTCATCACGCCAACAATAGGAACGTTAAGGTTCACCGGGAAGGACTTATACGGAAGCAGCGCCTTTCCATCACCGAGGCTATTAAGGGAGCCGTTGGCGTTGCCTGCACTCGCGACGGTCACGATGCCCTTGTCGTAGGCACTCTGAATCCGCCCCTCGAGGAGCTTATCAGTAGCACCCTCGCCGGTGCCGGGCCAGTCAACGCTCCGTCCGCCTTGGATGCTCATGTTCACGACGCGGATCTTGTCCCTGTCCTTGTTGGCAAGGATGTAGTCATACCCAGTGACAAGGTCGTCGGTATAGCAACTGCCAACATGCTTGTAGGAGTTGTCATCGGCCTTGATGTCATAGGAGGGGAACACCTTGACTGCCACAATGCCGGCGTTGTAGGAAACGCCATCGACGCCCTTGCCGTTGTCCGCCTCAGCGGCAACGATGCCCGCAACATGGGTACCATGCCCCTCGATGTCAGTAACGTCCTTGACGTCACCCGAGAGGTGGTTATCCGCGTTTCCAACAGTTGCGTCGTACGTATCGACGATGTTGTCCTTGAGGTCCTCGTGCGTCACGCGGCAGCCGGTATCGAGGACGGCAACGGAGACCGCCTTGTTGGTCTTCACGATGTCCCAGGCGCTATCTACCTGCGTGAAATAGTCAGCAGCATCATTAAGCGTGGTGACATCAGCCTTCGCCTCAGTCGCCCCCTCAGAAGCCGTGGATGCGGCCTCCCCAGCATCGCTTGCCTCGCTGCCACTCCCCTCGTCCCCATCATCTGCAATGGTGTAGGCAAAGTTGGGCTGAGAGGAGAGACCCGCCTCGCCAAGCTGCTTGACGGCATCCTCCACGGATACGCCCTCGGCAGTCTTGACGCGTACGAAGCCTCGGGAGAGGTCTTGGTCGCTCACGTCCTTCGTTGTAACGCCGTCCACGTTCGCGAGCTTCTGCGAAACGTCCTCGGCAGTCTCGCCGGGATCAACTCTGAGAAGAACCACGCCCTGCTCGTAAGGCTCAGTCACCGTTGGGGTATCGCCACCGGAAGTCGCGGCAGGTTGTACCTCGGCAGAGTCCGTCTTGGACTCGCCAGCAACAGCCTGGTCAGTTGGGACGTTCTCATCGGAAGTGTCTGTGCCCTGCTCGTCAGCCTGCTGTTCGCTCGAGAAGACATCGGACGAAGGGGCAAATGACGACCCTGGTAGCAACCAGACCACCATGGCAACACATACCGCTACAGCGGCAACAATGACCACGGCCCATACGCCACGTGGATGCCTGCCGCCGCCATTCGGGCTGTTCTTCTTGCTCGGAAATCACATGCCATCGCGCTCCCCTGCCAGACTCCGTACAGAATGCAAGACTTTAACGAAGTATAGATTTACGCAAGGTAGGTGAGTATCAACCAATCGACGATATGCGGCAAGCTAACGAAGCTCTAACAGCCAATGCCATAGCCAAAAAACGGCCGCGCCCGGATCTCCGGACGCGGCCACAACGTTACGCTACCAGCACAAATGCGCTAGCTCGCGCGGTGCTTGGGCAGCAGCGACTCCTGACGCACCACCTCGGGCTTCTCGGCACCGCCAACACACTCCTTGGTCACGATGACCCTCGTGATGTCGAGGTCGCTCGGCAGGTCGAACATCGTGGACTGTAGCGTCGACTCGCAGATGGCGCGCAGGCCGCGGGCACCCGTGCCGCGGGCGATGGCCTGGCGGGCAATCTCGTTCAGGGCCTCGGGGGTGAACTCCAGCTCGACCCCCTCGACCTCGAAGAGCCGCTTGTATTGCTTGACAAGCGCGTTCTTGGGCCTGGTGAGAATGTCCACGAGATCGGCCTCCTTGAGCTCCCTCGTGGAGGTAATCACCGGGATGCGGCCAATGAACTCGGGAATCATGCCAAACTTATGCAGGTCCTGGGGCATGACCTGCTCCATGAGCTCATCCTCGTCCTGGTCGACGTTCTTGCCAAGCTCGGCGTTGAAGCCAACGCCCTTCTTGCCAATGCGGTCAGCCACAATCTTGTCGAGACCCACAAAGGCACCGCCGCAGATGAACAGGATGTTGGTGGTGTCGATGTGAATGAGCTCCTGCTGGGGGTGCTTGCGGCCGCCCTGCGGAGGAACGCTCGCCTCGGTGCCCTCAAGGATCTTCAGCAGTGCCTGCTGCACGCCCTCGCCCGAGACGTCACGCGTGATGGAGAGGTTCTCGGCCTTGCGCGCAATCTTGTCAATCTCGTCGATGTAGACAATGCCCAGCTCGGCGCGGGAGACGTCGCCATCAGCAGCGGTGATGAGCTTGAGCAGGATGTTCTCGACGTCCTCACCCACGTAGCCAGCCTCGGTAAGGGTGGTGGCATCGGCAATGGCGAAGGGCACCTCGAGGAAGCGGGCAAGGGTCTGGGCAAGCAGCGTCTTGCCGGTACCGGTGGGGCCAAGGAGCAGGATGTTGCTCTTGGCAATCTCCACCTCCTCCTCACCCTCGGGCACCTCGTCGTTGCCCGAGAGGATGCGGCGGTAGTGGTTGTAGACGGCAACGCTCATGGCGCGCTTGGCCGCCTCCTGGCCAATCACGTACTGCGAGAGCTCGTCATAGATCTGATGCGGGGTGGGCAGCTCCTTGAGCGGCAGAGGGGACTCCTCCTCGGTGTCCTCGTCCATCGCAACAGAGCCGTCTGCCTCATCGATCATCTGGGAGCACGCGTGCACGCACTCGTCGCAGATGTAGACCCCACCGGGACCTTGAATGAGCTTGCTCACCTGGCTGCGGCTCTTGCCGCAGAACGAGCAGTGCATCTCATTGTCGCCGTACGAGCGTCCGTTTCCGTTGTCGCGGTCCTGAGCCATGCGCTACTCCTGCTTACCCTGGTCGTTACGGTTGGTGATGACCTTGTCGACAAGACCGTAGGCCTGCGCCTCGCTCGCGCGCATGTAGTTGTCGCGCTCGGTGTCGGCGTTGATCTTCTCGATGGGCTGACCGGTGGCGTCGGCAAGCATCTGGTTGAGGTGCTCGCGAATCCACTTGGTCTCGTCAGCGACAATCTGGATGTCGGTCTGCTGACCCTGAACGCCAGAGCTGGGCTGGTGGATGAGGATCATCGAGTTGGGAAGGGCCAGGCGCTTGCCCTTGGTTCCACTGGCGAGAATGGCCGCGCCCATGGAGGCCGCCATGCCCACGCAGATGGTGGAGACGTCGGGCTTGATGAAGTTCATCGTGTCAATGATGCCAAGGCCAGCATAGACGTCACCGCCGGGAGAGTCGATGTAGAGCGAGATGTCCTTGTCGGGATCTTGGCTCTCGAGGTGGAGGAGCTGCGCGATCACGAGGTTGGCGGAGTCGCGCGTGACCTCCTCGCCGAGAAAGACGATGCGGTCGTTGAGCAAGCGCGAGTAGATGTCATAGCTGCGCTCGCCACGAGGGGTCTGCTCGACGACGTACGGGATGAGCGGAATGTTCGTTGGGTTGTGCATGATGCTCCCTTCAGGAATTGTTTGTGTTCCGTTCCAATGTGCCCCGAACGGCTTGCGCCATCCGGGGCACGGCGTCAGTTCACAGGGTCTGCACCATTAGTTCTGGTAGCGGCGCTGGCGCTACTCGGCGTCCTCGGACTTCTCGCCCTCGGCGTCCTTGGCGGCCTCGGCAGCCTCGTCCACAACGGTCACCTGGGCGTTCTCGACCAGCCAGTCGAGGGCCTTGGTGCGCTTGATGGAGTCGCGGATGGCCGGGAGACGGCCCTCGGAACGCCACTGCTCGATGGCCTTGTCCACGTCACCGACGTTGGCCTTCTCGAACTCGTTGCGGACGTCCTCGTCGGTAGCCTCGAGGCCGAGCTGGCGGGCGATGGCGTCGAGCGCCAGGGACTGGCGGGCGCGCTCCTCGGCCTGGGCGTGGAGGTCGGCGATGAAGGCGTCAGGCGAGATGTTGCGAGCCTTGAGGTACATGTCGAGCGAGATGCCGGAGCGCTGCATCTGGCCGAGAACCTCCTGGCCAAGCTCGTTGAAGACCTCCTCCTGGTAGTCAGCGGGGACCTCGTCGAGCTGCAGGCGCTCGCCCACGGCCTCGACAACGCGATCCTCCTTGAGGTTGGGGAGGTTGACCTTCTTGTCCTCGGCGATCTCGTCGCGGACGGCGTTCTTGAACTCATCGACGGTGTCGTAGCCAAAGTTCTTCTTGGCGAACTCGTCGTCAAGCTCGGGCGTGACGGGGCGCTGGATGCCCTTGACCGTAGCCTTGGCCTTGTAGGAGTGCTCGTGGGTCTCCTCGCCGTCCTCGTGCTTGATGGTCCAGGCGAGGTCGACAACGTCGCCGACCTTGGCGCCGGTGAGCGCCTGCTTGACCTCATCGGGCACCTGGCCGTCGACGAGCGCGAGGGTCTGGCCCTCGCCGGCGAGCTTCTCGGCACCCTCGACGTTCTCGATGTCAGCCTTCACGACGTCGTCCTCCTGGGCAGCCTCGCCCTCGGAGACGTCCTCGTAGGTGGTGTGGTAGCTCATGTAGCGCTTAATCTGGGCGTCAACCTCGGCGTCGGTGACCTCCTCGGGAGGCATGTTGATCTGGGGGGCGTCGTAGGAGTCAAGCTCGGCCTCGGGGCGGACGCCGATGGTGACGTCGATGGTGTAGTCATTGCCCTCGGTGGCGAGATCTGCGTCCTGGGCGAAGTCCGGACGACCAACGGGAACGATGTTGAGCTCTTCGAGCATGAGGGGCTCGGCAGCGTTGAGAAGGTCGTTGGTGGCCTGGGCGAGCACCGACTCCTTTCCCAGGATGCCGTCGATCACCGGACGAGGAGCGTGACCGCGACGGAACCCCTGGAAGTTGTACTTGTGCGCGAAGTCCTTGTAGGTCTTGGCGACGGCCGCGTTGACGTCGGCGGCGGGAATGGTGAGCTTTGCGGCAACCTTGTTGTCCTTGGGCTCCTCAGCGGTAACGGTGATCTTCAACGTTCCTCCAGTGTCTCGTCCTCGACGGGCCTGTGCCCGTCGCGGTTTCCTGCGCATGTGGCTCATGTGGTGCGGGCGAAAGGACTCGAACCTTCACGGGGTCTCCCCCACTGGAACCTAAATCCAGCGCGTCTACCAGTTCCGCCACGCCCGCATCGTCACACATAGCCTTGCCATAATAGCAAATGCACCAATCGCGACCGCTGGAGGAGGCAAAGCGCTGGCGCCGGAGGGCTTAGTTTGTTGCATTTTCTCCCTGGGACGACGCCTCCGGCGACTATTTGTCGCCGGAGGGAGCATCTCGTACGAGATCCCGTCGGAACCCTTCGCTCCGGCGCCGTTTTGGCGCCGGAGAGGCCGTTGCCGCAGCTATCACGTACGAAACCTCGCTTCGGGCGTCACCCCGACGCCGAAGGGCGCATTCCAGCAGGATGTCTTCACTCCCTCAGCAGGTCAAGAAGCATGCGCGCTAGTTCGTCTCGGCGATGGATTCCCAGCTTCTTGTAGGCAGACGCCCGTCGCGAGGCAATTGCCGCAGGTGAAAGCGAGAGTGACCTCGCCACATACGACACGCTATATCCGCGACCGAGAAGGATGATGGCCTCGATTTCTCCCTCGGTAAGGCCGGTCTTTGTTCCAACCTCGCGCCAACGCTCACGCACAGAAAGACACGCCAGCCTCGCTCTGCGCTTGAAGAGCCGCACGAGTCGCGCGAACGCTAGCAACCCCACAACGGCAAGGCCGCATCCCAGGCAGGTGCGCAAGGCAACAGCAACGCCATTCGGAGTCTCTCTCGTGAGGACCCATAGCCACCCCAGGCAAAGCCCAACAATCTCGACGGCCAGTGATGGAAGCAGACGAGAAAGACCGCCACCTTCCAGAGCACCCAAAATGGTGGACAGCAGGACAATAACGGCAATGGCAATTAGCCCATACGCAATTGACGCCTCAACAGGGCCAGGCGAGAAGCACTGCAACGCGCTCACCAAGATTGGAGCTGATGCACCAAGAGCGCAGAGTCCAACGGCAATGTGCACGGGAGGGAAGGGAGAGAATGCCTGCTTCGGCACGCCCTCTTCGCCGCCAGACATTTGCGCGAAAAGCACACCGGGAACAGCGAGCAACGCTGCCATGTACCAGCGCCTAATCGCAAGGGGCAACAGCAGCGCTACCGCAGCGAGCGCAAACGCACCGAGCGCCGCGATGGCCCTTTGCCGAGAATTGCCAAGAGCGTGGGAATCTCGGGAAATACCATCGAGGTAGAGAATAGGAAGCGCATAAGCAGCCGCTACAGACAAGGCATCCGTTCCCCACGACGCCAAATTGCCAAAAAGCGAATAGCCTGCAAGGCCGCCAGCCAGAGCAAGCACCAAAGCGACAACGCCCCGCTTGGAGATTGGCATGCGCGTACCGGCCGCAGCGATTATTACCAGAAGTCCAAGCACAATCGTCCCCGGACGTAGGTCATCGACTTGAGAGATGAGCAGATGCGCCCTCCCCAGCCATGGAAGCCAGTAGATTGCCACCGCGGCACCAATGCAACTAGCGGCAACAGCATGACTGACACGGTACGCTCCCTGGCACAGAGCCTGGGAATCGTCTCTCTCCGCAGTCGGCAGACAATCCCCACTTTGCTCCCTGACCTCGTCGAGCAGGGCGATTGCAGCGTCTCTAGAGGTCACCCCCAACTTCTCGTACGCCCGCTTGCAGTAGGTGCCAGCGGTTGAGCGCGCCACACCCATCTCGTCCGCAAGCTGCGAGACCGTGAGCCCGCAGTCCAAACCGCGTATGGCAGTTTCTTCTCGGCTGGTAAGTCCATGGTCAAGAAACAGCTGGTCAACGGCAACGTATGGCCGTTGGATGTTGCCCGAGGCAGGCCGGCCGCCCGAAAAGACACAGGGCAGGGCAGCGAGAACCGCCCAGGCAACAACACGCTGGGTGCCGCCCCATCCCAGCTGCTGCATGCCAATCGCAAGGGCACTCAAGGCAGCCGAAGATATCAGGACCGCCGCGACAGCCCGAAAGAGGCCACCACGAGATTCGAGGAGAATCCCTCGCGCGTGCAGAACAACGGCAACCACGAGCAGGGCATACTCCGCCACCAAGGTATTTTGTGAAGGCACCGGTGACGCCACTGCCATCGGGTCAAGCGGGCGCTCCCAGCCGACAAGCGCGACCGCTCCCCATATGGCAATCGCAACGCCAAGCAGGACAGGAACGGCCCAGACGCACTTGCCAGCATGGCGCGACCGCGCGGCAATACCCAAAGTGCACGGAACAAATGGGAGCGCAAAGTATGTCTCGGCAGGCAATCCGTCCCAAGCAACATTACCCGTAGCGATTGCCTGCAGCACCGAAAAGGAAAGCGCAAGTCCAAAGCTCGTACCTAGCGTACCCGCAAGGGCAGCTGGCGCGGGGAAGGCAGTGCTCCCCTCCCTAAATCCCAGGCTGCACAACCACGCAAGGGGAAGGACGCCCAACAGCAATCGCAGGGTGAGGAGCACTTCGCCATACGGCCATCCCAACGGCAGGTTGCTGAGAAGCACCGTCACCACCAGCGACGGAATGGCAACCCGCATGAGGGCAGAATCCTCACACCTTTGCGCCAACCCTGGAGAGGTACTCGCGCTCAAGTGCTGCACCCCCATTCCCCGCCGCAAGACGCGTGAGGCCACCGCCATGGACTAGATATACATCGTCACACAACTCGGCAACCTCACCGAGCATGTGGCTCGAAAATATGACCGTCTCGCCCTTCTCGGCACATGCACGCACAATTCCGCGCAGCATAACGACCCCTTCTGGATCAAGACCGTTGGTCGGCTCGTCGAGAAGAACGAGGTCCGGATCGTCCATGATTGCCTGAGCGATGCCCAGGCGCTTTCTCATGCCAGCGGAGTACCTGCCAACGGGCGTGCAGTTGCCGGGGTCCAAACCAACAGTAAGCATTGCTTGCTCATAGACGCAATTGTCTTTGCAGCCGCCAAGGTCCCCCAGGATGCCAAGGTTCTCGATACCCGACATACGGTCAATAAACGGAGGCGCCTCGAGGAGCAGCCCCACTCGTGGCCAGCTCCCCATGTTCCTAATGTCTGCGCCAAGCACACTCCCTGCTCCGGAACTTGGAATGAGGAGGCCGGCGAGAAATCTGAGCATCGTTGTTTTCCCCGAGCCGTTGGGTCCAATGAGTCCTACGACCTCTCCCCTACCAACTTGCAGACCGCCGGAATCGATGACCGTAGTCCCGCCAAGACGTAACGAGAGGTCCACGACATCAATGGCCTTCTCGGCGGCCGGTCCCATATGTTTGAGAACTTTGGTATTTACAGGCATCCTAGTCAACCCTCGCATTCCGTCTGCCCACGCCGGATTCTCCGTAGCGATGAAGCAATGCCAGAAGCGATAGGCCAGCCAGCAGCAAGAGCACAAGGGCAAGCGTGGAATAGCTGTTGACTTGTGTTGCAGCACTTGCCACAATTTCCTGCCCATCGAACTGGCTTGTGATTACCGCAGCTTGTCCAACCTCTGTCTGGGTGAAGGATGCCCCAAGACAGTAGAAACAGAGGCAGAAGCGATCCATGAGAAACCCCCAGTCCCTCTGCTGCGAAGATGGATTAAGGAGGAACGCAACGTTAACGAAGAGCTCGGGCAGCGCCGTAAGAGCGACTAGGACCGCAAAGCCGAGAAGTGTTGGATTGGTCTTTGCTCTAATAGCTGCGGCACACGAGGCGAACGTGATCGTGATGATGGATAGAATCACTCCCTCGACGAGCGCCAGAACAATTACAAGGTGCGTATAGTTCCATGACTCAGGTACCAGAGCAATTCGCGTGAAATAGCGATTCCATTGATAGTCATCTGGGTTCCCGGAATAGGCAAGCCATTGGGGAACGGTGACAGACGGCATTGTCCCAAAGACAACCATGTCAAAGACACACATGAGGACGAGCGTCGTTAATGTATAAAGCAGGCACGTCACCGTGATGGAAAGGCACTTTCCCCAAAGCCAGACCCTCCTGTTGCTTAGCCTTGAAAGGACGATATCCGAGAAACCACCCCGATCCTCCTTTGTAAAGGCGTCGCCGCAAAGCGCAAGTGCCCCAGTTGGCAACAAGATGCATACAACCAAGGAGTCATTGAGACCTACGTAGAACACGTCGAGCGCAGATGAGCCAGCAAGGCTTCCACCCGATTGGACCTGGAAGGAACCCAACAGCGTGTACGAGATTGCGATTGACACAACGATGCACCCCAGCGCCACCAACAGACGCCAGGATTCAAGCACACGTAGCAGCTCGATTCTCAGCACCAGAGGAAGAGGATGAAGCGCTGTGGACCTTGCGGATTGCAAACTGCTTCACCCCCTTGCCACAATGAGCCTGGGCAAGCACATCGAGGCGCACGCAAGCGCTGCAGTAAAGGCAAGGCCAGCGCACAGGTGTCCCACGCCGTACTCCCAAGCGGCACTGATTCCAGGCATCGCCATTTGTGGAATTAGCCAATCCGAGATGAAGCTTAAGTTTGCAATCGCCGGGAGGAGATAGTTTCCCCCGAGGTACACAACCAAGGAGACCGCGTATGCCATCCCACTGCTACCGAGCACTACGCAAGCAGCGGCCCACAGCCCGGCGATAGACAGTGCCTGCGACACGCTTGGCAGCATGGTGGCGATGGACCACAAGCCAATCTGGCCAGGCGAAATGCCAAACGCGCTTCGTAGCAGGGATGGGTTGAGAGAAGCCTGGAACAATACCGAGGTAAGCGACGAGAATAGGCTGGCCCACGCCCACAGGCTCAATGCATCGATGAGGCAGGAAGCAAACAGCAGCAATGCAGAGCTCGACGCCGAGAGTCCGTGGGCTTTGAGCAGCCATGGGTAACGTCCACGTGCCAAAGCAGCAGGACCTTGCCAAAGACCCGCAAGCACCAGCGGACAAAGATATGGGGCAAACTTGGCCTCAAGGGTAAATGCCGTAACTACAGGCGTGGATAGGTTGCGGCCAAGGTTGTTGACAGCACCCCCAAAGTTCGTCACAAGCGAGTCGAGGGTGAGATAGATCGAGACGAACGCAGTAGCCGCAAACACCCCGAGCGACGGAAGGAGCACGCGGAAAAATCGCGCATAGCGCCAATGCGTTCTCTT
>CACYGL010000037.1 GCA_902773995.1 uncultured Coriobacteriaceae bacterium | reverse complement strand
TTCACAGGTAACTCGGTTATACAAACCGCCGTGGCTGTTGATGAGCTCATCGAGGATCCAGGATGTGGCGCTGCCGCAGACGATGACCATGAGGTTCGGTCTGTGACACCCCCACCCGTTCCAGAAGGACTCGAAAGCCGTGATGAAGCCCGACCGAGGCGTGTCAAGCCAGGGAAGCTCGTCCAAGAAGACGAGTTGGCGTCCTCCGTCGTCGCGCTCCTGAAGAAACAACTCCAGCATGAGGAACGCGTCCAGCCAGTTCTGGGGACACGAGCTTCTTTCCATTCCTTGGACCACGAGAGAGTTATAGAAGCTTTGCAGTTGCATCTTGAGCGGGCTTACCCTGACTCCCCGATGGGCCTCGACGGGAGACAGGCCAGCATGGCGGAAGGTTATCCTGCCCCTGAACGTCTCGTCAACGAGGAAGGTCTTGCCGACACGTCGCCGGCCGTAGACAGCAACGAGCTGTGCACGGTCGCTCTCGTACAGACGGTTGAGCAGGGTGGTCTCGGCTCTTCTTCCAATCATGCGTTACCCCCAACGATTGTTATTAATAGCCGCTATCTTCTAAAATTCTCGTTTCCGGCTAATTATAGCATGCCCTCTTCCCACCATGGCCGCGACAGCGCGTCTGACCCCACCCCTGCGGGTGGGGCAAAGCCGCGCCGCCCGTGGTGGAATTGGTCGACTCGACGAAGGGGGCGCGCATGTGGGTCGACCTTGACGACGGCTGGGTGGGGCTGGGCGGCGACTGGATAGAGATCGTGCCCAACGGCTTTGGTGGCTACACGGCCTACGAGTGGGGACCCTTTGACGACCTGGGTGCAGGTCTGGTGCTGCTACTCTGTGGCGGACTCGTGCTTGGCGGCATGCTCATGGCCGGCTACGCCTTCTTCGCAGCAGCTGCCTGTATCGCCTTGGGTCTCCTGGTCTCGGCGGTACTGGGAGCCTTGCTGGGACCGATTGCCGTGGGAGCCGTCATGCGGGTCGTGCTCTGGTATGCGTGGGGCAACCTCGTAGCCGCTCTGGGGATCATCATGACGGGCGAGGGTGACGAGAAGGTCCTCGCGCTCTTTGGCTGGCTGGGCTTTGCCATCGTGGGGCTCTTCCTGCCCTTGGCTGACTGGAACGAGGACCTCGACGGAGCCCCCTTCGTGCTCAACGCCATCCTCACCGTGGCCATGTACGCGGCCCTTATCGTCACCTGGTTCTGCGTGTTCACAGACGACCCCCGCGATGGCTTCGAGCTGGCCCTCCGCATCATGCTGTTGCAGCTGGGCCTGGGCATCCTCGGGGGCCTCGTGGCACGGGCCTTCGGAGCGGCGAAGGCAATCGGCAGCCGCGCCGACAACAAGAGCGGCAACAAGCGCAGCGAGAAGGGCGGTGATAAGGGCTCAGACAAGGGCGCGTGGCTTGCCGGGGCCGTCGTGCTTGTTGCCGCCGGGTACGGCCTCATGCTCATAAGCTCCCAGGTCCCCATGGGCTTTGTGGTCATGCTGCTGGGGCTTGCGGCAATCACGGCCTTCTCCCCCGAGGCGCTCACGCGAGGCAAGGCGTCGCCAGCCCTCATGCTGGTGCCCTTTGCGGTGGGCTTTCTCCTGGAGCAGGTTGCGCTCTGCGTGGCCTTTGACGCCTTTGCCCTGGATTTCTCTGGCCTCGTGCGTGGATCCATGGCGCTCCTGAGCATGAACCCTGTGGCGGGTGCGCTCGCGGGGCCGGCGACGCAGGTGTGGCTGAGCTTTGGGGCGCTCACGGAGCTGGTCCTCGAGCTGCTGAGTCGCCTTCTCTCCTTCATCGCTGGCGAGCACCTGGACCTTGTTGAGGCCACCTATGCGCTGGAGGGCCCCGGGCGCGCCATCTTCGACACGTTCACCTCCGGCGTGCTGGCCCTTGTCCTCATGCCCCTTGCCGTGAGCGCGGGCCTCGCCCTGCGCCGGAGGCTCGCCAAGGCGTAGAAGTAAGGGTGCAAGGGGGATGGCCCCCTATTGCGCAAAGGGGGGTAGCCCCCTATTGCACGGCGTCGTGTAATAGGGGGCCACCCCTTCCTGCACGTTGTCTTTCCTGCACGTTGTCTTACATGAAGCTCCGCTTCTGGTAGAAGTCCTCCCAGGGCTTGCCGTTGATGCAGATGTCCGCGTGGGCGCTGCCGCCGCCCAAGGCAAGCATGGCTTGGAAGGCCTGCTTGAGGGCCTCCCGCACCTGATCGGGCGAGGCGCCCTTCTTCTCGTTGTGCTCCACGTTGATGCGGAAGGAGCCAAACTGGGTAATCTGCGAGGTGTCGTAAATGTTCACGTTGGCCGTGACGCCCGGGAGGTTGAACCGCGTGGCCTCCCACATGATGGACGCTGGCCCCTCGTAGTACTCAGGTTCTGCCGCCAGCGTCAGGCCGGCCTTCTTGCACGCGGCAAAGAAGGTGGCCGGGATGTCCTCCAGGTCCCCGACGGGCAGGCCATCGTTCCACTGGATGTAGTACGTCGTCTTCTTTGAGAAAAGCCCCATCTTGATTCGCTCCCCACTAAAGTACTTGCATCAATTTCTCAATGTCACAAAAGTGACTGTCACTTTTGTGACATCAGTAGTCCTTGGGCCGGCCGCAGCTGGAGCAGGTCTTGCGGAGAAGCCCCTTGAAGTTGCCGCCGCAATAGACGCACTTGCCCTGCTTCATGCGCTGGATGCGCACGCGCTGCTGCTCCGCCTGGCGCTTGCGCTCGTCCTCCTCGCGCTCCCGCTGGTCGGCCGCGGCCTTTGCGGCACGCTCTTGGCACACCACCTGGTACTGCCCTGCAACCAGCTGGCGGTAGCCGCCATAGTCGGCAAACCAGAGCATGGCGCCAAGCAGGCAGTTCTCGAAGAGACCCATCACCTCGTCACCCGCCAGCACGCGCTCGAGCAGGTTGTTGAGCACGTTGCGGGTCCCCTCGTCCTCGTCGTCCCTATAGAGGCCCCACCCCAACACCGCAATGAGCAGGTTGAACCGGTAGTCGCCCGAGTACTCCGGATCGTTCCAGAACGGGGCCATGGCGTTGAAGGCGTTGGTGACGTTGTCGCGATATGCGCCGGGCTCGCTGTAGGCCGCCTGGATAAAGGCATGTACCTGCGCAAACCCGGGGTGCACCTTGAGGACGCTCTGCGATACCTCCGAGAGCGCACCGCCCATCAGCCCGATGATGCATGGCTCGGGGTCCTGGGCAAACCTCGTGGCAGGCTCCCCGATCAATGCCTCCATGCTAGCCAGGTTGGCCGTGGCCTTTGCGCTCGAATCCGCCTTGTACCAGCTCTGGGGTACGAACATGGCCTTCTCCCCTCTCCTGTCTTCCGTCAGCCCTAGTAGAGCCGGTCGAACTCGGCCAGGATCGTGTACAGGTCGTCCGAGTAGCTCTTTAGCTGGCCCGCCACGTAGAGCCGGTAGCGCGGCGACGTGGCCCCCGCGTCGCGCACCTCCACCAGCCCGTAGCTGAGCATCTTGCACTTGATGACAGATTCCATGCGACTGCCTCCTGCTGCCCGATTGCGGATGTTGGGCCGCATTCAAGCACGGCATGGCGCGCCAGACCCCACCCGTACGGGTGGCCTGCCACGACCGGCCCTGATATATTTTGTAAGCAGCCAGGCGGGGCGAGCCGACGCCCTTCTTGCTGGACGCACAAGAAGACCGGGAGGTGCCGAGGTGGGGACGACGCAGCGCAGACGCATGGCATGGGCCTGCGCCGCCGTGGCACTGCTCCTGGTGGCCTCGGCATGGCGTCGGTGGATGCTGGAATCCGGTAGCTCCGGATGGCTCGTCCCCCTCGTCATGTACGTCATCTACGTGCTGCTTGTGTGCCTATGGATAAGGTCCATCCGCAGATGCATGTCGCAGCAGGTCATGAGGCGCTGCGTCTGCGCCGAGGGCATCCTCATGTTTGCCGGCGCCACCATGCGGTTTGTACAGGACACCGTCCTTGTTTCTAACATCTATCTCATGCGAGAGAGCGGCTACCTCACCCTCATCCCCCTTATGGCCATCCCCCCGCTGGGCTGGCTGGGCACGCTGGGACTGGGGCACAGCAGCACCTACCGGCCCAACCCCCGTTGGCGCTGGCTGGCGGTCCCGGCGCTGGCCCTGGTCTTCCTGGCCCTCAGCGACTCGCAGCTCCACCTCATGTGCGTGGTGGACCCCGCAGACCCCCAGCCCAACCTGCTCTTTCACCCCGGCTTTGGCGCCTACCTGCTGGCAGCCTGGTACATAGGGCTCACACTCGCGCGCATAGGCCTCATGACCTCGCGCAACCGGTCCCTGGGGGTCAGCCGCAGCCCCTGGCCCACCCTGCTTGTGGGGGCATGCATGGCGGCGGCCGCGGCTCCCTACATGCTGAGCTCCTTTGCGCCGGACCCCGACTTCGTGGAGTTCTTCGCCCGCATCTTCCTCTTTGAGGCCCTGCTGTGGGAGAGCTGCATCGCAACCGGGCTCGTTCCCGTCAACTCCGGCTACGAGGACGTGCTCCACGCCTCCACGGTCGCCCTTCAGCTCCTGGATGCGAGCGGCGCCCGCCTGACCGGGTCCGCGGACGCACCCGCCATAGGACCAGACGACTTCCTGGCCCTGACGCGCGGCGAGTGCGTGGAAACAAACCCGGGCCTGGAGCTGCGCGCCTTTGGCGTGCAAGGCGCCTGGTGCGCCTGGAGCCAGGACGTGCGAGAGCAGCGGCGCGCCCTCGCCCAGCTCCAGGACGTCCGCGAGGAACTCTCCCAGCGTGGCGACGCGTTGGCGCAGGAGCTTCGCGTTCGTGGGGAGGCCGAACGCGTGCACAGCCGCGCCCTTATCTACCAGGCCCTGGAGGAGCAGATACGTCCGCAGCGAGAAGGGCTTTGCCGCCAGGTGCGGGAGCTTGGGCAGCGGCTGCAGGACCGCGACCACCCTCTCGGCCAGGACCAGTGTCTGAGGGCGCTCGAGCAGATCTTCCAGGAGGGCACCCAGCTCAAGGCCACCTGCATGAGCGCCCTTCTGGCACCCGGCGACGGGGCTGGGGAAGACAGAAGCTCCGGCCAGCCCATCGAGCGCGGAGGTGCGTGATGGCTCTGCCTGCCTGCATGCTCTGCCTTGCCCTGGCATGCGCCCTCATGGTCTGGACCTGCGCGCACCCAGCCCGCGTGGTGAGCCTCGCATCTCTTACCCGCGCCGCCGTGGACACGCTCCCGAGCGGCATCTGCTTGGGCAACACAAGCGGGGTCCCCATCCTGGTAAACAACCGCATGGACCAGCTTGCCTGCACACTGACCGGCCATTCCATCCTGGATGCGCGCGCCTTCTGGCGTGATCTCTCGGAGCTGGGCTGCGCCAGGCTGCTCGACGGGGACAAGCTGGGCGCGCGTACCCTGGAGGTAACCGCCCCGGATGGGAGCATCTGGCAGTTCGTGCACTGCAAGACCATAAGCAGGCCAAGCTACCTGCAGATCCAGGCGATTGACGTGACCGCCATCGCGCGGGCCAGGGCGGAGACCTCCGCGACCAACGAGCTCCTGCGCGAGCAGAACGCACGCCAGCAGCTGCTCCTGCAAGACGTCGAGAAGATCAACCTCAAGCGGGAGACGCTCTCTGCCCGCATGCAGGCCCACCGCAGCCTGGGGGAATGCCTGCTGATGACCCAGAAGGCGCAGGAGAAGGTCGCCGCCGGTACGGCCGGACGGGAGCGGGACCAGCTGCTCCTCGAGCTGGTGGGCAGGTGGCAGGTCGTGCTCCGGGGCCTGGGCTCCGTTGGGCCCGCATCGGAAGAGGGGACCTCCGACGTCGCGGAGCTTGAGGACGTGGCGGCGCTCATAGGATGCCGCATCGCATGGGCCGGTCAGCTTCCCGAAGACAAGGCGGCGAGGTCGATGGTGCTCAGCGCCGTGCGGGAGGCCCTGAGCAACGCGGCGCGGCATGCCCGCGCCACGGCCTTGAACGTGAGCTGCGAGCAGCAGGACGGCTGGAGCGTCGCGCGCATCTGGGACAACGGCCAGGACGCCAAGGCGGGACGCGCACTTGGCAGCCTGACCGAAGGCGCTGGCCTGGCCGACCTGCGGGCCAGGATCGAGGAGGAGGGCGGCGTGCTCCGGCTGGACCTCAGCAGGGGCGTGGCCCTGACCGTACGAGTTCCGGAGGCGGGGTGACGGCCATGGTGAGGACCATAGTGGTGGAGGACTCGCTCCTGGCGCGGGAGGCGGTGGTGAGCCGTCTGACCCGGCTGCCGAACATCACGATCGTGGCAACGCTGGAGAATGCCGCCAACGCGGTGGTGGCCTGTGCCAGACGCGGCATCGCCCTCGTCCTTATGGACGTGTGCACGCGCGACGACGAGTCCGGCCTGCAGGCGGCGGCGCGCATCAAGCGCGAGAGCCCCACCACCAAGGTGATAATCATGACCTCCATGCCGGAGCATACCTTCCTGGCAAAGGCGCAGGCTGCCGGCTGCGACAGCTTCTGGTACAAGGACCTGCAGGCGGTGGGGCTTGTCGACGTGGTCGCACGCACGCTGCAAGGCGAGCGGGTGTGGCCCAGCGAGGCCCCGGTGGTGAGGCTTGGCCTGGCCAGGAGCTCGGAGCTCACGGCGCGCGAGTTCGACGTTCTGCACCAGCTGGCGCGCGGCCTCAGCTATGAGCAGATAGCCTCCGAGCTGGGGATATCCCTCAACACCGTGAAGTACCACGTGAAGAACCTGCTGGCCAAGACGGGCTTCGAGAGCACGCTGGCGCTTGTGGTGGAGGCCGTGGACAAGCGCCTGGTTCTGCCAAAGTACTGAGGCGGACGCCAAGTATCGAGCGGACCCGGAGTCCCTAGCGCTTTGTCGCGCTAAAACTGGACCTTCACGATGCGCATGCCCATGCCGCGGTCGCAGGCCTTGACCATGGCCCTGAGGACAAGGCCCAGCTGCGGGCAGATGTCCTGGTAGCCCCGCATGTAGCTGCGCGAGGAGACGCAGGCAAACTCCGGCCCCCACTGCGCGAGCTCCGTGGGGTCATCTAGGTAAAAACCAATGCTCACATCGCCGATGCCCGTCTGCTTCTGCCAGGTCTTGGCAAACATGCGGGCACCGAGCTTGTTGAAGGCGTCGAACACCGCCACGGAGCCGGGGAACCGGCGGCCGATCTCGGTCAGCAGCGCGCGTGCCTGGTCGGGCGAGAAGTAGCAGAGGACGCCCATGGCAAAGAAGATTGCGCCCTCGCTGCCGTCCACCTGGTCCATCCAGGAGAAGTCGTTGAGGTCGCTCGCGATGTTGCGCTCACGCTCCCCTGCACCGAGCAGGCGGTCGCGCACCTGGATGACGTCGGGCATGTCCACGTTATAGCCGCGTGCCGTGCCGTTGTCGCAGTGCCTGAAGCTCCCGTCCAGGCCGCAGCCCATGTTGACCACGGCCGCACTCTCGCGCCGAGCCAGGTAGTCGCGGATCTCGAACGCCACGTCGTTCTGGCGCTGCGCCACCTCCAGGGCTCCGAGAAGCCCCGCCGAGCTCGCAAGTGACCGGCCGTACTCGGAGAAATCGTAGTCCAAGCTCTCGACCAGGCGCGCCGCCTCCTCGTCATGGAAGAGCTGCGGGAAGCGCTCCGAGCACACCTTGCGCCCGTAGAGCGGCAACACCAGCGTCTCCTGGACGGTGTTCCTCTCGATGTGCAGCTTCTGGCTGCCCACGTCCGGTCCCATGGGCCCTCCATCCCAGAACAAGTTTGATTATCCTAACTCATTGTAGTAGTAGTAGACGACGCGTGACAGACTCCGTCGCATGTCACACGAATCAAGCCCCCAGGCAGGTTATGGGCACGACGTAGACGCCCTCCGGCGTGACGCGCTTGAAGCTAGCCTTCCCCACGAGGACCGCCATGAACGAGGGCTCCCTGTTCTGCGCCGCCGGGTTGGCCATCACCTTGTCGCGCAGGCGCATGAGGCTTGCCACCCCCTTGGGGACCTCGTCCTCGGAGAGCTTCACCTCCATCGCGCCCCAGCGCCCGTCCGGCAGCTCGACGATGAGGTCCACCTCGAGGCCGTCCGCATCCCCGTAGTAGAAGACGCCCGGGTCCGTGGCGAGCCCCATTGCGGAGGAGTAGACGCGGACGTCCCGCAGACAGAGCTCCTCGAACAGGTCGCCCAGCAGCTGCTGCTCAAGCAGCAGGCGCTTCGGCGTCACCGAGAGCAGCGACGCTGGGAGCGAGGGGTCCACGAACGTGCGCTTGGGCTTCGACCTGACCCGCGACTTGGACTTCACCGGCGCGTCCCAGCCCGCCTGCACCTCGACGAAGTACTGGCTGTCGAAGAAGGAAAGAAATGGGAGCAGCGCTTGCCTGATCTGGCTGTTGTCCATGCCGGATGGCGGCTCCTCGGCGAATACGTCGGCGTAGAGCGTGCGGTACGTGGCCGTCCTGCCCATGTTGCGCGCCAAGGCCGTGGCTACTCTGCGCGCCATCCTGGGGTCGAGGCCGCGTTTGGGGGCGCTCACCTCGAAGAGCGCGGAGAGGTACTGGCTCGGGAGGTCGCCGGCGAGGTCTTCTCCCAGGCCGAGAGCGGCCGGCCAGCCGCCCCGGCAGATAAGCTGCGAGATGTCGCGTATGTCGGTCTCCGCCTGCCCCGGGGCGAACTCGCCGTAGAAGAGCCCCGCGAGCGACACGCTGCCGTCGGAGTCGCCGCTTTCCTGAAGGCTCATCGGCCGCATCCGCACGCGGGCGGTCCTGCCGGCGCCGCTGTGCGAGACCTTGGACATGTCCGCCGTGGACGAGCCCGCGAGCAGGAACCCGCCCTTCGCGTTGCCGGTTTCGTCCACCCGACGGCGCGCCGCGTCCCATACCCTCGGCACCTCCTGCCACTCGTCGATCACAGGGGGCGACTCGCCTTCCAACGCGAGCTCGGGCTGGATCCCCACGAGGGACCTCACGGCATCGTCGTCTATGCGCACTACGCTCTGCCCGTGGGCGAGGCTCCTCCACGTCTTCCCGCAGAACTTTGCGCCCGTCACCTCGACGGCGCCGAACCCGGCGAGCCCTCGCTCCACCGTGGCATCCAAGAGCCTGGGAAGGTACCCTTCCGGCCTCATCGTCATGGCGCCCTCACTTTCCGAGCCTCTCATGCATCTCTTTTCGAGGATGATCATTGTCACTTTTCGAAGCGATGAGTGGAACCTGATGGTCCGAACCATCGCGGTCAGCCAAGCGAGAACAGAATCCGGGGCATATGCGGATCCGATATGCCCCCCCGCAAGAGTGAACTACAATTCCCTCCGAAGGAAACGCCGTCCAGAGGGGTCGTCCATGTTCACCAAGGCAACTTACTACGCCACGCTTGCCATCAGTGCGGCCGTCGGTCTTTGGCACTTCTTCGTGCCTACGATGTTCCAGTGGTACGACTACCTGCCGCTGCAGTACCACAACCTCATCGTCGGAATCGATTGGACGAACTGCTGCTTCTCCGCGTTCCTGCTCGGCGTGAGCTGCATGTGCCTGTTCTGGGGAAGGCGCGCCCTGGCGGGCAACCGCGAGGCCATGCAGCTCTATCTGTTCCTCACGGTCGTATGGACGTTCAGGGCATGTCTTGCCCTGTTCATCGAGCCATGGCCGCTCGACCCGATTCCCTGGGCGGCGGTGCTCCAGCTCGTCGCGTCTACTTTGCTCGCCGTATTCATGATCATCGTCAGCATTCGGTTCGCCAGGGCTCTGCGCAAAGGTTAGCCCTTCTGCGTATTCTCCATCATGACTAGAGAGAAGCGGCAGACACAGACGAAGCGCCATCGGCTTTGATGAAGCTGCACTGCTCGTGGGAATGCTGCTTTTCGCTATAAGCAATAGCAATTCAAGAACGACGGCGCCGGCCCCTCTTAGAGAGGGACCGGCGTTTCTTATACGGGGGTCTTGCGATGCAAAGACCGCAGTCGCAGGTCATGGGCTAGTCCCGCACGCGGCTGACATCCCTTCGGGCGCCATCCTTCCGTGTGCGAACCGTGGATATCTCCCTTAGGGAAGCTTGCTGAAGCTTAGCGGGCGGCATGCCACGATACCGCGGGACAGCCGCCCTATAATCACCTAATGTGGGGTTTACCAGCGAAAACGCGAAAATCCTCATTCCCACTCAACAGACGCATGAAAACCTCCTTTCAAATCGCGTCTGCGTTCCCGCAGGTCAGAAGCTTGAAATTGCAACTCCTCTCGTCTTGGCGGTCTTGCTGGTACGAATCTGGTACGAATCGTGCAGAAGTTCGTACCAGGCGGTTCTGGCAGTGCTCGGGCGGGTCTAGAAAACGGACGCGACGGCGGCTACCGCCTCGCGCTTCGAGTCCATGTTCACATGGGTGTAGATGTCCATGGAGATCTGCGAGCTATAGTGCCCGGCGAGTTCTTGCATCACCTTGGGGTGCACGCCGTTGATGGCGAGCAGGGTCAGGTACGTATGGCGAAACTCGTGAAGGCACCAGCCGTCGAGGCCGTACTTGGCGCGATCCTCCGTCCACCAACGGCTGAGGCTCGTGGGCAGCACACGAGTGCCGCTGTTGTCGGATATCACAGGGCTGTCGTCGGTTTGCTCGATGTAGCCCTCCTCTGGCTTGCGCCACTGGTTGGTGCGGGCGTAGCGCTTGAACTGAGCCTCCTTGTGGGCCTTGAGAACTTGGATGGTCTTATCCGAGAGCGGCAGCACGCGAGTGCCGGCCTTGGTCTTGGTGGCCTTGAGGTTGCCCATGTAGTCGTATGAGTGGCGTATGTCGGCAACCCTGCGATCGAAGTCGATGTCGCCCCAGGAGAGCCCGCAGATTTCTCCACGGCGCAGACCCATGGTGATGGCGAGCAGGTATGCGCACTCACGGTCGGGCTCGGGGTCGAGCGCTTCGATGAACTTGTGCGCCTGGGCGGGACTGAGGGCGCGCTTGGCCTTGGTGTCCATCTTGGGCGGGTTCGCCTTATCGCAGGGGTTTGTCACGAGGATCTCTTCCTTTACTGCTTGCTGGAATACGAGGGTGATGTTGTCGTGGATGCCGTTTACGTAGGAGCCTCCCGACGGCTTGCCGGAGAGCGTGTCGCCGCCGAGCATGGCGATGTACATGTCATCGAGCATGGTGGGCGTGATGGCGGCGAGGTTCGCCTTGCCGATGTGCATGTTGGCGGCCTTGAAGAGCTGGCGCTGGCGCTCCAGGGTCGTGGCCGCTATCTCCTTGTTGAGCTCGCGGCGCTTGAGATAGCGCTCGGCGTATTCCTCGAAGGTGTAGGTCGTCTTCCCCTGGACTCGGTCGCCCTCGACCTCGTCAATGAACTCGCGCAGCGCTGCCTTCGCCTGGGTGTACGTTCCCTCGAAGCGGCGGGTTCGGGCCTTGTACTTGCCGGTGCGGGGGTCTTTCCCGATGCATACGCGCAACTGCCACTTTCGGCAACGGCTTTTAGGCTTGTCCTTTTCGAGCTGGATGATGGATCCGTTTCCCTTGGTCTCTGCCATCGAGCTCACCTGCCCTGCTG
>CACYGL010000036.1 GCA_902773995.1 uncultured Coriobacteriaceae bacterium | reverse complement strand
GGGAAGGCCCTCCCGGAGGAGGGCCAGCCTCGGCATGCCTAGACATCATGCGGCCTGTTGCGCGTCGACGGATTGACAGAACTATAGGAACACCCCCCGGCGCCGTCGGGCTGTTTTCGGACGTTTTGTGGCCGTGCTAGCACGGATTATGTCCGAAAACTGCCCGACAGCGCGCGGGGGGCTGCATGGTGGGCAGGTCTGGGGGCTGCCCGGGCATCCGCCGGGTGCCGGATGGCGCAGATCGACGGTTGGGCTATGTTTTTTCGGGGGTACCCCAAGTATCGAACGGCTCGAAACTCGTGGCTAGGGTTTGTGTAGTGCTGGGCTTTTGTTAGTCGCACCTGCGACCGTGCGTAGTTCGGGCGCTTCTCAATAGCCAAGAAGTGTGCGTTGAAACGCCATGAGCGTCTTTCCGCTCATGAGATCGTGCCACAGCCCCAGGCCACGCCCGCGCGCGTCGTACAGGCGAATGCATGCCGCAATGTCGGGGTCTGCCGCAGCGGAATCGAGCCCCACCTGTGGCAGGTCGCAAAGCACGCTGCGGTCGAAGACGGTCGTGCCGCGCTCAAGCGCCGCACAGTAGAGGATGTCCTGCTCGACGAGATCCTGGAACATGTGGCTGCCATACGACAGCTCGGGGGAGAACCCATGGGCGGCATCGGCGTACTCGACAATCGCCCGGAAGGCGGCTATCTCGGCAAAGGTGACGGGCACGCCCAGGTCGGGGGACGAGGTGCCAATCCGGCCGGGCGCGAGAAGTACTGCGGTTGCGCCCGCTGCCTCGCGCACCTTGCGCGCGGCTTCGCCAACGGCACGCGCTACGCCCGGCCGCTTGCCGTGCGGACACGCCCGGTACCCTGCGGCATCGACCACGCAGACAAAGTCGACCCCCGTCTGCATCGAGGCGCCCATGGTGTTCTCGTCAGCACGGAGCAGCACGGGGCCAGACGTGGCGGGCACCTCAACCGACCCCGTGCCCTTGAAGGACTGCAGCGGCCGGCATTGCAGCAGGTTGATCACAAAGCGTGGCTCGGTCTCCTCGCCACTCGCCCTGTCCACGTTCACGGTGAACTCGATGTCGACGGCGTAGTCGTAGGCCTCCTGCAGCGCGCGCAGAATCTTGCGCATGGCCGTGGTGAAGCGCCGGTCGCCCGCAAGCCCCGCGCACGAGGCAAACGTCACCTCTCGCCGCTGGCCGCGGTCGCGCAGCATGCGCTCGGCCTCGCGGTCGTGCTCCATCACCATGGGTCGCACCGAGGCCGGCATGAGTGGCGCGATGTCCGTGCAGGGCTTCTCGACAAACGCCCCGCCCGCAAGGTCGATGAGGTCGCACCCGCGCTGGCAGAAGCGGTGCCGGTCTGCATCTGTGACCATCGTGGTGGCGGTTGGCCTGTCCAGACTCACAAGCCGAGGGTAGTCGCGCTCGGTGCGGTCTACCGCCTTTGTTCCAAGGCCCATCACCAACCGAAGCATGCCGGCGGAGGGGTCCATGTCCGGAAGCCATCGGTATGCGCTGCGAGAATAGCCAATGCCCGCCGCCGTTGGCATGAAGTACGCGTCGCCATAGCGAGAACCGCTCACGCGCTGCACGAGTAGCGCCATCTCCTCCTCGGCCGTGTCCAGGCCGTTGCGCCGACGGTATTCCAGCGCCGAGGGGTTCATGGTCGACGCGTACACGCGCTTGACGGCGCGCTCGAACTCGCGGAGCCGCTCCTCGGGGTCGCCCACGTTGGGCAAAAACACCGAGTCGTATTTGCCGGCGAAGGCGTTCCCAAACGCGTCCTCAAGGCAGCTGGACGATCGCACAATGATGGGAACCTGACCAAAGTAGTCCAGGACGCGACGGAAGCCCTGCTCTATCTCCGGCGGGAAGGTCCCATTCTCGATGCCCTGCGCCAGAGAATCCGCCACGCGCAGGTAGCCGTCACCGCGCTGCGCGATGCGCAGCGGCCACAGATCGTTCTCGACGATGAACGTGTAGAAGACGTCCGTGCCCACGTAGAACGAGTCGTGCGGCTCCAGCAGGCCAACAAGTTCGGGCAGGTTCTTCTCGACAATCTTGCGCGACAGGAGCATGCCGCAGGACTTGCCGCCAACCATGCCGGTTCCCACCATGCGCCGGCGCACGTCAAAGTAGTCGGTGGGCGAGAAGTACTTCTGCACAAGCGTGCGCATGCGCGGGTCTCTCGTCATCATCATGTTGCACATCTTGCGGCAGTTCTCGCGCATGTCCTCGCCGTGCTGGTAGCTGGCGCGCGCCTGCAGGAAGAACCGGTCCCAGGAGTCTATGTCGCGGTCGGCGGCGCCGTTCATCTCCTCGCTCATGCGCGCGTAGAAGCGGCTGGTGTCGACGCCGGAGGTGAGGGCGCGCACCTCTCCCGTGGCAAGGTCGAGGCGATGAGCGAGGAACATGGTGGGGGAGTAGCGGCGCCAGACCTTGAGGGGGTGGATGAAGAGGCCGCCCTCGTCCGGCGAGACGTCGATGAGGAGCTGCGTGGTGTCGTGGATCTTTGCGATTGCGGCAAAGGAGTGGTCGCCCTTGATGATGGGGAAGTACGCCACCGTGTCGAGCGAGAACAGATACGGGCAGGTGAGACGGAAGAAGTTCCCCATGGTGAGGTCGGCGGACCATGCAACCTGCAGGTCGGACAGGCTGTCGAACACGTAGAACGCCTCGGGCCCCTCGCGCGTGATCACGTCGTGCACCTGCATGGTGAAGGTCTCGAAGCCCTTCCTGGGGTCGAGGTCGACCTCGACCACGCCGGGCGTGCCGCGGGCGATGATTCTCCTGTGCGAGGCAAAGCGCAGGTAGATGACGTTTCTGCCATCTGCCACCGAACGGGCCACGAAGGCGTCCGCAATGGGGCGGAACTCGTCGAGCGAGCTGACCTGCCATACCACGTTGTCGCCCAGCCGGATCGAGTCGAGAACCTCGTCCAGGCCGTCGATGCCGCTGGGTACACGATCGAACGCTGCCATGTCTGCCTCCTCGCGTGGGTTGAGGCAATCCTAGCTGGTTGCGAGGGTGTGCCGGCGAAGCATCTGGCTGGTGGACGGGTGCGGGTGGTTGGCGGTTGGGGTGGCTTGTGGTCGCGATGCGCGTGGGGCCGCGGCGTCCGGGGGGTGTCTCGCCAGCGGTCTTCTCGTCTAGGGGTGTCTCGCGGTGCCCGTCTCAGGAAAACCTGCGGCTTAATAGCAGTCGCGGACAAGGTGTGCCGAGAAAAACCGCAGGTAGATGGCTTGGTCCTTCTTGCCAGGCTTCTATTAAGCCGCAGGTTTCGATTGACTGGCTACCCTGCCGCCCGTCCGCCGGCGGGCTGCTCGTCCACAACCATAGCCACAGGCTATGACACACGATAGAAGATAGATACGCTCTCATGGCTCGCCCTTCTGCCATCATGGATGAGAACAAATATGCAACCATCCCTCGTGACAAGGAGCAACCATGTCCACCTCCACGCTCAAGCAGCCGCCCTACACCTATGACATCGTCGGAAGCTTCCTTCGCCCGGCGCGCCTCAAGGAGGCGCGCGCGGACTTTGCGGCCGGGAAGATTAACAAAGACCAGCTCACGGCTGTCGAGGACGAGTGCATCGCCGAGCTCGTGCAAAAGGAGAAGGGCGCCGGCCTGCGCGCCGTCACCGACGGCGAGTTCCGTCGCGCCATGTGGCACCTGGACTTTCTCGCCGCGCTCGACTGCGTGGAGGAGATCTCTGCCGACACCTGGTCCGTGGAGTTCAAGGGCCCCAAGCCCAAGGGCGCGCAGCTGCGCTTCACGGGCAAGGTCGACTTTGGGCCGGATCACCCGTTCATCGAGCACTTCCGCCGTCTCCAGAAGATTGCGGGCGGCTACCCCACAAAGCTGACCATCCCCGCGCCCTCCATGCTGCACCTCATTCCCTGCGTGCGCGGCAAGGTGACCTACCGCCCTATCGAGCGCTACGCGGGCCCGGAGGGCGAGGACCGTCTCTCGCACGACATCGCCGAGGCCTACCAGCACGCCATCAAGGCCTTCTACGACGAGGGCTGCCGCTACCTGCAGTTCGACGACACCAGCTGGGGCGAGTTCTGCGACGCCGACAAGCGCGCGGCCTATGAGGCCCAGGGCATCGACCTCGACGCCGTGGCCAAGCGCTACGTGGAGACCATCAACCGCGCGCTCGAGGCCAAGCCGGCGGACATGACCATCACCACCCACATCTGCCGCGGCAACTTCCGCTCCACCTGGTTCTCCTCGGGTGGTTACGAGCCCATCGCCGAGAAGCTCTTTGCCCACGCCAACTACGACGGGTTCTTCCTCGAGTACGACTCGGACCGCGCGGGCGACTTCGAGCCGCTGCGCTACATTCGCGACCAGATTGTGGTTCTTGGCCTGGTGACGTCCAAGTTCCCCGAGCTCGAGGACGAGGACGCCGTTATCGCGCGCAT
The DNA here is from genome assembly GCA_902773995.1 of uncultured Coriobacteriaceae bacterium. Classification (GTDB taxonomy): domain Bacteria; phylum Actinomycetota; class Coriobacteriia; order Coriobacteriales; family Atopobiaceae; genus Tractidigestivibacter. Next base: position 18,266 of record CACYGL010000036.1, on the reverse strand, counting down.
TCACGAGGCCGAGAAGTACGTGCCGCTTGACCATCTGCGGCTTTCCACGCAGTGCGGCTTCTCCTCGACCGAGGAGGGCAACGTCCTCACCGAGGACGACCAGTGGGCAAAGATCGCCCTGGTCCGCCGCATTGCCGAGCGCGTCTGGGGAGAGTAGGGCGCGCTGCACGTAGACTATGGGCCGGGTTACCGGCTGTACTTCGCGTGGCGCGGAAATGAACTTATCCTGCTGCTCATTGGTGGCGATAAGTCTACCCAGCAGCGAGACATCGCTAAGGCCAAACAGCTCAACAAGGAGTACGAGTAGATCGAGGGAGGCAAGCAATGGAAGCGAAGAAGGCGGCCGCTTACGATGCGGCAGAGTTTCTGGATACGGACGAGGACATTGTCGCCTACCTTAACGCAGCGCTCGAGGATGGTGACCCATCCCTTGTGTCTGCGGCGCTCGGTGACGTTGCTCGCGCGCGAGGCATGACTCAGCTCGCCCGTGAGACAGGCATCACGCGAGATGGTCTCTACAAAGCGCTTTCTCCTTCGGGCAACCCGTCGTTCGCGACGGTGCAAAAGGTGGTTAGGGCATTGGGCTATAAGCTTGACGTGGCGGTGGCGGTCTGACGCTCCTCTCGTTTCGCTACCATTGCTCCGGTGGATGATTAGGGCGCGGCGCAACGGGGGGCAGGCATGGACATCTACGTCATTCGACATGGGCAGACCGACGCCAACCTGCGTCACGAGCTACAGGGGAGAAGGGACGTCCCCCTCAACGAGCAGGGCCGCGAGCAGGCGCGACGCGTGCGGGCGCTTCTCGATGAGCGCGGGATTCTGTTCGACCGGGTCTACTCGAGCCCGCTTGGTCGCGCGGTCGAGACCGCGCGGATCGTCTCGGGCGGAAACGTGCCGGTCGAGACGGACGACCGTCTCCTGGAGATGGATTACGGCCCCTACGAGGGCATGGACCTGCGGAAACCAGCACCAGAGGTCGTCACGTTCTTCAGCGACTTTGTCCACAATCCGGCGCCTAACGGTATGGAGCAGCTCTCGTCCGTGACGGCTCGGGCGGGCCGGTTCATCGAGGACGTCGCGCGCGGGTCCGGAGAGTCCGTTCTCGTCTCCACGCACGCGATCCTGATGAAGGGCATCCTCGAGTACCTCACGCCCGAGTCGCGCGGGGGCTATTGGTCGAAGTTCATTGGGAACTGTGCCATCTACCAGTGCGTTTGTCGAGATGGGGCGTTTAGCGTGCCGGTGGAGGTCGAGGACGCGGAACGTGGTCGGAAGCTGTAGCCCAACTAGGCTCCACCAAAACCGCCCCGCAAGATGGTCATCCCAACTGGGTCTCAGCTGTCACGGGTATCTGGCCTCTGAGTATTGCCGAGATGAATTTTGTCGACTGTAGTCGATGCAAGAATAGAAAAACATCGACTATAGTCGACAACAATTGCTGCTCTTCATTCAATCAGCAGTGTCATTTTCCGTTCATCTGATTCGAGAAGGCGCTAGGAAGCCCGACGGCCAGCCCTGGGGGCGCATCAGGGCGGTAGCGCCTTTCGTCAGCGTCGCGGCTCTCGCTGCGACCGACGCTCTTCTCGTTTGGCTACCATGGTTCTCATTAGACAAGAAGAGGGAGAACTCATGGCAGACGAAAAGAGCGAGAATAGCGAGCAGGCCGCGCGCGAGAGCGGCGTCATTAACTTCAACGCCGAGGCGGTTCGTCTCGGCGACCATATTGTGCGCGGAACGGCGGCCGACGGCCAGGTGCGCGCCTTTGCGGTGACGGCGCGCGCGAGCGTCCAAGAGCTGCACGAGCGCCACCAGACCTCGCCCGTCGTGAGCGCCGCGCTGGGGCGCCTCCTGATGGCGGGCATGATGATGGGCGCTATGTCCAAGAATGACGACGAGCTCATCACCATTGTGGTTCGCGGCGAGGGTCCCGTGGGCGGCCTCACCGTGACCGCGAACAACCGCGGCCAGGCCAAGGGCTTCGCCAACCACCCGCACGTGTGGCTGCCGCTCAACAGCGCGGGCAAGCTCAGCGTGGGCGAGGCCGTGGCTGGGGAGAACCACGTGGGAACGCTCTCGGTGGTCCACGACCTGCCGGGCATGGAGCCGTATTCCAGCGAGGTCCCACTTGTCTCCGGCGAGATAGGGGACGACCTCACGTACTACTTTGCCGCAAGCGACCAGGTGCCAACCTCGCTGGGCGTGGGCGTGCTGGTGGACACCGACCAGAGCATTCGTCAGGCGGGCGGGTGGTGGACCGTCTGGAGAAGAACCTCGCCGGCACGCGTTCCGTCACGGATCTGCTCGAGGAGGGCATGAAGCCCACAGACGTCCTTCGCCACGTGCTGGATGGCCTGGCCTACCAGGAGCTGGATGCCATGCCGGTGGAGTTCCACTGCGCTTGCAATCGCGATCGCGCCGCTCGCGCGGTGCTGGCGCTGGGCCGCTCCGAGCTGGAGGACATGATCTCCAAGGGCGAGCACGCCGACGTGTACTGTCACTTCTGCGGCGAGCACTACCACTTCGAGCCGAACGAGCTGAGCGATCTGCTGGGGTGAGATACCTTGCCAGTCACACGTAGGTCCTTCTCGCGCAGATAAAACCTCACACGTAGTTTCTCTGTTGAGGCGTGGGACGGCAAAATCCCAGTTGAGAGTGAGGAGAAATCAAAAAAGAAACAACACGTGTGAGGTATGCGTGTGAGGTATGCGGTTCGAGAAGCTCGCGCCGAGGTCCAGTCCCTACAGCCGCGTGACGGTCTGCGCTAGCTCCTTGCGCGAGGAGTGATTGGGCAGCGGGCCCGCGCCCTCGGCTGCGTAGCCAAGGTCGATCGCACAGAGAACCACCTCGTTTGCCGGCAGGTCAAAGGCCTTCGCGGCCTCCTCGGGGCTAAAACGATTTATCCAGCAGGAGTCAACGCCCTCGTTTTCGGCAGCAAGAATCATGTGGGTCGCCACGATGCTTGCGTCCTCGACTCCCGAGGTGCGCTCGCTTCCGGGGTAGGTGTAGACGTTCTCGTTGTCGAAGGCGACGAGAAGGACGGTCGGCGCGCCGTACCGGCAGGGTGTGAGCCCGTCGAACTTCTCGAGCGCATCGGCGGACTGCAGCACGTAGACGTGCTGCTCCTGCAGGTTCTTCGCGGTTGGCGCCACGCGCCCGGCCTCGAGGATCGCCGCCAGCTTGTCGTCCTCCACGGCACGGTTGCTGTACTTCTTGCAGGCGTAGCGGTTCTTGATAACGTCCGTGAACTCCATAGTGCCTCCTCTGGTTGCGCGCTCTGCGCGGTTGTCTGATTGCAGTATGGGCGTTAGTGAGACAAAGGGAGTTTCCCTTTGTCTCATCGCGGCCGCAAACCGCCCGGCTACAGCTCAATCCGCTGGCGCACGCCAAACCCGCGCTTCCGCAGTGTGCTGCACAGATAGTCGATGCGCGTGGGCGTAACCTCAATCAGGTGCAGCTTGGTGCGCATCTTCTCAAGCGTCGCGCCGGTGAGCTTCTTCTCCGTCGCGGCGCGCGAGAACTTCTCGCTCATGGGGTCGACGACCTCCGCGGTGCCCGTGGCCTGCACACTCTCGAGCTTGCCAAACTCATACGAGGGCTCGAAGACGGCAAGGCACACGTTGCGGTTCTCCTTGAGCGCGCGGAACTTGAGTCCGCCTTCCGAGAAGATCCAGAATTTGCCGTCACGGTAGGCGTACTCGAGCGGGGTGCAGCGGACAAGGTCGGCCGACGCCGTTGCCATGGCGCAGATTTGATGTTCGCCGAGAAACGCGTCGATTGCCTTGCGCAGGTCATTCTCGGGCATGCGGGCAGAAGTCGCGTCCCTCTCGGTCCAGTATTCTGCGGCCTCGTCGAATTCCTCTGGGGTCATGGCGTGTCCCTTCCGTTGTGTTTGGCCGGCGCGACCAAGGGCAATGCGGTGGCCGGGCATCTTTTGCTTGAACTCCATTATCGTCCAGCGCGTTGGCGCCGGCGCGGATGAGACAAAGGGACTGTCCCTTTGTCTCATTCAGCAAAGTTAGCCTGTCTGCATGTAAAATAAGACATAACATCTCTGCACCACTCAGCTTAGGAGAGGGTTGTCCCAGCTCAGCGACACAAGGAGGACACCATGGCAGTCACATTTCCCAAGGGCTTCTATTGGGGCGGCGCAACGGCGGCCAACCAGATCGAGGGCGCGTGGAACGTGGGCGGTCGCGGCCCCTCGGTGGACGACCACTTCCTGGGTGGCAGCATCACCACCCCGCGCATGATTACGCGCGACATCGACCCCGCGCGCTTCTACCCCAACCACGACGGCATCGACTTCTACCACCGCTACAAGGAGGATATCGCCCTTTTTGCCGAGATGGGCTTCAACATGTTCCGCCTGTCCATCTCGTGGTCGCGCATCTTCCCCAACGGCGATGACGAGAAGCCCAACGAGGCGGGTCTCGCTTTCTACGACAACGCGTTCGATGAGCTGGCCAAGTACGGCATCGAGCCCCTGGTCACGCTCTCGCACTACGAGATGCCCTACCACCTGGTTGAGAAGTACAACGGCTGGGAAAGCCGCGAGCTTATCGGCCTCTTTGAGCGCTACTGCCAGACGGTGTTCGAGCGCTATCAGCACAAGGTGCGCTACTGGCTTACGTTCAACGAGATAAACTGCGGCACCATGGACATGGGCAACCTCTTCGAGACGAGCATGATCCGGGGCTTCGAGGGGCCGGCGTCCGAATCGCACACCACGATGCAACAGCGCTACCAGGCTCTTCATCACCAGTTTGTGGCGTCGGCCCGCGTGGTGCGCTACGCGCACGAGCACTACCCGCAGTTCAAGATGGGCAACATGGACTGTTTTGTCCTCACGTACCCCGGCACGTGCGACCCGGGGGACCAGCTGGCCAACCTGACCGAGATGCGTCGCATGAACTGGTACTGCTCGGACGTGCAGGTGCGCGGCGCCTACCCCTCGTACGCCGCGCGCTTCTGGCGGGAGAACGGCATCGAGCTGCAGGTGGAGGACGGCGACCTGGCGGACATCGCCGCCGGAACCGTGGACTTCTACACCTTTAGCTACTACATGAGCGGCGTCGTGGGCACGCACGGCGTGGAGCAGGCCACCGGCAACATGAGCATGGGCGGCCGCAACCCCTATCTCAAGAGCACGGACTGGGGCTGGCAGATAGACCCGGAGGGCCTGCGCATTGCGCTCAACCAGATCTACGACCGCTACCAGATCCCGCTGATGGTGGTCGAGAACGGCATGGGCGCGCTGGACGAGGTCTCGCCAGATGGCTCGATTCACGACCAGTACCGCATCGACTACCTGCGCAGTCACGTGCGCGCGATGGGGGAGGCCGTGGATGACGGCGTTGACCTCATGGGCTACACGTGGTGGGGGCCCATCGACCTGGTGTCCGCCGGCACGGGCGAGATGCGCAAGCGCTACGGGTTCATCTACGTGGACAAGCACGACGACGGCAGCGGCACGTATGAGCGCCGCCGCAAGGAGTCGTTCTTCGCGTACCAGAAGATCATCAAGTCCAACGGCGCCGAGGGGCTGGAGTAGTGGCGCAGTGCGCGTGTGAGACAAAGGGACTGTCCCTTTGTCTCATTTCTTTGTCTCATTTAGTGCTACCCGGGTGCGGTGTGCCGGTTTCCGCCTCGCTGTCTGCGCGGTTCTCGGTCTCCTGAACTACGCACGGTCGCAATTCAGGTTTGTGGATTGCTGGGCTTTTGCACGGCCTAGCCCTCACCGTGCGTAGTTTGGTTGCCTGCCGAGCAGCCGGTCTTGCCACGCGCGGCAGTTCCCTGCGCCTCCGAGGCGCCTGGTGGCGCCGATTGACTGTTGGGCTACGGTTTTTTCGGGGGCACCCCAAGTACAAAGCAGTTTGAAGCCTGATAAACCGCAGGTCAGAGAATTGCGACTACGTCGCAGTCATATAAGAATTCTCACCAAAACTGCTGCCAACCGGAACTGCTCCTTACCCCATGGTGAGCGAGTGACTCCCGTGCGCTATTGAGAACAATTTCAACATTTTGTGCCCTATTGGCTGTAGCTTCTGTCCAGATTCTTCTCAACAGAAACGTCTTTGGCACTGTCAGGGGGCAAGGGCGGATGGTGATTGCTGACTCCGTGTGAGCTCAGCTCAATCACGTACATAGACCTATGAGTGCGATCGAATTTTACCGAATAACCCGGAATCACTACCGCTCACGGAAAATCGAACCGAGGGGTACTGGTAGCAAAAATAGCCACTTGAAACCTGGCGGCGATGTGTGTATAAAGTGTGGCTAAGCGGTAATTGTACGGACAACCGCTCAACCAGTTAACCGTATCAATAAACACGCGAAGATGAATGGATGGGACGAAAAGGCATGTACACCACACTTAAGAACGTTCTTGCCGAGGCTTCTGAGTTAAACATGGCAATTGGTGCCTTTAACACGCACAACCTCGAGATGGTCCAGGCAATCGTCAAGGCTGCAAACAACCAGAAGACTCCCGTCATCATCCAGACTTCCGAGGGAACCGCCAAGTACGTCGGCATGAAGACGCTCGTTGCAGTGTGCAAGTCCCTTGCCGATGAGTACGGTGTCGACGTTGACCTTCACCTTGACCACGCCAAGAACTGGGACAACATTCGCGAGGCCGTGGACGCTGGCTACGGTTCGGTCATGTATGATGGCTCCGCGCTTCCCTTCAAGGAGAACATCCTTGGTACCAAGCGTGTCGTTGAGTACGCCCACGCTGCCGGCGCTTCTGTCGAGGCGGAGCTTGGCACGGTTGGCGGAACCGAGGATGGCGTAGTTGTCAACCCGGATGCCGTCCGTCTCACCGAGCCTTCCCAGGCGGTCGAGTTCATTGACAAGACCGATATCGATGCCCTTGCGGTTGCCATTGGCACTAACCACGGCCAGTACAAGTCCAAGACTCATATCAACTTCGACGTTCTGAAGTCCATCTACGAGGTGGCACAGCGCCCGCTGGTCATCCACGGTGGCACCGGCGTTTCTGACGAGGACATTCATCACGTGATCGACCTCGGCATCCGCAAGTTCAACGTTGGAACCGAGCTCCTGGTTCAGTGGAACAGGAAGTCCAAGGAGCTCTATGACACCAACAAGGAGAACACCTCGAATAGGAACAACGTCATGCCCGCCCTTGAGGTAATCACCGAGGTTGTCGAGCATAAGATCAGCCTGTTCAAGAACATCTAGTCATCACTGCACCAGCAGATTACAAATATTGGGGGAGGGAAACATGAGCATTTTCTGCGTCGGGCAAGCTGCGTACGACATCACTGCGCGGGTAGACGAGGACATCATTCCCGACCAGAAGTATCGCCTTACGACGCATACCGAGTGCCCGGGTGCTCCCGCTCTCAACGGCGCGTGTGTTTGTGGCAAGTGGGGTGCACCTTCCTACCTGGTTGCTCGTATCGGCGAGGACGCCTACGGCGCAATGATTAAGGAACAGGTTCGTGGCTGCGGCGTCAATCTTGACTACCTGCTTGATGCACCCGGGGTGTCGACTTCGTTCAGCTTCATTGTTGCCAATGGCAAGACGGGAACTCGCACCATATTTAACTTCCCGTCTCAGCCGGTCGAGGCAAGCGTCCGGTTCCCAGAGGAAGTGCCAGACGTCATTCTCTGTGATGGACATGAACCGGAGGCAACCATTGCGTTCGCCGAGAAGTTCCCTCAGGCGGCTGTGGTAGTTGACGCGGGAACTTGTCGCGAGTCCACGATGCAGGCGGCACGCGTCTCAGACTACATCGTCAGCTCTAGGGCATTTGCCGAGCAGTACACGGGCAAGCCGCTTCCCAAAGATGACGAGGGAATCACCGAGACTCTTCATGCTCTGGAGGAGATCAACCCTGGATGTAAGGTGGCGGTGACGCTTGGTTCCGAGGGTCTCGTCTACCTTGAGGGCGGTAAGCTTGTCCGCATGCCCGCTTTCCCGGCGGATACCATTGATTCGACTGGCGCCGGGGACATCTTCCACGGGGCATTTGCTTATGGGCTTTCACGCGGATTGAGCTTTGCTGATTGCCTGACCGTGGGATCGATGACAGCTTCCATATCCACCACAAAGATGGGCAGTCAGCGTTCGATTCCCGAGCTTGACGAAGTGCTTGATGCTCTCGAAAAGCACGGTTGCCCAATCGCAGGGCTTCGGTAGCTTCGCCCTGCCAAAGCGTACGAGAAAAGACTGAAAGGACGAGATTCATGTCGGACAAGTTTGACATGAAGGATATGGTTAAGCTCCAGAATATCCAGATTAAAGACTCTGTGGATACCTGGGAAGATGCCGTGAGGGTGAGCCTGAAGCCCCTTGTGGATGGAGGCTACGCCGAGCCGCGTTATGCGGAGAACGTTATTGCCGACATCAAGAATGTTGGTCCATACGTTGTTCTGACCGATGACATCGCCCTGATTCACGCTCGTCCTGAGGAGGGAGCAATCAAGACCCAGATGGGGCTGACCCTCCTACGTAACCCCGTCCATTTCGAAGGATCTGACAGTGATGTGACGCTGCTGTTTGCGCTCGCGGCGCAGGACTCCACGTCGCACGTTGATGCAATTCGCGTCCTCGCCAACTTCTGCATGGACGAGTTAAAGGTTGAGCAGCTCAAATCATGCTCTACTCCCGAAGAAATCTTCAATCTGCTCATGGCCGAATCCGAGGCTAGTAACTGAGCAGGACTGACCTTGTTGATGGGAATCGATTAGACGCGAAGGGAGGTACATCATGGTAAAAATCGTGGCAGTGTGCGGTGCTGGCCTTGGTAGCAGCTTTGCCTGCCAGATGGCAATCGAGCAGGCGATGCAGGCTCTTGGCGTAAACGCGAAGGTTAGCCACACCGATACTTCGACAATCTCCGCAATCATCAACGACGCAGACATTGTTGTCTCTGGCAAGAACTACCAGAAGCTCATGGAGAAGAAGAACCTTCCTAAGCCTGTGGTCTTCCTCGATCGTCTGGTCGACAAGGCCGAGATTACCGAGAAGCTCACTCCAATCCTTAAGGAGATGGGGGAGCTCAAGTAGCAGCCAAAGGATCTTCGTTTTTTCGATTACAAGCTCTCAATTAACTAGAAGAAAGAGGATGAAATGGCTGTCCTGAATTGGATTGTAAGCAACATTCTGACCCAGGCGTCAATCATCATCGCCCTTATTGCCTTCCTTGGCCTGGTGCTTCAGAAAAAGCCTGCCAACGAGGTATTCGCGGGCACGATGAAGACGCTCTTCGGCTTCATGATTCTGTCTGCCGGTTCCAGCGTGCTTCAGGGTTCGCTGCAGTACTTTGGTAACGTGTTCAACTCCGCGTTCCAGATTGGCGCAAGTGGAGGAGCCGTAGTTGCCTCGATCGAGGGCATCAACGGCCAGGCAATGACCGACCTTGGCCTGGGCTCTGAGATTTCGATCGTCCTGCTCGGCATCTTCATCGTGAACCTGGTCATTGCCCGGTTCACCAAGTTCAAATACATCTTTCTGACTGGCCAAGCCCTGCTCTGGGAGTCCACGCTCGCTGTCGTCTTCACCTATTTCATGGGCCTGACTGGCGTGCCTCTGATCCTCCTCGCCTCCCTTGTCGGCGGCTGCTTCGCGACTTTTATGCCCGCTATCGCTCAGCCTGTTGTCCGCAAGATTACCGGCAGCGATGACATCGCCCTTGGCCACTTCTGCACCATCGGCTACATGGTCACCGCCGGCGTTGCCAAGCTCGTTGGCGATCCAAGCCACTCCGCCGAGGACGTGAAGATCCCTGAGAAGTTGGACTTCCTGAACGACACGTACCTTGCCGTCTTCACTGTTATGCTGCCGTTTTACATCATCGCTGCCATCATTGCCGGCCCTGACGCGTGCGCTAGCATTGCTGGTGACCTCGGTCTCTCTACCTCCCTCAACTACATCGTCCAGGCGTTCCTTGAGTGCTGCACCTTCGTCATCGGCCTCTACATCCTGATGATGGGCGTCCGTCAGCTTCTCGACAACATCGTGCCTGCCTTCCAGGGCATCTCGATGAAGCTCGTCCCTGGCGCCAAGCCCGCTCTGGACTGCCCCGTGCTGTTCCCCTATGCTCCTAACAGCGTCATCCTCGGCTTCATCTTCACGACCATCGGCTCCATCATCGGCATGCTTATCTCCCCGGTTACTGGCTACTTCGTAATCCCCGGCGTCATGTCGAACTTCTTCGCTGGTGGCACTGCTGGTATCTTTGGCAACGCTGTCGGCGGTCGCCGTGGCCTGATCATCGGCTGCATCGTGCACGGCATCTTCATCATGCTCATGCCCGCACTGCTCACCCCGATGCTCGCCCAGATTGGCTTCGTCAACCTCACCTGCACCGACGTCGACACCGTGTTCACCGGCTTCCTGCTCTATGGCATCAAGTGCCTGGTTAGCCTCTTCGCCTAGTAGTACCTGTAGGGGCTGGTCACAGTAGATGGCCAGCCCCTTCTTTCATTACTTTGGAGGATCGAGCGAGATGAGTTTTTTCCACCGGAAGAACAAGGAGCCCAAGGCCGAGACGCCCGCTCCCGCGGCTGAGCCCGCGGCCGACCAGGACGAGCTGGTTCGCCAGGCGAACGAGCTGCTCCCCCAGATTGAGAGCGCCGAGGGGGACGAGAAGTGCGACCTGCTCCAGCGTCGTGGCGAAGCCCTCATGTCTGCGGGCGAGGATGATGCCGCCATTGAAGCGTTTGAGGCTTGCGTCAAGGCGGGAAGGCGCATGGGCGTCCCGTACCGCTCGCTTACTACGCTCTACAACCGCAAGCGCAGGATGGCAGCAGAGCAGGGCGACGAGGAGGGAGCGAAGCTCTATCTCGACAAGCTTCAGAGCCTCATGCAGAGCTCCAAGGACATGCTGCGCGGCAAGTAATCCGCATCGGACTGTAGCGTGCAATGGGGATGGGCCAGAATGGGAATGGGAAAAATACTGATTCTTCTCGCGGGTTACCCGGCCACGGGCAAGTCGACGTTCTGCAGGGAGCTGCTTAAGAGGCATCCCGAACTGCCCGTTATTGCTCCCGACGATATTAAGGAGCAGGTTTGGGATGAGTTTGGCTTCGATTCCGCAGAGGAGAAGGCCAAGTTGGAGAAGATTGTATGGGAGCGATATTACAAGGAGCTCGAGGCGCGCATGTCCCAGGGCGTGGCTCTCGTAAGTGACTATCCCTTCTCCGACAAGCAGAAGCCAACCCTGGTCAAGCTCGTTGCAAAGTACGGCTACCACGTCATCACGGTACGTTTTGTGGGGGACCTAGACGAGATATACAAGAGGTCGCTCAAGCGCGACCTGTCTCAGGAGAGGCACCTGGGGCATCTCATGAACCATTACCACAAGGGCGACTACCTTGCGGAAAGGACAAAAGCAGATGCGCTCGTAACGCGTGAACTGCTGGAGCGTCGTTGTGTTGAGAAGGGCTACGGCTCTTTTGTGCTCGGGGATTTGGTTGAAGTGGATGCAACCGACATCGCTTCGGTTGACGAGGCGGCTGTGGTTGATCAGGTTGAAGCACTGGCAGAGAAGTACGCATAGGCCACAAACCCCTGCATCACATATATGTTTAATTGGCCTGTATTTGTATGTTAAAGGTATCCAAGTATTGATTTGAGAATGGTTCTTCAACTGGGAGTTCGATAATGCTGTCATAGCGTACGAAAGCATTTGTATGTCATAAGTCGGAAACGTAAGCGAGCATGTATCATGGGAATAGCAATAACAGAGACAAGGTCACTCGATCCATCCTCCCATGAGCAGCTGTACTACCAACTGTATGACATACTCTTCCAGGAAATCACGGGTGGTTCCCTGGCGGTTGGCGACCTTGTTCCGTCAGAGACAAGGCTTGTGGAGCAGTTTGGAATTAGCCGAGAAACCGCTCGTAAGGCAATGCGGATGCTGGTGGATGACGGCCTTATTGAACGCAGGCGTGGAGTAGGGTCCGTCGTTGTTGCAACTCGCCCAAAGACGGCGCTCAATTGGACCTCTTCCGCCCTGAAATTGATAGACGACCCAACAACCAACGCGGTCGGAAAAGTTGAGAAGCGCATATTAAGTTCTGGTGTGGTGCTCGCGGACTCCAAAGCCTCGGGGGCCCTCAATCTTCCCCTTGATACGCCGCTCTTTCGCCTTGACCGAGTTAGGTGCAAGGGGGAAACGCCATACTATCGCGAGACCGTTTGCCTAGAGGCAAGCTACGTTCCCAGTGCGCCAGAGCATGACTTCTCCAAGGAGTCGCTCCGTGCGTATTACAAGAACGTGCTCCACGTATCCTGGACTCGGGCTACTCAGATAATGAGGTCCACGGGGGCTGACGAGGAGACGGCGGCAATCCTGCATGTGGAGCCTGGTTTTCCTCTTCTCGTTATTACGCGCGTCTCTTTTGATGCCAACGGCATCCCTCGCGAGTACGGCGTTTGGAAGTATCGCTCGAACCTGTACTACCTCGAAATGTCTCTAGTTAAGTAAGGTCGCGTACCTTAGCTCTGTGGGTGCGTGACAACCAAGGGAAGGGGGCTAACCCATGAAACTCAATGGGTACATTGATCATACTCTGCTGAAGCAAAACGCCACGGAGGCAGACTTGCGTCGTCTCTGCGCCGAGGCGAAGGAATATCAGTTCAAGACCGTGTCCATCAATTCTTGCTGGACGGTGCTTTGCTCTGATTTGCTGGCTGGGTCGGGCGTTGGGGTCACTACCTGCATTGGATTCCCCTTGGGCGCCTGCTCCACTGCTGCCAAGGTGGCGGAGGCCAGCCAGGCTGTGAAGGACGGCGCGGCAGAGATCGACATGGTGCTGAACGTTGGCCACTTTATTGCGGGGGACACCGATTACTGCAAGAAGGATATTGCTGCAGTGGTGGAAGCGGCGCAGGGCCATCCGGTCAAGGTGATTCTAGAGTGCTGCCTGCTTGGCGACGAGCAGATTGCCAGCGCATGCGAGTGTGCCATCGAGGCTGGGGCTAGCTTCGTGAAGACGTCTACTGGATTCTCTACGGGCGGTGCAACCGTGCACGACGTTGAGATCATGAAGCGCACCGTTGGTGACCGTTGCAAGATTAAGGCGTCGGGCGGCATTCACACCCGCGAGGAGGCGGAAGCTCTTATTGCGGCTGGTGCCGACAGGCTGGGCTGCAGCGCGTCGATTGCTATTTGCTCGGAGTAGCTACAGGAGCGAATTCGGGAGCTACATGTGCTGAAGAAGGTTGGGCGTAGCGCCCGCCGATTATTGGCGGATGCTGCGCCTTTGTTGTGTTGGGTGCAGTGGTCTCGGTTGTCTGCGCGGTTCTCGGTCTCCCGGGCTGTTCTCGGCTTCCTGAACTACGCACGGTCGCGATTCAGGTTTGTGGATTGCTGGGCTTTTGCCCCTCTCGCCTGCGACCGTGCGTAGTTCCAAGAGTGCCCACTTGCAGCGTCCGGCTCCCTCGAATTGGCAAACCTCACACGTGATATTTACTATTTGATTAGAGAAGACAAAAGGCCAGTTGATAGGTAGCGAAAATCAATAACGAAATATCACGTGTGAGGTTTTCTTCAGTGTGGGGTTTCTGACCGGCTGACCTCCTGCGGATTGCCGAACGCGTAGCATAGAGCCGACAAAGCCGTGCTGTACACGCCCGTCACGAAGAACGCGATCAGGTTCTGCTACAACGCGCACGCCGGCCAGCTGGACAAGGCGGGCCTGCCCTACGTCAACCACCCGCTGCACCTCGCGGAGCAGATGTCCACCGAGGACGAGACCTGCGTCGCGCTTCTCCACGACGTGATGGAGGACTGTGGAGCTACCCCGGAGGACCTTCTCGCCCTGGGTATCTCGCCAGAAGCACTGGCCGCGGTGCAGCTCCTCACCCACAAGGATGGTGTGCCCTACCTGGATTACGTTCGAACCGTGGGCGAGAATCCCATCGCGTGCCGCGTTAAGGTGGCCGACCTGCGCCACAACAGCGACCTCACGCGCCTGTACGAGGTGGGGCCAAAGGACATCGCGCGACTCCGCAAGTACCGCAAGGCGCGCGTGATCCTGGGCGACATGGCAATCGAGCTCCAGACGCCGGCGGGCGCGGTGAGCATGGAGTCGGCAGGCGAGCCGTACCCGTTTGAGGCGCGCGACGAGTCGGACGGCGGGTTCACGCTGGAGGCGGACGTGCTGCCGCTCTCGGTTGGCGAGAAGGTCGTGCTTCGGTACGGCTTTGGCCCTGCGGTCGCGCAGGGGGCAAGCGAGCGCGGGGCTTGGCGCGTGTACCAGACGGCAGGCGTTACCATTGGCGTGGCGCTCGTCGCCGCCGGTGCGCCCGCGCCCACGTACCGCCTGGACCCCGACGCCGCCACCGTCACCGTGACAGCAGACCCCGTGGCCCACAGGCGAGACGCTGGTGCCAACAACTTCACCGTCCGCGTGGCGTGGCGCCGCGGCACAAGCGAGGGGGACCTGCGCGCTGTTACCGGCGTCGTGGGTGCCTGAGGCAAGGCGTACCCATGCCAAATGCCGCAGCAACGCAAACCACGCAGAGCCGCCGTGCCTCTCGAGTTCCGCGCGTGGTCGCCCTCCTCATGGATGGCATGTGGACGCACGACCTGGCCAATGTGATCCAAGTCTTTGGCAACGGCGCCCCGCTCAAGGGCCAGGCGCCCTGCGAGCTCACCTTTGCTTCCACGGGAAGCTCCGCCTCGCTCGACCATGGCCTCTCTGCCGCAACCACGCCGCTCCGCGCGTGCGACACCACCCCCGACCTGGTGTGCGTTCCCGGTTTTGTGGACCCGTGCCGCGCCATCCAGTCAGACGAGACGGACGAGACAATCGCCTGGCTCCGCGAGTCCGCGCGTAACGGCGCCGAGGTGGCCTCGCTTGGGACCGGTGCGTTTGTGCTGGGGGCGGCCGGACTTCTCGACGGTGTGCGCTGCACGACCCATCATGCCTTCTCGGCCGAGTTCTGTCTGCTGTTCCCCGCGGCGCTGCTGGACGAGGACGCCATCTTCACGCACGATCGCACGCGCGGCATATGGACGTCCGCGGGCGGGGCGTCCGGCCTGGACCTCTGCCTCTCGCTCGCCTCGCACCTCTCTGGCCCCGTGGTTGCGTCGCAGGTAGCCGAGGCGATGAGCCTGTGGAACCCGCGGCCGCTTGGCACGAGAAGCGACGCCTTTGGCATGCCCGACACGCCCGAGGTTGAGCGCCGGGGCAAGGACGTCGAGCAGGTCTGCAAGATTGTGAGCGCGAACCTCTCGCGCCCGTGGACGGTGGCGTCGATGGCGCGCCTGGGCGGCGTAAGCGTTCGCACCTTCCAGCGGCACTTCCTCGAGTCCATTGGCGAGACACCCAAGGAATGGCTTCTCGCACAGCGCCTGGAACTTGCGACCTTGCTCCTTGTCCAGACGGACCTGCCGATGCCGGTCGTGGCGTCGCGCGTGGGGCTCTCCGGGGCAGACGCGCTCTACCGCCTGTTCGTGGCGCAGCTGGACGAGTCGCCCTCCTCGTACCGCAAGCGTTTCTCGTCGCAATAGGGGAGAGGGGCCGCCGCCGGAAGCTCCGGGGCAGCCCCTCTCAGAGCGCGATGCGCCGAGTCTAGATCTTCTCGTCGTACTCGCCGGGCGCCTGGCCGTCGGAAGCCGTGACGCCGCCGTCCACGCAGAGTACCTGGCCCGTGATGTACGCCGCGTCCTCCGACGCCAGGAACATAACCGCGCGGGCGATGTCCTCCACCTGGCCGATGCGCGCCATAGGGATGCGCTCGATGAACGGCGCGACCTTCTCGGGGACGGTCCAGACGCTGCGGTTCATGTCGGTGGCGGTCATGGCCGGGGCAACGGCGTTGATGCGGACGCCCTTGGGGCCGTAGTCGATGCAGAGGCTGCGCACCATGCCCACCACGGCGTGCTTGGTGGCGTTGTATGCCCAGGACATGTAGTCGCCGCCCAGGCCGTTGACGCTTGCCGTCTGCACCACGTTGCCCTTGGTCTTGAGCAGGTGGGGCATGGCGTACTTGGTGAGGTAGAAGAGGCTGTCAACGTTCACGGAGAACATCTTGTGCCAGTCTGCGGCGCTCATGTCGGTGACGGGTGCCTGGCAGAAGATGCCGGCGTTGTTCATGAGGACGTCGAGACGACCGTAGTGATCGACCACCTCGTCCACGAATGCCTTGCAGGCGGCCTCGTCGGCGATGTTGACGGAGTAGGCCGTACAGTCCGGGAAGCCGGCGAGGGTCTCGCGCACGCCGTCGACGTTGAGGTCGGCGCCTGCGACCTTGGCGCCGTTCTCGGCGAAGGCGCGGGCGATCGCGCGGCCAATGCCGCGGGCGCAGCCTGTGACAATAACAACCTTGCCGTCGAAGTCGTACTTGTTGTGCGTGATGGACATGGGTGCTCCTCTCTGCCGCTGATGCGGCACATGGGTTTCTTGCTGTTCGAACGGGCTTCTAGCCGAGCTTTGTGGCGCCAATGGCGATGCCACCTGCGGCGATGATGATCATGCCAGCGATAACAAACTTGAGCTCCTTGGGGGTCTTCTTCTCGTGGAGGATGAACAGGCCGCCGAGCGTGGCGAAGATGAGGTTCATGTTCGCGAGCGTCCAGCCCACGGCCACGCCGTTGACCTGGTTGGAGAAGAGGACCGCGATGTTTGCGACGGACCACAGGACGCCGGTGAGCATGTTCTGCCAGGACTTGAGGCCAAACACGCCCTCGACGCGGCCAAAGACGCCGTCGACGGAATCGCGCTTGCTCACGATGATGGAGATGACAATCGTGGCGGCGAGCATGAACAGCGCCTGTGGGAGCAGGATCTGGAAGCTGTCCACGTTGAAGAACCTGGCCGCCGTGGCGTATGCCACGTACAGCGCCGAGGAGATGGCGGTGATGATGACGCCCTTGCGGATGTCGGACTTGCTGGTGGTTTCCTGGCCGGCCTCGGTGTAGGTGGTAAGCACGGTTCCCACGATGATGAGCACGATGCCGGCAAAGCCCACGCCCATCTGCCAGGCATGCGGCCACTCGTTGAAGTAGAACGCGCCTATGACCGAGGTAAGGATGAGCTGCATGCCAGAGGTGAGCGGCATGGCTCGAGATACGCCTAGATAGTCAAAACTTTTGATTTGCAGAATCTGGGCGATGGCCCAGGGGATTCCGTTTACGGCCGCTGCTGCGATGAGCGCGGGACTCCAGGCAATGGGGTCTACCAGGGCAACGACGATGCTCATGACAAGGGCCGTGAGCACCATGCCCATCTGCTTGTTGGCGGTAGTGCCCCCGATCTTTTGCATGATGATGCCTTGGAAGCCCCAGCCAAGTGCGGGAATGAGTCCAATGAGAATGGAACCCATGGCGCCTCCTTGATGGAATGCGACTAAGACGTGTGCTGTTCTTGCCTCCCGGGATTGGCCCTAGTATATGCAGCCTTAAAACCCGGTATTTTGCGTCAATCAGTCAATAATCCGGAGAAACGCGCCAATATTGGGAGAATGTGGGGCCATGCACAGGGTTAGAAGGAGCTCTGCGGGGGGACCTCTGCTCAAAAATTGCGGTTGACGGCCTATTTTGGCGAAACGCCGAGTACGAACACTTTAACTTTTTGCGGAACCGCAGGTAGAGAAATGGCACCTGCGGGGTGATACTAAGCAGAGCCTCGAATTTGGGCCGTCAATGTCGTTTTTTGTGCAGGCATGCGGCCCCAGACGGGCAGACGTGCCTCCGGCATACTCCTTGCGAGGGGCACGCATGCTCCGGGCCCAATCAACAGCCGGCTTCTACCTGGGGTTTTGGGACTTCATCTCGTCGAGGCACCATGCGGCAATGCGCGCGATGAGGTCGGCGTCGACCTGGCCGTAGGGGATGCGGATGCTCCCCTTGCTGTAGGCGTACCGGCCGTTTAGCTCGCTTGCGAAGCGCGCAACCGCAGCATCCCCGGGGTAAAGCCCGATGTGGCGCTTGTTGGCGGCAAAGTGGATGAGGTTGCGTCCCTGCCAGTAGGTGGGCATGCTCCAGGAGATCCTCTCCTCTGCGTTGGGAAGGGCGGCTCGCAGAACGCCTCTTACTTGGAGAAGGTCCGGGCGCACCTCTTCCGACTGCTGGGCGATGTATTCGTCGACGGTGAGGGGCTTATCGCCGCAGTAGTGGGACTGGTTTGCGCGCGCGAACTCGCGTCCGCACTTGGGGCACTTCCACATGGGGCCTCCTTGGGTGTTTTCGTCAAGACCGTAGTTTCATGGGTGGCACGCAAAACTTTCAGGCCTGGCACTGCGAGTTTTCATGTTCGGCAAGGCATGCCGCTTAGCG
>CACYGL010000035.1 GCA_902773995.1 uncultured Coriobacteriaceae bacterium | reverse complement strand
CCGGTCGGCGGCCCCGCAGGGCTGACAAGAAGATAGCCCCCCGGCCGTCGCCGGGGCCATCAATCAGCCTACGGGAAACCGTCTCAGACTGTAATGGGGCTCTCAAGGACCCCAAGGCGGTGCTGGCCGTTGTGGGCTGGCGCTCTGCTCGTCACCGCACTTCTCGGGTATAATTCCGTACGTTAAAGCGTACGCTCTGAAAAGCACGGGGAGGCATTCTATGACATCGATCAGCGCAACCGCTCTCCGCAAGGACCTCTACAACACCATTGACCGCGTCAATGAGGACTGCACTCCCATAGCCATCACGAACAACAGGGGAAAGGGCGCGGTGCTCGTCGGCGAGGACGAGTGGGCGTCAATAGAGGAGACCCTCTACCTCATGGGTATCCCCGGCATGGCCGAGTCGCTCATCGAGGGGCGTGACGAGCCGGAGGAGAACTGCGTCTCCGAGTCCGACCTCGACTGGTAACGCCATGTGGTATGTAGAGTTCACCCGCCAGGCTGCGAAGGACGCCAAGAGGTTGAAGGCGGCCGGGCTCGACGAGAAGGCTAAGGCGCTTGTGGAGGTGGTTCGCGAGAACCCCTTTGGTACGCCACCCGCATACGAAGCGCTGGTAGGAAGCCTTTCCGGTCTCTACTCGAGGAGAATCAGCCTTCAGCACCGCTTTGTCTACTCCGTGCAACGCGAGCCCGTCGATAAGGACGGGGTGCGGTACGACGGTGTCGTGAGGGTCGTACGGATGTGGACGCACTACGAGGGGGTTCGCTAAGACGCGCCGGGAGTACCACGGCGCGTCCCGGTGCCCCTAGAACGCCGAGAGGTAGATTGCGCGTGCGTCGTCCATGGTAAGCGGCCTGAGCTCGCCAAAGCGCTCGCCCTTGTTCTGGCGCAGGGTCTCCAGCCAGCCGTCGACCTCCTCCGGGGCAAGTCCAAGGTCGCCCAGCGTGCGCGGCATGCCCAGCCCCACAAAGAAGCGCTGCAGCTCGTCGATGGCAAAGGTGATGGCGTCCTCGGTTGCCTCGTCCGTCTCGTCCACCGGCTCCACGTCAAAGACGCCCTGGGCAAAGGTAAGGAAGCGCTCCGGGTTCGAGCGCCACACGTAGCGCATCCAGGCGGGGAGAATCACGGCCAGGCCAGCGCCGTGCGTGACCTCGGGACGGTGCGCGGAGATCTCGTGCTCCAGGCCGTGGCTCTCCCAGCCGCCGGCGCGCTTCTCCGGCGCGGAGGAGCGCCCGCACCCGCAGAGGTCGTTGTGGGCGAGCGTGCCCGACCACATGATTGTTGCGCGCGCGTCGTAGTCGTCGGGCTTCTCGGCCACGGTGTTGGCGGCGTCGATCACCGCGCGGATGATGCCGCAGGCGATGTTGTCGGTCACGGGAACAGGACCTGCGCCGCTAAAGAAGCGCTCGCAAATGTGGCAGATGATGTCCACCGCGCCCGCCGCCGTCTGGTACTGCGGCAGCGTGAAGGTGACCTCGGGATCGAGGACGGCCACGCGCGGACGAAAGACGTCGCCGTTCACGCCGCGCTTGAGGTTGAGCGTGTCGTTGCTAATGACGCAGGATGCCGAGGCCTCGGAGCCCGCGGCGGGGATGGTGAGCACGCACGCCACCGGCAGGCAGGCGCCAATGGCTGCCTTCTTCGAGAAGAAATCCCAAACGTCGCCCTGGTAGGGGGTGCCAAACGCGATTGCCTTCGAGCAGTCGATCACAGAGCCGCCGCCCACGGCGAGGACGAGGTCGACCTTCTCGGCGCGTGCGACCTCGATGCCCTTGCGCACCAGGCCAACCTCGGGGTTGGGACGCACGCCGGAAAGCTCCACGTGAGTGACGCCGGCGGCGTCGAGCGATGCGGTCACACGGGCGAGAAGCCCCGTCCTCACCACAGAGCCGCCGCCGTACACCAGAAGGACGCGCTTGGCCCCGAGGGCAGCGACCTCCTCGCCAATCTTATCGGCATAGCCACGGCCAAACACGAAGCGCGTGGGGGACTGGAAAACAAAGTCGTTCATGATGCTGCCTTCCGCTAGCGGTTGAGGTGAATGTGGGGACGGTCCTCGTAGCCATGGTAGTCGCCAAAGTACACAAAGTAGTCGGCGACCTCGTCGGCAAGGGACTGGTCGTGCGTCGCCACTACGAGCGTCTTGCCTGCGCCCTTGAGCTGGCGCAGAAAGCCCAGCAGCCACTCGCGCGTGCGCTGGTCAAGGCCGTTGAGCGACTCGTCAAAGCAGTAGGCGTCGGGGTTCATGGAGAGCACGCAGGCTATGGCCACCTTCTTCTGCTCGCCGCCCGAGAGGTTGTAGGGCGCGCGGCTGCGCAGGTGGTCGATGCCCAGGAGCTGGCACACGTCGTCTACGCGGCGGCTCACCTCGGCCTCGTCGAACTGCATCTGTCGCGGCCCAAAGGCGATCTCCTCCTCGACGCTTGCGCAGAAGAGCTGGGAGTCGGAGTCCTGGAAGATGAACCCCACCCGCTGGTGCAGCGACTTTGAGAACGCGGGATTGCTCATACTGGCGCTGTCCACAACCCTGCCGTCAAAGAGGTAGCTGCCCTCCTGGGGAAAGACGAGGCCGCACATGGCCTTGAGCAGCGTCGACTTGCCGGAGCCGTTGTCGCCCATGAGGACGACGGAGTCGCCGGCGTCAATGGTGAGGTCGATGTGCGAGAGGACGGGGCGGTCCTCGTACGCAAAGCAGAAGTCGCGAAACTCCATCAGGGGGTGGGAACTCTCGTGCTGGGGATGGTGCAGCGACTGCGGGTGCGTTGAGGTATGGACCATGCTAGGCCACCCCCTGCAGGTAGACGAAAAGGACGCAAACGGCCGCTACGGCAAGGATCCAGGCGATGTCGACGCGCTTGTAGGCATCGCGCGGGACGGCTTGGTACTCGCCCTCGAACCCGCGGCAGCGCATGGCGTCGGCGGTTGTGCGCGCCGCCTTGTTGGCCTTGAGGAACGTCACGCCGCCCACGCCGCCCATGGAGGCGCCCTTCGAGCGGTTCTTGCCAACGCTGCGCAGATCAAGCGCGCGCAGCACCTCGGTGGCAACGCTGCCCAGCGTCACGATGTTCTTGAGCGCTAGCTCGAAGGTCATGATCACCAGGTTCGAGACGTGGTAGGTGCGAAGGGCCCCCGTCAGCTGGTGGACGGGCGTCGAGAGCGCGACAACCATAGCGACCCCCACGCAGACCAGCACCTTTGTCCCCACGAGCAGTGCCGATTGTGGCTGGCCAACGAGAAACGCAGGAAGCATGACCAAGGCGCTCACGCCGGCCGCGGTGAACGACACGCCGACGGCGCGACGTAGCGCCTTGGACGGCAGGATGGCCATCCTCAGCAGCACTGCCGCCGTCATGACCAGCGTGAACGCAAAGTTAGAGCTGAGCGACGTCATGAGGATGAGTGCGAGGCCGCAGGCGAGCTTCACGGGCGCCGAGGGCGAGAAGGGCGTGGTCTGCCCGTCGTCAATGCGCAGGCGCGAGAGCACCCCAGTGAGCGACAGCAGGCTCTTCTGCACAAAGCCGTCACGGTCGGAGGCGGGCTTATATGCCTCCGGCTGGGCAAGCCAGGAGGGAAGCGAGCGCTCCGGTGCTGGTGCGCCGCTTGGTGATGGCCTGTCGCTACCTGGTTCCAAAGTCCACCTTCGACTTCATTCCGGCGGCTATCGCGCGAAACACAATGACGAGCAGAGCGACTCCAATGACGGCAGAGAGCACGTAGCCGGCCCAGTCGGGCAGGGCGCCAAGCGAGTAGTCCGGCAGGAGCGAGCTCCACTCCCAGCCTGTGGCCATGCCCGCGGGGGTATAGCCGACGCTCTCGGCGATGTCCTCGGTTGCCCATTCGCCCCAGGCGCCGCCCGTGGCGAGAAGCCCCAGCGGCGTGAGGACAACGAGTGCCACCAGCAGTGCGGCGAGACCCGCGCGAGCCCTGCGCACCTGGGACTGGGGGAGGGCCTCACCGTTCGCGAAGCTGCCTGTGGTGACAAGCGCGCTGCCCGCTCCAAAGGAGGGAGCGACCTTCCGCACGTAGGCGAGAATCCCCACCGTGAAGATTGCCTCGGCGGCGCCGGCCACCGTAAGGTGCCCGGCGAGCATGGCGGGAATGGAGACCCACAGCGGGTAGGGGCAGTACAGGGCCTGTCCCGCCGCGTTCGAGAAGAGCAGCGGCTGGATGCCAAACTCGATGGCCGCGCACAGGGCGGCGGCGTTGATGCCCACGTACGACCCCACGCCAGCGGCAACAAGCTCGAGCGTTGGCGCCTGGGCGGCGTTCCGGTGCGCCTGGGACCCACCGGCGGACGACCTGCTCGCGAAGGCGCGCATGACCAGCACGTATATGCCGTAGCCAACCATGGGCAGCACGAACGCCATGTTGAAGCAGTTGGCGCCCAGGGCGAGAATGCCTCCGTCGCCAAAGAGGACGGCTTGGATGACGAGGGCGATGGATATCGAGAGCACCGCCGCCCAGGGGCCGAAGAGTATCGCCACAAGGGTGCCGCACACGGCGTGGCCGGTGGTGCCGCCAGGAATCGGCACGTTGAACATCATGGCGAGGAAACTGAACGCCGCGGCTACCCCCAGCAGGGGGACCTTCTCGCGTGGGACGGTCTCGCGAACCTTGCGGGCGGCGTGCAGCCACACCGGCACCATCACGACTCCCATGACCCCGCAGGTGGAAGGGCTGAGGTAGTTCTCGGGTATGTGCATCTTCTCGCCTCATCCGTTTTGAGGTTGCCTAGTGGAAGGTTGACGCGGGCTTCTCGCCCCGGCTTGCGCCGGTGCGCGGAGCTGCAGCTCGCGTATCACAGGCTACCCGAAACGGGCGAAACGTGCACGAACCGAGCGCCGAGAACCACGACGCGCGACGCAAGGATCTTGCGTAGTAAGAGGCCACGAGCGCACGCCCGTGATGTCTCAGTGATTGGGATAGAACGGGCACCGCACGCCCAGGCACTGGGCGTTCTGCTGGTGGAACTCGCAGCTGATGTCATCTTTCTCGAGGCGCACGCCAAAGCGTTCGCGAATGTAGTCGACGGCGGTTTCCAGCGAGACGTATGCGTCGCGCTTGCAGCAGCGCGGCCCGCCTATGCGCGAGAGGGCCTCGAGCGCGCGGGACGTGTACACCATGTGGCTGCCCCACGAGTCGTCGTTCGTGAGAGGACCGGTTCCCTCAAGGATCGAGAGCGCTGCGCCCACAGATGCCGTGGCGCCGCACACGCCCCAGCGACCGCACATAGCGCCCGGCATCTGCAGGCCGCGCGACATGAGCTCGGAGAGTGCCGCAGGGAGGTCAACGTCACCGCCGGCGTTGCGGTACGCAGTGAGCACGGCTGCGCCATCCAGAACGTGGTGCTCGGGTCCGTGCATGCGGACAAAGTCGCTGTGCGCAACGTTGCGGAAGACCATGTAGGGACTCGCGCTCTTCTCGTCCAGACAGGCGTTGATGATCTTCTGTGCGCGCTCCTCCAGTGTGAGTTCGCCCATGCATCCTCCAAGCGTTGCGTTGCCTAACGGTCATATGGTACGCCGCCGCGCGCCCGCCGCGCGTCCTGGACACCTGGCAACACGAGTGTTATATTCTCGCCCCTTTACCGCTTTGGCGAGAGGAACGGAGCCGCAACGTGGACGAGCAGACAACCAATGCGCCGCAGGGAAGCGCGGCCCCCAGCGCTACGTGGCGGCGCCCGTACTACACCATCCTGGCGGGACAGGCCGTCTCTCAGGTGGGAAGCTCGGCCGTGCAGTTTGCGCTGATCTGGTACCTTGCGCAGGAAACCGCGTCACCTGCTGCGATGGGACTTGCGGGCCTGGCCGCCTTTCTGCCCGGCGCGCTCCTCTCGCCGGCTGCGGGCATCGTGGCCGATCGCCACAACCGCAAGCGTGTCTGCATTGCGGCCGACCTTGCCGCCGGCATCATGGCGACGGCGTTTGCGCTGGCTATGGGCGCGTGGGGAATCTCGGTTGCGGCGGTGATCGCGCTTCTCGCAGCCCGTGCGGCAGCGACCTCGTTCCAGGCCCCCGCGATGCAGGCAATGGTCCCGCAGATTGTCCCGGCCGAGTCCCTTGTTGAGGCCGGTGGCATGTCGCAGGCCATAAGCAGCGCCTCGTACGTTCTGGGACCCGTCGTTGGCGGTCTGTTGTTTGCAGCGCTTCCACTGCCGGTCATCCTGGTGACGGATCTTGTTGGCGCGCTTGTCGCCGCCATCGCCCTGGGCGTTGTTCCCGTGAGCGATCACCGCGCGGAGGGGGAGCGCCCCAAGCTCCATCCCGTCCGCGAGCTTAGGGATGGCCTTGCGGTCTTCTGGGAAGACCGCGTGCTTACGCAGGTCATTGTCTCCTTTCTCGTGTTCATGGTCTTCTTTATGCCGCTTTCGTCCTTCTATCCGCTCATGACCAGCAACTACTTTGGGCTTGGGGCCTTTGAGGGAAGTCTTGTCGAGATGAGCTGGGCGCTCGGCATGTTGGTGGCGGGCATTGCGGTTGCAAAGACCAACATCAAGGACGAGGTGCACGCGTCCTTCTTGGCAACGGTCGCGTTGGGCGCGACCTGCATCGCCTCCGGCCTCCTGCCCCAGAGCTTTGGCGGATGGGTGGCGTTTGCGGTGCTCTGCGGTGCAATGGGGGCAACCGCGACCTGCTACGACGTGCCCATTGTGGCGTACATGCAGAAGAGCATCGCGCCCGAGAAGCTTGGCCGGGCCTTCTCGGCGTTCCAGATTGTCTCGATGGTGTCAACGCCCATAGGGCTGGCGATTGCCTCTCCGGTGGCAGAGGCGCTTGGCGTGAATGCCTGGTTTGGCATAAGCGGCGTGGCCATTGCGCTGCTCGGTGTTGTGATGCTGGCGCTACAGGGTCGGGCACGGCGGTAGGGGACTTCTCGCGCGTGCCCTTCTCGCACCGGCCCTACTCGCCCTGCTGCGTGAACGAGGCCACGGCATCCGCGGCGAGCTCCTGCTGCTCCTCTGCGCTTATGGTCGCGGCGCCGTCCCCGTCCTGCGTTCCGTAGTCGCCAAACTGAGCATGGTTGCCGCCCTCGATGACCAGCTCCGTGTAGTCGTCTGGCTGCAGGTCCGCATGCGATCGCAGCTTGTCTACCTGGCCGTCCTCGGATCCATAGACGGAGAGCATCCTAAAGCCCGGCGCACGCAGGCTCTTGGTGGGGTACGCGGCGAGAACCACCAGGCCGTCAAGCTTGGCGGTGTGGTCGGCGGCGTAGACGGCCGCCATCGCACCGCCAAGCGAGTGCCCGCCCACGTACCAGTGGTCGTAGTGGTAGTCGTTGCTGTCGATAATGGCATCTGCGGCATTCATGTTAAGAAACGCAAAGTTGAGTGGCATGTGCACGAGAAAGACATCGGTGCCCCTCTCGGCAATGGCCTCCAGCTGAGCCGCGTACGCCTCGCACTGGACCTTGCCGCCGGGGTAGAAGACCAGCGCGTCCTGTGTTCCAGGTCCATCAAAGAGGTAACCGTTTTGGGTGGCGGTCACACGGACGGTGTCGCTTCCAGCAAGCGCCGCCTGGGCGCGCGAGGTTGCCCGCGAGTACGTGCTTGCGTAGACGAGAAACGCAACCACGACAACCGCGAGCGCTGCGAGTAGCGCCAGCGCGATGCGGCGAAGTTTGACGTGCGTCTTTGTCTTGGCGTGCTTCTCTGCTGACATGCCTCTCCTTTGCTTGCTTGCCCGCCCCCCATGGTAGCCCAGGGCGCGCCGTGCGCCCCCATCGCGCCCAGGGCGCGCCGCAATCGCCCGCGCCCCTACAGGTCGTCCACCAGGGCGGTCGACTTTGCGTAGGCGGTCGAGCGCGCCTCGAAGAAGTCCGTCTTCACCATGTTGGCGTTGCTGTACTGCGAGACCCAGGCCATGTCCGCCGGCTCCTCGGAAAACTCCGGATAGAGCTGCCCCATCCCGAGCGAACTCCAGCGAAGGTTCCCCAGGTAGTGGATGTAGTCGCTCACCTGCTGTCCCGTGAGACCGGGGATGCTCTCGCCAATCACGTACCGGCCCCAGGCAATCTCCTGGCGCACGCCCTCCTCGAGCATGGCTCTCAGATCGGCCACAGCCTCCTCGGTGAAGAGCTGCGGTTCCTCTCGCTGCAGCTCTAGGATCATGTTGCGGAAGAGCCACAGGTGGGTGTTCTCGTCGCGGTTGATGTAGCGGATCTCCTGAGCGCTGCCGGGCATCTTGCCGTTTCTCGCCAGGTTGTAGAAGAACATGAAGCCCGAGTAGAAGTACACGCCTTCGAGGATGAAGTTCGCCATCATCACGCGCAGCAGCGTCGGCGCATCCTGGTGCTTCTGGAACTCGTTGTAGAGGTTGCCGATGAACGTGTTTCTCGCCAGCAGGTGCTCGTCGGTCTTCCACTGGTAAAGGATGTCGTTGCGCTGCTCGGGGCTGCAGATGGTGTCGAGCATGTACGAGTAGCTCTGCGAGTGCACGCACTCCTGGAAGGTCTGGATGTGCAGGCACAGGTTGACCTCGTTTGCCGTGATGAACTCGCCGATGCTGGGCAGGTTGGCCGTTTGCAGCGAGTCGAGGAAGACGAGAAACGAGAGGATCTTGTCGTACGCGGAGCGCTCCGCCGGCAGGAGGTTGGGGTAGTCCTTCACGTCCTGCGAGAGGTTGATCTCCTCGGGGATCCAGAAGTTGTTCATGGCCTGGCGGTACCAGTCCGTGGTCCAGGCGTACTTCACGTTGTTGAAGTCGTTGAGGTTGGTGGTGTTGCCGCCGATGAGGCGTCGCGCGCGAACGTCGGTGTCGCCGTTGGGGTTGAAGAGCGCTTTGGGCGAGAGGCGCGTGCTGTTTGCTTGCTGCATGGGTGTCCTTTCGTGTGGCGAGTGGGATGGGGCGCGCGGCGCGTGGGGGCGCGGCGCGGCTAGCTGGAGCAGCTCTCGCACTCCTCGACCTCGAGCGACTTGCTGCGCACGTAGTAGACGGTCTTGACGCCGTTACGCCACGCCTCGAGATAGAGGCCCAGTACCTGTCGCATGGTGTACTCGTTAGTGATGTAGAGGTTCACCGACTGCGCCTGGTCGATGTGGCGCTGGCGCACGCCCGCGGCGCGCATGCTCCACGTCTGGTCGATCATGTGCGCTGGCTTGTAGTACCACCAGGTCTTGGGCGAGAGCTCGGGCGCCACGCGCGGCAGCATGGAGCCCTTCTTCTCCTCCAGGAAGAACTTGCGCATGACGGGATCGAGCCCGGCCGTTGTGCCAGCGATGATTGAGGTCGAGCTGGTGGGGGCAACGGCGAGCAGGTACGCGTTGCGTATCCCGTGTGCGGCCACGCGCTCGGCAAGCGCGTGCCAGCTTGGCGACGTGTAGCCGCGCTTCTCGAAGTATGCTCCTGTCTGCCAGTCCGAGCCCTCGAACTTCTCGTACGCGCCACGCTCCTCGGCCAGCTGGCAGGAGGCCTCGATGGCGTGGCGGTTGATGCGCTCGAAGACGTCATCGGCAAAGCGCAGGTGCTCCTCGCTCTCCCACATGATGCCGCGCTTGGCCAGCATGTGGTGGTAGCCCGAGACGCCCAGGCCAACCGAGCGGTAGCGCCTGTTGGTGACCTTGGCGTAGGGGAGAGCGTAGAAGTTGAGGTCAATCACGTTGTCCAGCGCGCGCACGGCAGTCTGGATGGTGCGAGCAAGGCGGGCGTCGTCCTCGACGGGCAGGCGGCCCAGCGAGAGGCTCGCGAGGTTGCACACCACAAAGTCGCCGGGGCGCGTGGTGGTCACCACCACGGTGTCGCCGTCTGTGGTCACGACCTCCTGCGAGACGCTCTGGATCTCGCTCGTGTTCTGGGCAATCTCGGTGCAGAGGTTGGAGCAGTAGATCGTGCCGGCATGCGGGTTGGGGTTAGCGCGGTTCACGGTATCGCGCATGAACGCGAACGGCGTGCCCGTCTCGACGGCGCTGCGCAGCACCAGGCGCACGACATCCTTCACCGTGACGGTGCGCTTGGGGATGCGCGGGTCGGCAACGCACTCGAGGTAGCGGCGCTCCCACTCCTCGCCAAAGTAGTCCTCCAGCGCGTAGCCCTTTACCGTGAGGATGTCGTGAGGGCACATGAGGTGCCAGGCCTGGTTGAGGTCCTGCTCGGCCATGCGCCAGAAGAGGTCTGGGTAGCAGACGGCCGGGAAGACGTCGTGCGCCTTCATGCGGTCGTCTCCGTTGTTGGTGCGTAGCTGCAGGAATTCCGGCAGGTCGCGATGCCAGGCGTCCAGGTAGACCGCCACGGCGCCCGCGCGGACGCCGAGCTGGTCAACGGCGACGGCGGTGTCGTTGATCACGCGGATCCAGCGCACCACGCCGCCCGCCGCGCCCTCGAATCCTCGGATGCTGCCGCCTTTGGCACGAACCTTTCCCAGGTACATGCCCATGCCGCCACCAAACTTCGAGACCATGGCAAAGTTGTCCACGCTGCGGTAGATGCCCTCGAGGCTGTCGGGCACGGTGTCGATGAAGCAACTTGAGAGCTGATGGTGCGGCTTGCGCGCGTTCGACATGGTGGGCGTCGCCATGGTGACCTCGAGCCGGCTGAGCATGTCGTAGAAGCGGCGTACCCACTCCATGCGCGCCTCAGGGCGCTCGCGCAGGGCGAGGTGCAGCGCGATGCCCATGAACATCTCCTGCGGGGACTCCAGGGGCACGTGGTCGTGGCTGCATATCACGTAGCGCTTGAGCAGCAGGTCGAGGCCGGGGTAGTCGAGAAGCTGGTCACGTGTGGGATCGATCCAGGAGGCGGCCTGGCCAATCTCCTCGCGCGAGTAGTTCTCGAGGATGTAGCTGCCGTAGAGGCCCTGGTCGGTGAGGTAGCGGATTTTGTCGTAGAGGCTGGTCAGTCCGCGGGCCTGCTCCTCCTTGGCAAGGCGGCGCTGGGCGACAAAGGAGAGGAGCCGGCCGGCGATGAGGCCCCAGGCGGGAGCCTCTGGCGTCGTGAGCTCGACAGCGGCGCGTACCAGCGCATTTTCTCGGTCGCCGGCGGACATTGAGGGCTTGGCGAAGCCCTGGAACTTGGCTGCGAGCGCAGAGAGAGGATAGGTGGCGGAGTCGAAGTCGCGCGAGATCTTGGCGAGAACGGCGTCCAGGTCGCGGGCGGCATCGGATGCGCCGGCGGGCTGGCTGGCGCCGGTGCCTGCGGGCTCGGCGAGCGCCAGCGCGCAGATGGCGCGGCGGGTGGCGCGCAGCTCCGCGCGGCGATGGCGGTAGAGGATGTAGGCCTTCGCCGCATCGTAGTGGCCGGTTTCCATGAGCGTGCGCTCTACCAGGTCCTGGATCTGCTCGACCTCCGTTGCGCCCGTTGCGACGAGGGCTTGCTCCACTCGTGAGAGGAGCGCCTCCAACGCGGACGCGTCGCTGGCAACGGGGTCTCCCGTCTCGGCGAGTGCTTTGCCCATGGCGCGGGCGATTTTCTGTCTGTCGTAGGCCTCTGTGCGGCCGTCTCGCTTGGTTACCTGCATGTGTATTGCTTCACTTAGAAGTGGACCACCCCGTCACCGATATTTGAGCCGGTACCGTCACGAGAACTGAGCCACGTTGACGGGGCGGTGCCGGAATGA